>NZ_CP072392.1:2310384-2597320 GCF_017742835.1 Aquabacter sp. L1I39
GATGACGATGAAGAGCGACAAGACGGTATTGAAGGGGTCGTAGACAGCCGGAACATCGTTTCGATAGGCCAGCATGGCGACGAAATGGGTGCACCACACCACGCAGCCCGCCGACACCGCCGCGATGAAGATCCAGCCGAGCCTCTGGCGCCCGGTGCGGTGGCGGGCCCGACGGAACAGGCCGATGGCAATGGCGCTACCGCCGATGCAGACAAGGAAAGACAGAAGCAATAGCCAGACATTGTGCTCGTCGGCCAAGCACGAAACGATACGCATCAGAGAAAGACAGTCCGATGATCATTTACACAGGAAAAAATTGTAGGATCTCAGCTATGTCTGTGCAATGCACGAATCTTTGTCGACCCGCATTCCCGATTCCTGTGCCTTTTGCGGAACAAATCGTAGGGTAGAGCGTTTCTTGCGCCGCTGTCCCGCGATCCCCCTCGCCCGCCGCATCGTCTTTCGAGGAGGGTGAGATCAGCGTTTAGGGCACCCCGCTCCTGCAGAGCCGCAGAGCGCCTGACGGCGCTGAGGGCTCACTCTGCGCGGCGCTCCAGGGCGGCAGCAAGCCGCGCCCAATGGGCGGCGCGGCCGGGAAGGCCGAGGCGCACCAGGGTCCGCGACCAGGGAAAGATTCGCACCCAGATGGCGGCACGGGCCAAATGCGCGCGAGCAGCCACCGCATCGGGCACCTCATAGAGGCGGAACAGGTCCGTCCCCCCGGCACACCGCCAGCCGGCGGAGGTGGCGAGGCGGTCGAGCCGCAGGGCCTCGGCTTTCAGGCGGGTGGCGGTCTCTCGGGCCCAGACCCGGTCCTCCAGCGCGCGGCAGCCAATGGCGATGGCAGCGCCGGAGACCGGCCAGGGGCCGGCGAGATCGGCGAGGCGGTCGATGTCCGGCCCGCTCCCCAGCGCGAAGCCCAGCCTCAGGCCCGCAATGCCATAAAACTTGCCGAAGGAGCGCAGCACGATGAGGCCGCGGCGCGCCGCATAAGCGGCGAGCGAGGCCTCCGGCGTCATGTCCATGAAGCTCTCGTCCACCACGAGGCGCCCCACCTTCTCGCCGAGCGCCAGGAGGTCGGCGGGGGCGTGCAGGCGGCCGTCGGGATTGTTGGGGTTCACCACCACGGCAAGGTCCGCGCCGGCCAGATCCCGGACGTGCGTGGCTTCCCGCACCCGCCAGCCGCGCGCCTCCAAAGCGGCGCGGTGCTCGTTATAGGTGGGCGCCAGCACCGCCGCCTCACCGGGCGAATCGAGCAAGGGCACCAACTGAATGGCCGCCTGCGCCCCCGCCAGCGGTACGAGGGGGGCGGTGGTGCCATAGGCGGCGGCGGCCGCCGCCGCGAGGCGCGCCATGTCGGCGCGCGTGGGCAGGCGCGTCCAGGCCGCCTCCGGCACCGGCGGCACGGGATAGGGGCAGGCATTGATGCCGGTGGACAAGTCGATCCAGTCCTGCGCCGCGCCGCCGAAATGGGCCATGGCCGCGTCGAGGTCGCCGCCATGGTCGCGGCGGACGGGCGCGTCGGCGGTCGCCACGTGGGGCGCGCGCAGGAAATGGGCGTTGGGCATCCTCTCGTCCCGCCGTGGACATCGGCGCGGAAAGTGTCAGGAAAGCGCGCGCATCACAACCGGGACGGCCGACATGTCAGTCGCCCTCGGTCAGGCGGGCGCGCTCGCGGGCGCGGGCCGCGTCCAGATGGGCCATCACCTCCTCCTCGGAGCGGCCCAGATTGCGCAGGACGAGGCCGGCCAGATGCAGGCTCGCTTCCACAGCCTCGGGGATCACGTCCCGCGCGCCCAGCGCCGCCAGCCGACGGGCATGGGGGGCATCCTTCACGCGGGCCAGAACCACCGCATCCGCCTTCAGGCGAAGGGTGGCACGCACCATGCCCTCGGCGGCATGGGCCTCGTCCAGGGTGACGACCACCGCGCTCGCCCGCTCCACCGCCACGCGGGCGAGGATTTCCTCGCGGCTGGCATCGCCCAGAAACACCTGCCGCCCCGCCGCGCGCTCCAGGCCCACGCGCGTTGCGTCCGCGTCGAGGGCCACGAAGGGCACGCCTTGGGCTTCCAGGCTTTCGGCGACGATGCGCCCCACCCGGCCGAAGCCGCCGATGACCACATGACCGCCTTCCGGCGCAGCGAAGGCCTGAGCATCCTGCCGCACCCGCTCCAGCCGCACGCGTACCAGGCCGCCCGCCTGGGCGAGCCAGGGGGTGAGCACAAGGGTCAGCGTCACCACCGCCACGATGAAGCCCGCAGCGGCGCCGTCCAGCACACCTTTCGTCTGGAGCAGCCCCAGCACCACGAACGCGAACTCGCCGGTCTGGGACAACAGCAGCGCCAGCTCACCCGCGAGCGGAGCCTCCACCTTCAGGAGACGGGCGGCGCCATAGGTGGCGATGAACTTGGCGAGGATCACCGCCGCCGCCGCCACCAGCACCCAATGCAGGACCGGCAGAATGGCGGACAGGTCCACCCCCATGCCCACCGAGACGAAGAAAACTCCGATCAGCAGCCCCTTGAAGGGTTCCAGATCCACCGAGATCTGGTGCTGGTAGACGGTGCCCGACAGCATCATGCCGGACAAAAAAGCCCCAAGCGCCGCCGACAGGCCCGCCGCCTCGGTCAGCCCGGCGGTGCCCGCCACCACCACCAGGGTCACCGCCATCAGCAGGTCCCGCGCCCCGGTGCGGGCGGCGGCCCCCACCAGGGGCGCCAGCACGAAGCGCCCCGCCAGCAGGATGATGCCGACCGCCGCCACCCCCTTCAGCAGGGCCAGCCCCACCACCAGCCAGAGATTGTGCACCGGCCCGCCGATCAATTCCGCCGCCAGCAGCACAGCGACCACGGCCAGATCCTGGAACAGGAGGATGGCCAGCGCCGTCTTGCCGATGGGTGCGGTGGCGCGGCGCTCCGACACCAGGATCTGCATCACCAGCGCCGTGGAGGACATGGCCAGCGCCACGCCAGTCACCAAGGCGAGGTCGGTGGCAACGCCGCTGACGCGCAGGCCGATCGCCAAGAGGGTGCCGGAAAAAACCACCTGAAGCAGGCCGAGGCCAAACACCTCCCGCCGCAGCGCCCACAGCTTCTCGGCGGAAAATTCAAGCCCCAACAGGAACAAGAGGAAGATGACGCCCAATTCGCCGAACTGCGCCGCGCGGTGCTGGTCGGTGATGGTCAGGTAGGAGAGCGCCGGCGCCTGCCCCGCCCATTGGCCAAGGCCGTGGGGGCCGAGCAGCGCGCCGAGCGCGATGAAGCCGACCACCGCGCTCACCCGCGCCCGGTGGAACAGGGGGATGAGGATGCCCGCCGCCACCAGATAGACGAGCACGTCCTTCAGCCACATGGCGTTATGCATCGCCCTCGCCTGCCCTCGCCCGCCGGATTGCCTGACCTATCGTCACCTTCCCATGACAGGCCTGCGCCAGCCTTGATCGAAACGACCTTTTCGCGGCGTTTGGCCTATTTCCCGCCGAACAGGGAGGTGGAGACCTTGTCACCCACCGCGATGCCGAGCCTTTTCGCCGCCCCGCCAGGGATTTCCAGCACCGCGCGCACCGGCTCGCCGGAGGAGATGGTGGCCTCGGACATCGGGGTGGTCATGGCCGCGATGCGGGCAATGGCGCCGTCGGCGCGGATGAACAGCATGTCGAGCGGGATGTAGGTGTTCTTCATCCACATATAGACCATCTGGTCGGCGCCGAAATCGAACAGCATGCCCTGCCGCTCCGGCAGTTCCTTCCGGTACATGAGGCCGGTGGTGCGCTGCTGCTCGGTGCGCGCCATCTCCACCTCCAGCACCACCACGCCGTTGCGGGTGGCGATCTCCAGGGGATCGAGCTGCGCCGCCGCCACCGGGCCGGACAGGAGCGCCAGCATCAGGCACAGCCCGGCGACGAGGGCCGCCAGGGGTCGATTTGCGAAGGCGGCAAGGCGGTGGGCGGCCGGACGGCGCGTGGCGCGCAGGCTCGGGCGCAGGGCCAAAGTCGAGACGGACATCAGCGGACCTCGAAAGACGAGCATTCGCCTCCGCCTTACAGCACCCGCCGCCATCGGGCCAGGGGTGGGAGGGGGATCACGAAGGGGCAGGACGGGCGGCTGGCGGCGCGGATCGCGGTCGATTTCCCCCTGCCCTTGGTCGCGGATCGTGACGCGGCCATGGCGCCTCGGCACACGCCATCCGAACGGCCAAGGCTATAAGGGTCGCCTCGGCCGCCGAAGCTCAGGGGTGCACCTGAAGCACGATCTTCCCGAACCCACCGCCGGCTTCCATGAAACGATGCGCGTCGGCCGCCTCTGCCAGCGGGAAGACCTTGCCGACGATCGGCTTCAGCTTGCCATCGGCGAACAGGGGAAGCGCCCCTTCGGCGAAGCGGCGCACCATGGCCCGCTTCTCCTCGCTGCTGCGGGACTTCATGACCGTGCCGATGAGGCGCAGGTGATTGTGCAGAACGAGCCCCAGCGGGATCTCCGCGCTGTCCTTTCCGCCCAGCAGCCCCATTTGCACCAGGCGCCCGCCCGGCGCGAGGCTGCGCAGATTGCGGGCGAGATAGTCACCGCCCACGAAGTCGACGATCACATCCACACCCCTCCCCTGTGTGGCGTCGCGCGCGCCCTGTTCGAAGTCCTCCGACCGATAATCGAACGCCATCTCGGCCCCGAGGCGCAGGACATCGGGGCGGCGCGCGGCATTGGCGGTGGCGAAGACGCGGGCACCAAGGGCGTGGGCGATCTCCACAGCGGCGGAGCCGACGCCGCCGGCGGCGGCGTGAATGAGCACGGCCATGCCCTTCTCCGCGCCGCCGAGATGCACGACCGCCTCCCACGCGGTGACGAAGGATTCCATCACCGCCGCCGCCGCCACATAGGCCAGCGGTTCGGGAATGCGAACGGCCATGTCCCGGTCCACACGGGCATATTCGGCATAGGCGCCACCGCCCACGATGGCCATGACCCGGTCGCCCGGTCGCATGTCGGTGACCGCGCTGCCCGCGGCGACCACCTCGCCGGCCACTTCCAGGCCCAGCAGCTCGCTCTCTCCATAATGCTGCCGCCCGTAGCGGCCCTGCCTTTGCAGCAGGTCCGCACGATTGACGCCCGCCGCCATCACCTTGACCAGGAGATCGGTCGGGCGGGGTTGCGGCATGGGCACCTCGGCGACACGCAGGACATCCGCGCCACCGAAGTCCGCATAGGTGATCGCCTTCATGTCACATTGGCCTTGCCCAGCGCGCGGCGGGCGATGCTGGCGGCAAACAGCGGAGTTTCGCGACGATTATGATCGCCGCCGGCCTCCTGCCGGGCCACGGCCGCCTGCTCGAAGGTCTGGTTGTGCGCGGCGAGGAACGCCATGAACACATCGGTGGGGTGGGAGGTGACCCGGTTGGTGTAGCGGGTGCGGCCGTTCTCGCCCGCCTCGGCCATGAGTTCCCAGATCACGTTGACCTGCGTGCGGCCCACGGGGGTGAACACGTCCGAGATGGAGTTCATCCGGCAATAGGTCGCCGTCGCCTCCTCGGCCACATAGTGCTGGATGACCAGCCCGGTGCCGATCATCTCCACATTGATCACCATGCGCCGGCCATCATCGGTGGTGGTCACGCCGGAGCCGATATGATCGGGCGGGCAGCAGCGCAGATATTCCGCTTCCGGCAAGGTGAACAGCCAGTCGGCGATATCGACCTTCTCCAGGGCCACGTCGATCTCGGCGGAATAGGCGGACTGGGAGAGGAGTTTGTCGGTGAGGATATTCATGATGATCCCTTTTGCCTGAAGAGCTTGGCAGCCAGATGTTGAGCTTTCGGGGACGCGGGCCAGCCGCGCCTTGCATGCCATTGCGTGTGATCGGCCTTCGGCGATCGCCGTAGCGCGAAAGACGTTCCCTCCGCCTTCCGATGAACAATAGCCGACCGGATCGATTATTTATCTAATACTTTATTTCTTGATCTTGATTTCATCGTATAGAAATCCACATCAAAGTATAATGCCTACAGAAATCACCGCCAGAAGCGCAGCGTCAGTGCACGGGTTCATGGCTACCCGCAACCCCAGACACATGTCAGATGCCTGCGGTTCTGAAATGATTTAATGCTTCTACTGCCGGAGAAGGATAAGCCGTATCCCTCCGCAAACGGCTTTGCCAGGGGCGCAAAGATGAGACCGCACTTCGCTGAACACCTCTCCACCTTCGTGGATGTGGTGCGGGCCGGCAGCTTTTCCGCGGCCGCCCGCAAGCGCGCCATGACCCCTTCCGCGGTGATCCGCCATATCGACGCCCTGGAGGCGGATCTGGGGGTGGCCCTCTTGGTCCGGTCCACCCGCGCCTTGGCCTTGACCGATGCCGGTCGCCGCCTCCACGACAAGGCGCAGCCGCTCCTCGACCAATTGGCGGACACCCATGCGGAGATCGCCGCCTTCGAAGGGTCGGTCTCCGGCACGCTGCGGATCGCCTGTTTCCCCACGTTCGGCCGGCGATATGTGCTGCCGGTCATCGCCGCGCTGCAGGCCGAACACCCCGCACTCAAGGTCGAGCTCGACCTGACGGAACTGCTCGCCGATCCGGTTCTCGAACGCCTTGATGTGGTGGTGCGCATGGGGGCGCTGCCCGACAGCACGCTGATCGCCAGCAAGCTCGCGCCGCTGCATCGCCTGCTGGTGGCAAGCCCAGCCTATCTGGCGCAGGCGGGCGAACCCAAGGTTCCCGCGGACCTCTCGTCCCATCGCCTCATCGACAAACTGCACGGGGCCGATCTTCTCGGCTGGCGCACCGTGATCGGCTGTCCGGCCGGCGAGGACGGCAAGGGGGTGGTGACGTTCCGCTCGGATGATTTCGACGTCCAGCGCGCCGCCGCCGCGGCCGCACTTGGCATTGCCCTGCTGCCCAGCTGGGTGGTGGGACTGGATGTGAAGGCCGGAAAACTCGTCCGATTGCCGCTGGAGGGCGAAACGTGGAATGCCGAGCCCACCGGCATCTACCTCCTGCGCGCCCTGCCGCAGCCCAGTGCAAAGGTGAAAGCCTTCACCCAAGCCCTGCGGACCGCGATCGGAAATCCTCCCATATGGGATCCTGGCTGATCTAAGAGGGGGCAGCTGCCGCCTGCGAGCCTTCCGCTGACGGCTGTCCGCCGCAGCACGCCCCCCCTCAATGCGCCCCCGGCAACCCGTCCTCGGCTTTCACGTCGGTGGCCATGCGGCCCTTGGGGGTATCGCCGAAGCGCACCAGGACGGTTTGGCCCGGCCGCAGTTCGGTGAGGCCGTTGCGGCGCAGGGTTTCCATATGGACGAAGATGTCCGGCGACCCCTCGCCCTGGGTGAGGAAGCCGAAGCCGCGCAGGCGGTTGAACCATTTCACGGTGGCTGGCTCGAAGCCGCCGGTGGGGGCAATGGTGGCGCGCACGCGGGTGGGGGCGGGAATGGTCACCGGCACCGCTGTGGACAGGTCCAGCGACAGGACACGAAAGGCCTGCAGACCCTTCGCCCGCTGCACCGCCTCGCAGATGATGCGGGCCCCCTCGATGGCGGTCTGGAAGCCGTCGCGCCTGAGGCAGGTCACATGCACCAGCACGTCCGCCCCGCCGCCATCGGGGACGATGAAGCCATAGCCCTTGGCCACATCGAACCATTTGATGGTGCCGGCAATCTCGATGAGGCCCACCGGCCCCTGGCTTTCCGATGCCTCGCCGCTCACGGGCGCCTCACGGGGCATGACGCCTTCCGGCGGCGCCCCGCAGGCGCGACCATGTCCAGCTTCTCCCATGCCGGGTGCGTGCGCGCCGGGCCGCGTGACCGTTCCGGGCGTCCCCGCCAGATCGCCGGAAGGCCCGGCATCCGCCGGTTCGATCCCTCGTCCGTGAGACCCCATCTGACCCGACCCTACGCACGCGAACCCGATTCAACGGCGATAACCCACACGATAACATTCCCTGCGACAGCGCACAGCCTTTTCCAGGGGGAAAATCGCCACCCATTGCTGCTTTGTTGGGCATGGGCGTCCTTGGGGCACCCTGCCGTGCCCGGTCACGCAAGGCGTGATGCCGCGCTCACGCCGCGAACGCGGCCTCGCCCGCAAAGGGGGCGAGGACATCGCCGATCTCCTGGCGGATGACGAGGTCGGCAATCTCGTCGAAATCCGTGGGCTCGCGATTGAGGATCACAAGCTGCGCGCCATTGCGCTTGGCTTTGAGCGGAAAGCCAGCGGCGGGATAGACCACCAGGGACGAGCCGATGACGATGAAGAGGTCGGCCGCCTTGGTGAAGGCGTCCGCCCGCATCATCTGATCTTCCGGCATGGCCTGGCCGAAGGAGATGGTGGCCGTCTTCACCGGCCCGTCGCAGGCCTCGCAATCGGGCGCGCTGCCGCCGGACGCCGCGAAACGGGTGCGCACCCAGTCGAGCCCATAGCGCGTGCCGCAGTCCAGGCAGGTGGCATAGGTGGTGTTGCCGTGCAGTTCCACCAGCGCCGCGTCGGGAATGCCGGAGTCCTGGTGCAGATTGTCGATGTTCTGGGTGATGATTGCGGCAAGGCGCCCGCGCTCCATCAGCCGCGCCAGCGCCCGGTGGCCCCGGCCGGGGCGGGCCTGGCCGAAGGCCTCGTCCATGGCGAACTTGCGCCGCCACGCCTCGTCTCGCGCCGCCTTGTGGGCCACGAACACATCGAACGGAATGGGCTTGTTCTGCGTCCACAACCCGCCGGGGGAGCGGAAGTCGGGAATGCCGCATTCGGTGGAAATGCCGGCCCCGGTGAAGGCCACCGCGTGGCGGGCGGCGGAGATTAAATCACTCAGCTCGCTCTGCGCGGTCTTGAGATCGGGCGCCAAATTCATACCTTCCCCCTCGTCCGGCCCTCGCCAAAGGCCGCCCACGGCCGCGCTGCGCGTGGCCGACACATTCCAGGAGCTGACATGCGCTTTCTGCACACCATGGTCCGCGTCACGGACATCGATCAATCCCTGGACTTCTATTGCAATAAGTTGGGGCTGACGGAGGTGCGCCGCAAGGAGGTTCCGCAGGGCCGCTACACCCTCGTCTTCCTCGCCGCCCCCGGCCAGGAGGGCGTCGCCGAGGTGGAGCTGACCTATAATTGGGACCCGGAAGCCTATGGCGAGGGCCGCAATTTCGGCCATCTGGCGTTCGAGGTGGACGACATCTACGCCACCTGCGCCAAGCTGCAGGCTGAAGGCGTCATCATCAACCGCCCGCCCCGCGACGGCTACATGGCCTTCGTGCGCTCTCCCGACAACATCTCCATCGAGCTGCTCCAGAAGGGCGGCCCCAAGGCGCCGGAAGAGCCCTGGGCCAGCATGGCGAACACCGGCAAGTGGTGAGGGCCTGACGCCCTTCCCCGCGCCGGATTGACGGCGCGGGGGAGACGTCCCCCGTATCGCCTCAGCCGCCAGGGGCCCCCGCCGAGCCAAAGCCGAGCTGTCGAAACCCTTTCCCCGCAAGGCCGCGCCCGAGATCTCCACAGCCCCACTCAATTTCCCTTGTCCCCGGGCTTGCCTGCCGCCGGACCTCCCCCTATAAGGGCCACCCTGTCCGCGCCCTTCGTCTATCGGTTAGGACGCCACCCTTTCACGGTGGAGAGAGGGGTTCGACTCCCCTAGGGCGCGCCAGACAGATTTGCACGACAGCGCTGTTGGTGCCTTTAGAAGCCAAGTGCAAACCGTTGCAGCTTGAAGCGCGGGATATCACTCCACCGCCCACAGAGCGCTCCTCAAACGCGCTGCCAATTCCGCTTCCGTCATCCCGCCAGAGGCCAGCGTCAGCCAAGTGGTGACGGCCTGTGCATCGTCCAGGCCCAGCCCCATCCCGTTGAGCGCCAGGAAAAGCTCGCACACCACGAAAGAGGTGCGCTTGTTGCCGTCGATGAAGGGATGGTCCTTGGCGAGGCCATAGGCATAGGCGGCCGCGAGCGCGGCAAGGTCGGGCGCGTCGCCGTAATGGAACAGGTTGCGCGGGCGCGCGAGGGCGGCTTCCAGGAGGCTGTCGTCGCGCAGGCCGCGCCCGCCGCCATGCTCGGCCAGTTGCTCGTCATGGATGGCGAGGACCACGGACTTTGGGATCCAGCGCGGCTCGGCGCTGGCCGTCACTTGGCAAGCTCGCGCAGGACGTTGCGGCGCTTCTTCATGATGCGCCGCGCCTCTTCCATCTGCGCTTCGAATTCCGGCTCATAGGGGGTCAGGCGATAGCCGTCCGGCTCCTCGGTCAGATAGAGGGTGTCGCCCTGCCCCACCTTCAGGCGGGCGAGCACCTCCTTGGGCAGGATGGCGCCCACCGAATTGCCCATCTTGCTGAGCTTCAACGCGACCATGCCACATGTCTCCAAGCCGTCGCCCGCAGGCGATGCGTCAGAACATATGTAGGAACAGGTCGCCCCACAACACCGGTCAGGCCGCCCCTCCGGACGGCCCGCCGGGCCATGCCCTCACGCCAGATCGATGAGGATCTTCAGTTCCGTCCCCGCCGGGCTCAGAAGCTGCTCGAATCCTTCAGCCACCACGTCGTCGAGGCGGATGCGGCGGGTGACGACTTTTTCGGCCGGCAGCAGGCCCGAGCCGATGAGGGCGGCCACGCGAGGCCAGATGAGGGTCGGGTAGCACCACGAGCCGCGCAGGTCGATGTCCTTGAAGGTCAAGGTAAAACCGTCCACCGCCGGCTTGCCCACATGGAGCCCCACCTGCACCACCACGCCCTGGCGGCGCACCGCCTCGATGCAGGTGGCGGTGGCGGCTTCCGCGCCCACGCATTCCAGCGCCACGTCCACGCCCACATGGCCTTCCGTCTGGTCGCGGATGGCCTCCACCACATTCTGCGTCTTGGGGTTGAGGGGGATGACATCCGGCAGCACGGCCCGGGCCATGGCGAGGCGGTTGTCATTGGTGTCGGAGAGGAAAATGGTGGTGGCGCCTGCTGCGCGGGCAGCCAGGATCTGCAACTGGCCGATGGGGCCGGCGCCCGTCACCAGCACGGAGGAGCCGGGCCGCACGCCGCCCCGCTCGGCCGCATAGACCACCACGGCGGTGGGCTCGATGAGCGCGGCCTGCGCGTCCGACACGCTGTCGGGCATGGCGAACACGTTGTAATCATTGACGATGGAATATTCGGCCATGCCGCCCCAGGGCCACATGAGGCCGACAATGGCGAGCCTGTCCGAGAGCTGGTAGAGGCCGCGCTTGCCATAATGATCATCGCGCGGGGAGATGAGCGGCTGGATGGAGACCCGGTCGCCGGGGGCGACGTTGGTCACCGCCGAACCCACCGCCACGACGGACCCGCCATATTCATGGCCCAGCACCTGCGGCAGGCTGGCGCCCGTATAAGGATGGGGCTCGGTGGGAATGAAGATGGGGCCGGCGGCATATTCGTGCAGGTCGGTGCCGCAAATGCCGCAGAAGCGGTTCTTCACCAGCACCTGGTTGGGGGCAAGGTCGGAGGCCTGAGGGGTCGGAACCTCCTCCACGCGGACATCGCGCTTGCCGTGGAAGCGGGCGGCTTTCATGGGGACACTCCAGGTCGAAATGGGATAGGACGGGCCGCATCGCCCGCCAGCGCAGGGCCGGCGGGCGGGAATGCGCCGTCAGGGGAGCGTGTCGAAGGCTTCCAGGGCCCGGCTGGCATAGACGGCGGAGGGACCGCCGCCCATTTCCAGCGCCACGGCGAGCACCTCCACCAGTTCCTGCCGGCCGGCGCCATGGGCCTTGGCGTTGGAGACGTGGAAGAGGATGCAGTCGGCGCAGCCCTGGTGCACGGCGAGCGCCACGGCCACCAATTCCTTGGTGGCGGCCGGCAGCGCGCCGGGCTTGGAGGCTTCCATCATCAGGGAGCGGAAGGCGCCCATGGGGCCGGGCAAGGCTTTCGCCAGCGCGGTGAAGCGCCGGTGCATGTCTTTCAGCTGATCGGGCAAGGTCTCGTTCGAGGCCATGGTCGCGCCCTCAGATGAAGACCATGCCGCCGTCCACCATCAGGGACTGGCCGGTCATGAAGTCGGAATCGGATGAGGCGAGATAGCGGGCGACGCCCACCAAATCCGCCGGCTGCGAGGCGCGCCCCAGCACGGCGGTGGCGGCGAAGCTGTCGAAGGCCTCGTTCTCCTTGGTGGTGAGCTTCTCGTCGCGAAAGCCCTTGTCGATCACCTCCCACATGGGGGTGGCCACCACGCCGGGACAGAAGCAATTGGCGGTGATGCCTTCCTTGCCGAAGGCGCGGGCCGCCGCCTGGGTCATGGCCACCACCGCGAACTTGGAGGCGCAATAATGGGCCAGCGGCTCATAGCCCTGCTTGGCGGCGATGGAGGCGGTGTTGATGATCTTGCCGCCGCCGTGCCCCGCTTCCGCCTGGCGCCGGAAGGTCTTCACCGCCTCCTGCATGCCGATGAGTACGCCCAGCGCATTCACGTCCGTGACGAAGCGCCAGTCCTCCTCGGTGATGGAGAGGAAGGGCCGGGTCTGGGCGACGCCGGCATTGTTGAACAGCACGTCCACCCGGCCGAAGGTCTCGGCCGCCTTATCCAGCATGGCGCGCACCTGATCGCGCTGGCGCACGTCCACGCCGACGCCAATGGCGCTGCCGCCGGCGGCCTTGATGGCGGCGGCGCCCTTCTCCGCTGCCTCCTGATTGAGATCGGCCACCGTGATGGCCGCCCCATCGGCGGCGAGCGCCTCCGCGATGGCAGCGCCGATGCCGCCGGTTGCGCCGGTGATGACGATGCTCTTGTCCTTGAGATTGGGCATGGGTCCTCCTTCGCCGTCCGCGCGGGGCGGCGGCGGTTTGTTTTCGGGATGGTTGGGTTTCAGGCGATGTGGGCGAGGATCAGTTCATTGACCCGGCCGGCCTTTTCCATCTGCACCATGTGGCCGGCCTCGGGGATCACCTCGACGGTGGCGCGGGACAGGGCA
Organism: Aquabacter sp. L1I39; assembly: GCF_017742835.1. Classification (GTDB taxonomy): domain Bacteria; phylum Pseudomonadota; class Alphaproteobacteria; order Rhizobiales; family Xanthobacteraceae; genus L1I39. Next base: position 2,323,283 of record NZ_CP072392.1, read on the forward strand.
CTGGCATGGGCGGCGGGGATCACCTGGTCGGTCTCCCCGAACACCACCAGAACCGGCACGCTGGCGGCAGCAAGGTCATCGGCCAGCACCTCCGCTTGCCGCCCGCCGGCAAAGAGCGCGCCGGAGAGCGCGGTGAGCGCATCGCCCACCCCGTCCAGGCGCTTGTACTTCAGCAGGTCGTCCACCAATTGCCGGGTGACGGTGGCCGGGTCATGGAAAAGCTGTTCCAGCACCGGCTTGAGGTCGCGGCGGGAAGAGGCCGCCACGAAGCCGTCCGTATAGCCGGAATTGATCTCCGGCCCGAGCCCGGCCGAGCCGATGAGCGAGAGGGAGGACACCCGCGCGGGGGCATCCAGGGCGATCTTCGCGGCCACCGCGCCGCCCATGGAATGGCCCACCAGATGGGCCTTTTCGATGCCCAGCGCATCCATGAAGCCGAGCACGGCGGCCGAGAGCCCCTTCAGCGAAGGGTCCGTCACCGCCTTGTCCGACTGGCCATGGCCGGGCAAATCGAGCGCGCTCACGCGGGCCTTTTCGGCCAGCGCATCGATGGTGAACAGCCAATTGTCCAGGTCGCCGCCGAAGCCGTGGATGAGGATCACATCCGGCCCGCCCTCGCCCCGCCGGGCATAGCGCAGGCGGCCGGCGGGGGTGTCCACGAACTCATAGCGCGGCCCCGCCTCCTCCTCCGCCTCGGCGGCGGCCTGCGTGGCATATTGGGCGACGAAGGCGTCGATCTCGGCGTCCGGCACATCCTCATCGGCGATGACGCCGATGAGGGCCTTGACCGGATAGATGGTGCCGGGCTCGCCCAGCACCCGCCGCAGAAGGCCCGGTTCATGGGCCTCCACCACGCCGGCGATCTTGTCGGTTTCCACCTCCACCACCTCGTCGCCCGGCGCGATCGCGGTGCCGGCGGGCTTCAGCCAGCCGGTGACCTTGCCTTCCGACATGGAAAGCCCCCACTTGGGCATGACGATGGGCTTGATGCGTTCATTCATAACGATGTTCCTCAACCTGCCCGGTGCGTCACGCCGCCGACTTGGCGCGGCCCGTGGTGGCATGGACGGCGGCGACAATGGCGTCCGCGGTGGGGATGTAGAGGTCCTCCAGCACCGGGGAGAACGGCACCGGCGTGTGGGGCGCGGTCACCATCTGCGGGGCCGCCTTCAGCGCGCCGAAGGCGTGCTGGGCCACATAAGCGGTGATGTCGGAGGCGAGCGAGCAGCGCGGATTGGCCTCGTCCACCACCACGAGGCGGCCCGTGGCCTCCACGCTCTCGATCACCGTGTCCCAATCCATGGGGGAGAGGGTGCGCAGGTCGATCACCTCCGCCTGGATGCCGGAGCGGGCGAGGGTGTCGGCGGCGGCCAGTGCGCGGGGCACGGTCAGGCCATAGCCCACCAGGGTTACGTCCTTGCCGTCGCGCACGATATTGGCTTCGCCGAAGGGGATGGCATAACTCTCCTCCGGCACATCCGCCTCGCTGCCATAGAGCGCCTTGTGCTCGCAGAAGATGACCGGGTCGTCATCGCGAATGGCCTGGATGAGCAGGCCCTTGGCGTCATAGGCGTTGGACGGGCACACCACCTTCAGGCCGGGAATGTGGGTGAAGAGCGGGGTCAGCATCTGGGAGTGCTGGGCGGCGGCACGGAAGCCGGCGCCCACCATGGCGCGGATCACCACCGGAGTCTTCGCCTTGCCGCCGAACATGTATTTGAACTTGGCGGCCTGGTTGAAGATCTGGTCGAAGCAGACCCCCATGAAGTCCAGGAACATCAGTTCGGCCACCGGGCGCATGCCGCAGGCGGCAGCTCCGATGGCTGCGCCGATATAGGCGCTCTCGGAGAGCGGCGTGTCCATGAGGCGGTTGCCGTGCTTGGCATGCAGGCCCTTGGTGACGCCGAGCACGCCGCCCCACGCATCCATCTCGCCGGGGGCACCGGCGCCGCCCACAATGTCCTCGCCGAGCATGATGACGGTGGGATCCCGGCGCATCTCCAGATCGAGCGCCTCGTTGATCGCCTGCTTGTAGCTGATCATGCGAGCCATGGTTTTTCCTCCAGATTTATGAGTTCGCTCAGTAGGCGACGTAGACGTCGGTGGTGAGTTCGCGCGGGCTCGGCAGCGGCGCGCCCTTGGCGGTGTCCACCGCATCGTCGATGAGGGCGGCCACCTCCCGGTCGACGACGGCAAGGTCCGCCGCGCCGATGACACCGGCGGCGGTGACGCGGGCGGAGAACAGCTTCAGGCAGTCGCGGGTGGCGCGGTTGTGGTCATTCTCGCCCTTGGCCTTGTAGGTCTGGGCATCGCCCTCGAAATGGCCGAAGAAGCGCACCGTCTTGCATTCCAGCAGCGCCGGCCCGCCACCCTCGCGCGCCCGCTTGATGATCTCGCCGGCCGCCTCGTGCACGGCGAAGAAGTCGGTGCCGTCCACGGTCACACCCGGCAGGCCGAAGCCGGCGGCGCGGTCCACATAGCTGTCGACGGCGGTGGCATATTCCACCGAGGTGGATTCCGCGTAGCCGTTATTCTCCACCACGAAGATCACCGGCAGGTTCCAGATGGCGGCGAGATTCATGCTCTCCAGGACGGTGCCCTGGTTGGCCGCGCCATCGCCGAAGAAGGTGATGCCCACCCCGCCATCGCCGCGGAACTTGGCGGCAAGGCCCGCGCCGCAGATGAGGGGGGCGCCCGCGCCCAGAATGCCGTTGGCGCCCATCATGCCCTTGGAGAGGTCGGCAATGTGCATGGAGCCGCCCTTGCCCCGGCAGCAGCCGGTGACCTTGCCGTAGATCTCGCCCATCATCTCGTGGACATCGACGCCCTTGGCGATGCAATGGCCGTGGCCGCGATGGGTGGAGGCGATGCGGTCGATGTCGGTGAGGTGCATCATGATGCCGGTCGCGCAGGCTTCTTCGCCCGCATAGAGGTGCACGAAGCCGGGAATGTCGCCCTTGGCGAACTCCACATGCAGCCGCTCCTCGAACTCGCGGATGGTGCGCATGGTGCGGTAGGCGCTCAGCAATTCGTCCCGGGAGAGGGGGAAGGGATTGTTGGTCATGGCGTCGGTTTTCCTCCTTGGGTCTTGGTTGATGGATGGTCAGGCGCTCAGCCCCAGCGCCGCGCGCGGGCCTTGATGGGGATGGCGCAGGAGCAGCTTTTCCCGCGCGCAGAAGGCCATCACGGCCGCCACGTCCACCGTGTGGAAGGCGGCGTCGCGCAAGGTGATGGCCACCTCCTGCGGGCTGTCGAAGAAGAGTTCGCGCTCGCCATCGAGCGCCACCGATCCGGCCGGCAGGCGCGAGGCGAAGACCTTGTCCGCCGGCATGCGGCGCCAGTCCTCCACCCCGATCTCGGTGACGAGGCCCGGCGCGATGGGCGCGCGCACCACGGTGGGGGCGGTGGCAGCGGGCGCGAGCATGACCGCAAGGCCGCCGCTCTCGGCCCGGCGCACGGGCTCCAGCAGGCCGGCAATGGCGGCCATGCCGATCACTTCCGGGTCGGCGAAAGTGACGTAAAGCTCGCGGAAGGTCTCCGCCCGCCAGAGCGCGCGGGCGCCCACATAGCGGTCGGTGACGAGGGCGACGTCCACCAGCGCGATCTCGGGATCGCCGCCATCAAGGCGCACCTCGATCAGCTTGTTGGGCGCGAACGCGAGCGCGGGCGGCACCATCCCAAGTGCCGCAAGGCCGGTGGCGAGCCCGGTAATGGTGGGCTCGCGATGCTCGGGAAAGGCATTATTGGTGCCGGTGGAGATGCCGGCAATGGGCACCGCCCCGCATTCGGCCACCACCGCGCGATGGGTGCCATCGCCCCCGAGCACGATGATGGCGGCCACATCACCGGCCTCGCGCATCAGGCGCGCCGCCCGGCGGGTGTCGGCCACGGTTCCGGTGACGGGCATGGCCAAATGCGTCAGGCGGGGAAAGCGGGCCTCGCCCTGCGCGTTCGAGCGCTCCATGCCCCGCAGCACATGGGTGGCGATGCCGCCCCGCTCGGGCATCATCACCACATCCTCGATGCCACAGGCGGCCAGCGCCGCCAGCGCGCGCAGCACGATATTGGCCCTGTCAGCCACCTGCACGCCGTTGGCGGAGGCCACCACGCGGCGAATGTCCCTTGCGGAGACGGGATTGGCGATGATGCCGACCTTGGGCGTCCGTTCTGCGGCCATCCGGCTGCCTCTCCTGGCGTTCGTCCCTGCGGGCCACGCCTCTTGCGGGCGGGCCTCCTTTTGTCCGCTCTTCATCGCAAGGGGCGGGCCAAGTGACGCCAGAGATCCAAACCCTTGATTTTACGTCATATTGCGCCGCAAACCGTGGCGGGCACCCTGCGGCACCCGACGCCGCACCTGTGGCGTGGCCTGCAACAGGTGTGGCGGGGAATGCGCTTCGTGATGCCCTCCGGCGCGCGCAACGCTTGCGCCGGGCGCGCAAGGCGCGGACACTCGCCTCTAACGGGAGGCGACAGCCCGGTGCCGGTCACAGCCGGCGAGAATGGTGCGGAGGACGCCCATGAAATCGGAACAGGCCGCTCATATCGATGAGCTGGTGCGGGCCGCCCGTGGCGCGCGCACGCGCCGGGATGCCGTCATCCAGGATTCGTGGCGACGCTGCGTCTCCGAACACCGGCTGGACCCGGAAGTGCTGCGCGAGCCGTGCATCCTCACCCCCACGCGCCTGCGCGAGCACCAGGATGCCATGGAGGAATTCACCCACACCGCCCGCTTCGGCGTGGAGACGCTCTACCGGCAGGTGGCGGGCCTCGGCTATGTGCTGCTGCTCACCGATGCCAAGGGCATCACGGTGGATTTCATCGGCGATCCCACCTTCGACAACAATCTCATGCGCGCCGGCCTTTATCTCGGCGCCGACTGGAATGAGCGGCATGCGGGCACCTGCGCGGTGGGCACCTGCATCCATACGGGCGAGCCGCTGATCGTCCACCAGACCGACCATTTCGACGCCACCCACATCCCCCTCACCTGCACCGCCGCCCCGGTCTATGACCCCTTCGGTGCGCTGGCGGCCGTGCTGGACATTTCCGCGCTGCGCTCCCCCGAGCCCAAGGAAAGCCAGTTCCTAGCCCTGCAATTCGTCAAGGGCTTCGCCAACAAGATCGAGACGGCGCATCTGATGAACCGCTTCCGGCGGGAATGGATCGTCAAGCTGGCCGCCTCGCCGGAATTCGTGGACGTGGAGCCGAGCTATGTGCTCGCCGTGGACGGCTCCGGGCGGCTGCTGGGCTTCAACAATGCGGCCCGCCAATTGCTGCTGCGCGAGTTGGGCGACGCGGGCACGGGCGTCAATCTGGTGGGGCAGCGCTTTGGCGCCTTCTTCGAGCTGGAGATGGACGACCTGCCGCGCTTCTCCCATGCGCTGCCGGCGGGCCAGCGCCTGGTGCGGCTCGCCCGCTCCGGCACGCCGCTCTTTGCCGCCACCCTCTCCCCGCCGAGCCAGCCGGGCCGGCCGGTGGCCGAGCCCCCCGCCCCGGCCCTGCCGGCGCCGCTCTGCGCCCTGTTCCGCGACGAGCCGGCCATGCACCGGGTGGCGGCGCGGGCGGCCAAGCTCGTCAACACCCAGATGAGCCTGCTGATCACGGGCGAGACCGGATCGGGCAAGGAACATCTGGCCAAGGCCATCCACATGGCCAGCGCCCGCGCGGCCCGGCCTTTCGTGCCGGTCAATTGCGCGGCCTTGCCGGAGACGCTGGTGGAGGGCGAACTCTTCGGCTACGAGCCCGGCGCCTTTACCGGCGCGGTGGCACGCGGCAAGAAGGGACTGGTGCTGGAGGCGGATGGCGGCACCCTGTTCCTGGACGAGATCGGCGACATGCCCCTCCCCCTCCAGACCCGCCTGTTGCGCGTGCTGGCGGAACGGGAAGTGACGCCGCTCGGCCGCTCCCGGCCGGTGCCGGTGAATGTGCGCGTCATCGCCGCCACCCATCGCGACCTTGTGGCCGAGGTGAAGGCGGGGCGCTTCCGGGAAGACCTCTATTTCCGCCTGTCCGGCGCCATCCTCGCCCTGCCGCCCTTGCGTGCGCGGGCGGATATCGACTGGCTCATCGGCCGCCTCATTGCCGGCCGCACCCATGCGAGCGGCGTGCCCTTCTCCGTGAGCGAAGCCGCGCGGGCGGCGCTGAACGCCCATGACTGGCCGGGCAATATCCGCGAACTGGCCAATGCGCTCGACTATGCCTGCGCGGTGGCGGACAGCGGCATGATCGGCCTACAGGACTTGCCGGACCGCCTCCAGGGCAAGGCCGAGCCGCGCCTCATCGGAGGGCCGCCTGCGCCGCCGCGCCTTGCCGGCCCCTCCTCCGCAAGCTCCTCCTTCCCGGCGGCTTCCTGGCCACCGGCGCAGCCCTTCGCCCGGCCAGCGCCCGAAAGCGAGCGGGATGCCCTGGTGGCGGCGCTCGCTGCCAATGGCTGGAACATCTCGGCGGCGGCGCGCGACCTCGGTCTCGACCGCACGACGGTGCACCGGCGCATGCGGCGCTTCGGCCTCGTCACCCTGCGCCATGTGGGGCGCGTGCCCTCCTGAGCACCGCTGCGCTGCGGCAATCACCCGCAGCCCGGTCCACCGGCCCGGGCGCGGTGCGACACCACAGCCTTTCCGCCCGCCGCCACCGCACCAATTTTCCATGGTGATCTTAACCTTCTAAGGCGCCTCGACGCTCCCCGCGCGGGAGACCGCGGCGACCGGAGGCGCCCTCGCCTTTCGACTATTTGCCGACAAATGAACGGGCGCCGCGAAGGCCAAGTCCAAGCCCCGCGCAAGCTCCGCCGCCTACCGCAGGATGTCCCTTCGCGTATTCGGTGGCAGACATGAACATACATTCCATCAAGATCAGGATCATCGCGCTCTCGGCGCTCTGCGTCATCGCGGTGGCCGGCGCGCTTCTGGGCTACAGCCTCTATGCGGCCTCCCAGACTTCCCATTATGTCACCGAGCGCGTGCGCGGCCTTCTTGATCGGACCAGCCAGGAATCCCTGCAGCGCCTCGCCACCGTGCAGGCCAGCGCCATCCGCGCGGAGATCGATTCCGCCTTCGAGGCCGCCCGCAACATGGCGAACGCCCTGGATGTGATCGCCGAAAACGAAGGCAACGGCACCCCTCGTGACCAGAGACGCGCCCAGCTTAATGCGCTGCTGCTCTCCGTGCTGAAAGACAACAGCCTGTTCAACGGCACCTACAGCGCCTGGATGCCCGACGCGCTCGACGGCGCCGACGCGCTCTTTCTCAACCGCAAGGACCTCGGCACCGACGCCACCGGTCGCGCCTTGCCCTATTGGACCCGCGATGCGGCGGGCAACATCGCCCTCCAGCCGCTGGTGGAATATGACAGCCGCGAACTGCACCCCAATGGCGTGATGAAGGGCGGCTGGTTCCTCGGTCCGCAGGCCGACGGCAAGGAAAGCATCCTCGCCCCCTTGCCCTATATCGTGCAGGGCAAGTCGGTCTATCTCGCCACCATGTCGGTTCCGATCATTGTGGGAGGCAAGTTTGCGGGTGTGGCCGGCGCCGACTTCGACCTCGCTTTCGTTCAGAGCCTCGCGGAGAAGGTGGATACCTCCATCTATAAGGGCGAGGGAACGGTCTCCATTGTCACCAATACCGGCCTCGTGGTGGCCTCCAGCGCCGATCCGCGTGCCATTGGCGGACCCTATAGCAAGATCGAGCCCCAGGCCGAGCAGGACATGGCCCTGATGCGCAAGGGCGAGGCCGTGGCCAAGGTGGACGAGGCCAAGGATGTCATCAAGGTGTTCGCGCCCGTGCCGCTCGGCCGGACGGGCGCGGCCTGGTCGGTCATCATCACGGTGCCTCGCGCGCTGGTGATGGCCGACGCCAATGCCCTGGGGGCAACGCTGGCGGAGCGCAGCGGCAACGACACGCTCTGGCAGATGGTCGCCGCCGCAGTGGTCACCGTACTCGCCCTCATCGCCATGTCGCTGGTGGCCCGCGGCATCTCCAACCCCATCACCCGCCTCACCCTGGCGCTGCGCCGGCTCGCCGCCGGGGAACAGGTGGCCGAGATCGCCGGCGCCAACCGCAAGGACGAGATCGGCGACATCTCCCGCGCCGTGGACCAGATCCGCATCGGCGTGGAAGAGGAGGCGCTGCGCAAGGCCAAGGAGGCGGAAGCCACCCGCCTGCGCGCCGAAGAGGAACGCCGCTCCACCATGATGAACCTGGCGGATGGCTTCGAGCGGGCCATGGGGCAGGTGGTGGAAAGCGTGGGCGTGGCCTCCGACCAGCTCCAGGGCGCGGCCGGCACCATGACCACGGCCACGCGCAAGGTGGCGGACTCGTCCCACACCGCCGCCAGCGCCTCGGAGGAAGCCTCCAACAATGTGCAGACGGTGGCCTCGGCGGCGGAGGAACTGGCCTCCTCCATCGTCGAGATCAAGCGGCAGGTGGACGAGAGCGCCCGTATCGCCGCCGACGCCGTGCGCGAGGCCGGCAGCACCGCCTCCCAGGTGCAGGAATTGTCCAATTCCGCCTTGAAGATCGGCAAGGTGGTGGACCTCATCCGCACCATTGCCGGCCAGACCAACCTGCTCGCCCTCAACGCCACCATCGAGGCGGCGCGCGCAGGGGACGCCGGCAAGGGCTTCGCCGTGGTCGCGGCCGAGGTGAAGGAACTGGCCGAGCAGACCTCCCGCGCCACCGCCGAGATCGAGGCACAGATCGAGGAGATCCAGGGCTCCACCCGCGCCTCCTCGCAGGCCATCGCCGGCATTACCGACGTGATCGAGGCCATCAACCGCATTGCCGGCTCCATCGCCTCGGCGGTGGACCAGCAGGGCGCCGCGACGCGCGAGATCGCCCACAATGTGGCGCGTGCCTCCCAGGGCACCCAGCAGGTGTCGTCCAACATCACGGGCATCAATGGAGCCGCTGCGGATTCCTCCGTCGCCGCCACACAGGTGCAGGATGCGGCCGCGACCCTCGCCTCCCAGGCCCAGACGCTGCGCCGCGTCATGGCCGAGTTTCTTGGAACCGTGCGGGCGGCCTGATCCCGGGTCACGGGATCAGGACAAGCGGGCGGCTTCGGCCGCCCGTTTCGTTTTGGAAGGAGGCCCGCCTCAGCGTCCCCCGATCCGGCACATCTCCTCGCCCGAAAAGGCGCGCGAGCGGGTCAGAAAGCGGCGCTCGGTGCCATTGTCGAGGGAGAACATGCCGCCCCGTCCCGGCACCACGTCGAGAATGAGTTGGGTGTGGCGCCAGACCTCGAACTGGTCGGCGCCCATATAGACCGGCGCGCCGGCCACCTCCCCCAGGCGCACGTCGCGGTCCCCCAGCAAGAAGTCCCCCGCCGCGTAGCACATGGGGGACGAGCCATCACAGCAGCCTCCCGACTGGTGGAACAGGATCGGCCCGTAGCGGTCCTGGAGCTCGGCGATGAGGGCCAGGGCCGCCGGGGTGGCCAGAACCCGCTCGGGTTCATCCACAGGGCCTTGATTGTGCGGATTGTTCGCGGTCATGGCGTTCTCCCACATGCCCCCCTCAAGGGGACATCTTATGGCAGGGCAGCCGCCGCGCGGGCACCTGCGACCTGGCCGCGCCGGGCCGCCCCTTTCTCTTTTTCGTGACACGTTCCAGGCAAAAAAATGGGCCCGTCCAGCGCTTGCCGGACGGGCCCAGGCCGGGAGGTTAGGCGGCCATGTCGAGGACGATGCGGCCCTCGATCTGGCCCTTGTGCATGCGGCCGAAGATATCGTTGATCTCTTCGAGCTTGGCCGTGTGAATGGTGGCCTTCACCTTGCCGTCGGCGGCAAAGTCCAGGGATTCCTGAAGGTCGAGGCGCGTACCCACGATGGAGCCGCGCACCGTGATGCCGTTCAGCACCATGCCGAAAATATCGAGCGGAAAGCCGCCGGGCGGCAGGCCGTTGAGCGCGATGGTGCCGCCGCGCGCCACCATGCCGATGGCCTGCTCAAAGGCCTTCGGGCTCACCGCCGTCACCAGCACGCCCTGCGCGCCGCCGCCGGTCTCGCGGCGGATGACGGTGCGGGGATCTTCCGTCTTGGCGTTCACCGTGACGGTCGCGCCGAGCCGGCGGGCGAGGTCCAGCTTGGTGTCGTCAATGTCCACCGCCGCCACGTTGAGGCCCATGGCCTTGGCATATTGCACGGCCATGTGGCCGAGGCCGCCGATGCCGGAAATCACCACCCAGTCGCCGGGCTTGGTATCCGTGACCTTCAGGCCCTTATAGACGGTGACGCCGGCGCACAGCACCGGGGCGATCTCGGTGAAGCTGATATTGCCCGGCAGGTGGCCCACATAATTGGGGTCGGCCACCACATATTCCGCAAAGCCGCCATTGACCGAATAACCGGTGTTAAGCTGGCTCTCGCACAGCGTCTCCCAGCCGCCGAGGCAATGGCGGCAATGGCCGCAGGCCGTATAGAGCCAGGGCACGCCCACCCGGTCGCCTTCCTTCACATGCTTGACGCCGGCGCCCACCGCCGAGACATAGCCGACGCCCTCGTGGCCGGGAATGAAAGGCGGGTTCGGCTTCACCGGCCAGTCGCCCTCAGCGGCGTGAAGGTCCGTGTGGCAGACGCCCGAGGCGCGGATGGCCACCTGGATCAGGCCGGGACCGGGCTCAGGCACCGGCACCTCGTCGATGGTGAGCGGTGCGCCGAACATGCGCACGACGGCGGCTTTCATCGTCTTTGCCATGGCTTCGTCTCCTCCGTTGACGGGCGGTTCGCGCGCCCTCTCCCTGACACGTCATTGGAACGCGGGCGCGCGCCCGGACTGGCGCGCCCCCCTTCGCCGTGCTGGCCGGACGGGCCGGCGCGGAACCCCGGCATGGCCGTGGCCACCACCAGGATTCCGCGCGACAGCCCCCGCCGTGGGGGTGTCTCGATCACCGGGACGGGCGCCAGGAGCGCCCAGTCTTAGGCATTGGACAGCAACACGCGGGGACCGCGCATTGATCCGCCTCAGAAGAAACCGAGCTTCTTGGGCGAGTAGCTGACCAGCATGTTCTTGGTCTGCTGGTAGTGGTCGAGCATCATGGAATGGTTCTCGCGCCCGATGCCGGACTGCTTGTAGCCGCCGAAGGCCGCATGGGCCGGGTAGGCGTGGTAGCAATTGGTCCACACCCGGCCCGCCTGGATGGCGCGGCCCATGCGATAGGCCCGGTTGCCATCGCGCGTCCACACGCCGGCGCCGAGGCCGTAGAGCGTGTCATTGGCGATGGTCAGCGCCTCTTCGTCGTCCTTGAAGGTGGTCACGCAAACCACCGGGCCGAAGATCTCCTCCTGGAAGATCCGCATGCGGTTGTGGCCCTTGAACACGGTGGGCTTCACATAATAGCCGCCCGCCAGATCGCCCGGCAGGTCGTTGCGGGCGCCGCCGATCAGCACCTCGCCGCCTTCCTGACGGCCGATGTCGATATAAGAGAGGATCTTCTCCAACTGCTCGGAGGAGGCCTGGGCGCCGATCATGGTGGTGGGGTCGAGCGGATCGCCCTGCTTGATGGCGGCGACGCGGGCGAGCGCGCGCTCCATGAAGCGGTCATAGATGCTCTCATGGATCAAGGCGCGGCTCGGGCAGGTGCACACCTCGCCCTGGTTGAGGGCAAACAGAACGAAGCCCTCGATGGCCTTGTCGAAGAAATCGTCGTCCTCGGCCGCCACGTCCTTGAAGAAGATGTTGGGCGACTTGCCGCCCAGTTCCAGGGTCACCGGGATCAGGTTCTGGCTCGCATACTGCATGATGAGCCGGCCGGTGGTGGTCTCGCCCGTGAACGCGATCTTGGCGATGCGGTTCGAGGACGCCAGCGGCTTGCCCGCCTCAAGGCCGAAGCCATTGACGATGTTGAGCACGCCGGGGGGCAGGATGTCGGCGATCAGCTCGGCCAGCACCAGGATGGAAGCCGGGGTCTGCTCGGCGGGCTTGAGCACCACGCAATTGCCGGCGGCGAGCGCGGGCGCCAGCTTCCACACCGCCATCAGCAGGGGGAAGTTCCAGGGAATGATCTGGCCGACGACGCCGAGCGGCTCATGGAAATGATAGGCGATGGTGTCGTGGTCGATCTCGGAGATGCCGCCTTCCTGCGCCCGGATGGCGCCGGCGAAATAGCGGAAATGATCGATGGCCAGCGGCAGGTCGGCCGCCGTGGTCTCGCGCAGCGGCTTGCCATTGTCCCAGGTCTCGGCGCGGGCGAGCAGGTCCAGATTGTCTTCCATGGCCTGCGCGATGCGGTTGAGGATCAGCGCGCGCTCGGCCACCGAGGTGCGGCCCCAGGCGTCCTTGGCCGCATGGGCGGCGTCCAGCGCCAGCTCCACGTCGGCGGCCTCCGAGCGGGCGACCTCGCATAAAGGCTGGCCGTTGACCGGGGAATGATTGGTGAAATAGCGCCCGCTCAGCGGCTCGACGAAGCGGCCATTGATGAAGTTCCCGTAGCGGGCCTTGAAGGGGGCGGCGGACTGGCGAATGAATTCCGGCTTGTTCATGGTTTCCTCCACAACCGTCGTGCGGTTGGAGGAAGGATCGGCGGACGGGGCCGGATCGTCACCGGGGTGGGCGTTCGCAGGCCGACCGGAGTGTCGCGATCTTGAGACAGGTCGGGATCAAAAAATGCGACCGTCTCAGTTGGGACGGTGAAGACCGAGCTTGGCGAGCTTCCTGTGCATGGTGGCGCGGCTGATGCCCAGTGCCCGCGCGGCCGCCGAAACATTCCCGTCCGCCCGCGCCAGCGCCCGCTGGATCACGCCCCGCTCGCCCGCACACAGATCGTCGGCCGCTTCGTGGGTCTCGCCCTTCAGCAGGAGATCGGCGGGGAACGGCGTGGCAAGGCGCTGTTCGGTGAGGTCGAAGGCGAGGCGCGCGGCGCGGTTGGCGCCGATCACCAGGTCTTCCCGGTCTACCGCCAGGAGCGCGTCCGCCGCCCGGCCGGTCTCGGCCACGACGATCCGGGCATGGCTGAAGGCGGCGCGGAACTGGCTCGCCTCGATGCGATGGGCCGCGTCCACGGTGGCGGCAGCGATCAGCTTCAAGGTGGCGGGGGTGAGGTCCTGCCGGCAGGTGGAGACATCAAGCGCCCCGGCCAAGCGCCCCTGCGGATCGAAGATGGGCGCGGCGGAACAGCTCAACCCAATGTTCCGGGTGAGGAAATGCTGGTCGCGATGGATGGTGAGCGGGCGCGCCTCCGCCAGACACGTGCCGATGCCATTGGTGCCGCCGCAGGCCTCGCTCCAGACCATGCCGGTCCAGAGCCCGAAGCGGCGGAAGTCCGCATTGTCGCCGGGCAAGGCCCGCCGCTCCAGCGGCACGCCGTCCTTGTCGGTGAGCAGCACGCAGCAGCCCGCTTCGCCGACCATCTGGAACAGGCGGTCCATCTCCACCTTGGACTGGCGCACCAGCAGGCCGGACCGGTCGCAGGCGGCGTCGAACTCGGCCTGCGTGAGCTGCTCGGGCGGGCGGGTCTTGTCGGGGTCGAGCTTGTAATGGACGAGGGAGCGCGTCCAGGACGCGGCGATCAGCGAGGCGGCACCGGCGGCCGCGCTGTTCAATGTGGAATAGACGGCGTCCGCATGCGGCGCCCTTCCGGTCCCGGTCATGACCGACCCCTGCGCTTCCCTGCGATCCGCATTCTCCCCCGCTTGCGACGGGGGGTGCGATTTGCCGGGGAGCTTTCCCGACCAACCATTGGCTGTCAAGCGCGGGGGATGCCGGAGGCGATGGGAGAAAAGTCCAAGGGATAGGCGAGCAAGGCGCCCTTCGGGGGCGCCTTGCCCTTTGCTTCGTCACCCCACCGGAACGCCAAGCTCCCCCGCAATCCCCTCCGATTGGCGCTCGAACAGGCGGCGGTAGCGGCCGTCCGGGCGGGCGAGGAGGGTGTCGGGGCGGCCGTCCTCGACGATGCGGCCGTGCTCGAACACCAGGATGCGGTCCATGGCCCGCACCGTGGACAGGCGATGGGCGATAATGAGGGCGGTGCGGCCCTGCATCAGGCGCTCCATGGCCTCCTGGATGGCGGCTTCCGATTCTGAATCCAGGCTCGAGGTGGCCTCGTCCAGGATCAGGATGGGCGCATCCGCCAGGAAGGCCCGCGCAATGGCCACCCGCTGGCGCTCGCCGCCGGAGAGCTTCACGCCCCGCTCGCCCACCAAGGTGCGATAGCCCTTGGGCAGGCGGGCGATGAAGCCATCCGCATTGGCAAGGCGTGCCGCCTGCTCGATCTCCTCTGCCGTGGCGTCCGGCCGGGCATAGGCGATGTTCTCCGCCAGCGTCCGGTGGAACAATATGGGCTCCTGCTGCACGATGGCGATCTGCTGGCGCAGCGAGGCCTGCGCCACCTCGCGCACATCATGCCCGTCAATGAGCACCCGGCCGCCGGTCACGTCATAGAGCCGCTGGAGCAGCTTCACGAACGTGGTCTTGCCCGAGCCCGATGGCCCCACGAGCCCCACCCGCTGGCCGGCGGGAATGGTCACGTCGAGGTCGCGGAACAAGGGCGCGGCATGGAGGCCGTAATGGAACGTCACATGGTCGAACCGCACCTCCCCGCCCGGCACGGCGAGGGGACGGGCCTCCTTGGCATCGGCAACGCCGGGGGCGAGGCCGTGCAGGTCCACCAATTCCTCCATGTCGTTCACCGCCCGCTGGAGGTTGTGCACGTACTGGCCGATTTCGCGCAGATAGCCGTGCAGCACGAAATAGGTGGTGAGCACATAGGTGACATCGCCGGGCGTGGCGCGGCCTTCCCACCACAGCCACAGGGCCGTGCCGGTCACTGCCGTGCGCACGCCCCACAGCAGGGCAAACTCGCCGCTGGCGCTCCAGGTGTGGAGCATCCAGGTGCGCTGCACCCGCCGCCGCCAACGCACCACCACCGCCTGGAGGCGGGCATCCTCCCGCGCCTCGGCGCCGAAAGCCTTCACCACCTGGTTGGCGCCCAGCGTATCGGAGAGGATGCCGCCGATGCGGGTGTCCCAGGCATTGGAGAGCCGCGCGGCGGGCGCCACCACGCGGGTGGCGAGCGTCACGGTCAGCGCGCCATAGGCGAGCGCACCCACCGCCATGACGAGCCCCATGAGCGGCCAGTGCAGCATCAGGAGCGCCACCGTGCCGGTGAGCACCACCACCGAGGGCAGGAGCATGAGCAGCAGCACGTCATTGAGCACGTCCAGCGCCCACATGCCGCGCGTGATCTTGCGCACGGTGGAGCCGGCGAAGCTGTTGGCGTGCCAGTCGCTGGAAAAGCGCTGCACCCGGTGGAAGGCCTCGCGCACCACGTCGGCCATGATGCCCAAGGTGAGCGGCACCACGCCCCACCAGGCCAGGTGGCGCAGAACCACCATGACAAGGCCGAGCCCGGCCATCATCAGGAAGGCTTCCAGTGCGGCGGGTGCGGCGTCGCGGCCCTGCGTCAGCGCATCAATGAGCCGCCCGGCAAAGAGCGGCACGAAGATTTCGGTCAGCGTCGCCGCGACGATGGCCAGCGCGACGCCGGCCGCCATCGCCCAGCGGCGCGCCCAGTGGCGAAACGTGAAGGCAAGGACATTGCGCAGCGCATCCGCGCCGTGCCGGGACGAGTGAAACATGACCGTGAAGGCGCGCGAGGCGCCTCTCCTGCGAAACGGGAAACGGGTTGCGCGGAGGTATCTGGCGAAGCGGAGGAGCGCGGGGCGGCGGCCGGCTCAGATGAAGCTGGCGTCGCGAAAAGGAGCGTCCTGAAAATCCGCGTCGGGTGGCCCCGATAACCTCAAGGTCTTCAAGGAAGACCTGGCCGAACTAGCGGTTCGGCATCCCGGATGGGATGGGCTGACGCAAAACATCTGTCATCTATGCCCTCCCTGGTGCGCGGCAACGATGGAGGTCACTAGCACAGGTCGCGTTTTTGGGCAATCGCGCCAAGCCAGGAGGGCCATGGCCGGCGCCGACGCGGCGCCGTCAGGCAGCAAAGCGGGGCCTTCGCGCGCCGTCCCGCATGCTTTAAATGCGGGTGGTCCTCCTGTTCGCGCGTGGCCTCCATGCATGATTCCGCCGTCTTCGCCTGGGGGCTCTTTGCCGTCCAGGCGGCCATCCAACTGGTCTTCATCCTGCGCGCTTTGCTGCGCCCGCACCGGGAGCCCGCCGCCCGCTTTGCCTGGGTGCTGGTGATCGTGCTGGCGCCGGGCATCGGTGTGCTCGCTTATGTGCTGTTCGGCGAGATCAATCTGGGCCGAAAGCGCATCGAGCGGCTGAAAGCGGCCTTCGATGCGCTGCCGCCCGCAGGCGAAATCGCCGGGCCCTCCGCCGAGCAGGAGGTGCCGGAGCGCCACCAGCCTTTGTTCCGCGTGGGCCGCTCGGTGAGCCAGTACGAGCCGACGACGGGCAACCAGGCGCGGCTCCTGGACGATTCCGCGTCCGCCATCGCGTCGTTGGTGGCCGACATCGATGCCGCGCGCGAGAGCGTGCATGTGCTGTTCTATATCTGGCTTGCCGATGAGAGCGGGCTGAAGGTGAAGGCCGCGCTCCAGCGCGCCGCCGCGCGCGGCGTCACCTGCCGGGCCATGGCGGATGATCTGGGCTCACGGGCTTTCATCCGCTCGGTGCATTGGCGGGAGATGGCGCAAAGCGGCGTGCGCCTTGCGGCCGCGCTGCCCGTGGGCAATCCGCTGCTGCGCCCGCTCAAGGGCCGCATCGACATGCGCAACCACCGCAAGATCGCGGTGATCGACAATGCGGTGACCTATTGCGGCAGCCAGAATTGCGCCGATGCCGCCTTCGCCATAAAGGCGCGCTTTGCGCCCTGGGTGGATGTGCTCGCCCGCTTCGAGGGGCCGGTGGCGCGGCAGATGCAGCATCTGTTCGCCAGCAACTGGATGGCGCAGGTGGACGAGGACCTCGCCCCGCTCTTTTCCGCCCCCCTGCCCGCCCCGCCCGCCGATGGCGGCTTCATTGCCCAGGCCATCGGCTCCGGCGCAGGCGTGCGCTATTCGGCCATGCCGGAGACCTTCGTGGCGCTGATGAATACGGCGCGGCGGGAACTCGTCATCACCACCCCCTATTATGTGCCGGACGAACCCATCCAGGCGGCCCTGTGCGCCAGCGCCCGGCGCGGGGTGGCCACCACCATCGTCTTCCCCCGCCGCAACGATTCCTGGATCGTGGCGGCGGCGAGCCGCTCCTATTATCGCGACCTGCTGGAGGCGGGCGTGGAGATCCGGGAATATGAGGGCGGCCTGCTCCACGCTAAGACGCTCACCCTCGACGGCGAGGTGACGCTCATCGGCTCAGCCAATATCGACCGGCGCAGCTTCGAACTGAATTCGGAGAACAACATCCTGCTCCACGACCCGGCCTTCACCCGCGCGTTGCGCGCCCGCCAGCAGGTGTTCCTCAACGCCGCGCGGCCAGTTCAAAAGGGGGAAGTGGAGGCGGCCAGCCGCGCCCGGCAGATCTGGAACAACACCATCGCCATGCTCGGCCCGGTGCTTTAGGGCGGCGTGGTGTTGTCCGCGCCGCCCCGCCTTTCAGCCCTGGCGGCGGATGAAGCCGGTGATGCTCACGCGCTCCCAGATGCCGGCCTTGTGGAAGGGATCGGCGGCGTTGAAGCGCTCGACGGTGGCGAGGTTCTCCGCCTCCACCACGAACAGCGAGCCGATCATGGTGGTGCCGTCCTCGGCCACCAGGGGCCCGGACATGACGATCTTCACCCCATGGGGCGCGGTGTCGGACAGAAAGGCCTTGTGGGCATCGTAATTGGCAAGACGGGTGTCGAGCGCGCCCGGACGGTCGAGGGCGTGGATGGCGAACAGCATCGAAGGCTCCTTCATGAGGAAAGGCCCCCGGCCGCACGCGCGGGCCGGGAGCCTTGGAGGTGAGACGTGATCAGAGGCCGAACGAATTACTTCTTGGTGGCCATGGCGGCCGCTTCCGACCAAGGCGGGCAGGCGCGGGCGTCCAGCGGGACGTCATAAGGCTGGTAGTTGGAGGCATTCACTACGGTGGGCTTCAGCACCACTTCGGACACGATCGCCTCGCCCCGGATGGCGCGGATGGCCACCATGGTGCCGATGCAGCCCTGGAGGAAGCCGTTATAGTCGCCGGAGGCCAGCAGCTTGCCGGTCTTGATGGCGTCCACCGCCTCCTTGGTGCCGTTGATGCCCACCACCTTGGCCTTGCGGTTGGCGCCGTCCAGCGCCTCGATGGCGCCGATGGCCATGGCGTCGTTGGCGGCCAGAACGCCGTCGATCTGCGGGTGCGACTGCATGAGGTTCTCCATCACCTGGAGGCCCTGGAGGCGCTGGTAATTGGCCGGCTGGCTGGCGAGGAGCTTGACGTCCTTGTTCTCCTTGATGGCGTCGTTGAAGCCGCGCACCCGGTCGATATTGGTGAGCGAGCCCTTCACGCCTTCCAGGATGACCACATTGCCCTTGCCGCCCATTTCCTTCAGCAGGTAGCGGCCGGTCTCAAGGCCGAGGCTGTAATCGTCGGCGCCCACGAAGGCCAGGAACTTGCCGCCGGCGCTGCGGTCGGTGACGTTGACCACCGGGATCTTGGCCTCGTTGATCTGCTCCACGCCGGGAACCATGGCTTTGTAGTCCACCGGGATGAAGACGATGGCCGCCGGCTTCTTGACGATCACGTCTTCCACCTGGCTGAGCTGCTCGGGAATGCTGTCCGGCTTGGTGGGGATGTAGTTCACCACCTTGGCGTTCATGGACTTGGCGGCGGCTTCCGCGCCCACGCGCACGGTCTGGAAATAGGGATTGGTCTGGTTCTTGGTGAAGACGGCGATGGTCTCGCCGTCCGCCAAAGCGGCGCCCGCAGACAGGGCCAGCGGCACCGCGACTGCGAGGGTCTTCAGGCTCTTCATGGTTTCCTCCAGTTGCATTTTCATGTCGATGAAAGGGGCGATGCGCCGTTTACGGGCCTCAGGACGCCATCAAAGCGGCGGCGTTCTCGGGGCGCGGCTCCAGGGTGCCGGCCTCGATGGCAAGGGCCATCTCGACGATCCTGGCGTTCACCGGCGCCGGGCGACCGGACTTGGCGAGGATGTCGATGACGTGGCCATTGATGTCATAGACTTCCGCCCGCCGCCCCTTGCGCCAGTCCTGGAGGGAGGTGACGAGCGTGGTGGGGGTGGAGAAGGTGGTCAGCACCTCATCGAGGATCTTGTCCACGTAGCGGTCCGGATCGTTGGAGGTGATGGGCGGCAGGCCGATGATGGGCGTCACGGTGGCGCCGTCGGCAATGGCGGCTTCCATGGCCTCGTAGCCGGCGGTGCGCATCACCTGCAGCATGCCGGGCAGGCGCGCTGCGTCGGCGAGGGGCAGGTTGAGAATGGAGGACGGGATCAGCTCGGCGGCATTCACCACCAGCTTCATCCATTTGAAGGACTTGATGTCCTGCGTCACCTCCACCCGTCCGGTGGTGCGCAGCACATTGGCCACGTCCTCCACGCGCGGCTGCGTCTTGGCGGTGAGGGCGCCCAGCGCGAACCAGGCGGTCTCGTGGTCGTTCTCCCGGTTGGTGACGCCGGGCTCCCACATGTTGGAGGCCATCTCGATGACGCCTCCGATGCAGCGATCCTCGCCCACCACCTCGGCGATGGCGGTGTGGGTCATGCCATTCTGGAGGCCCACCACCAGGCCGTCATCGGCGAGGTAGGGCTCGATCAGCTGGCACGCCCACTTGGTGTCGTAGGCCTTGGTGATGATGAAGACGAGGTCGAACTTCCCCTTCACCTCGGCCACCTGGCACAGATGGAGCGCCGGCACCTTCACATTGATGGTGCGGGTGGGGAAATTGACGGTGATGCCATTGGCGCGGATGGCCTCCACATGGGCGGGCCATTGCTCGATGAAGGTCACGTCATATCCCGCGCGGGCAAAATCGGCGCCGGCGGAGGCGCCCTGCGCGCCGGTGCCCAGGACCGCGATGCGCGGGCTGTAACTGGATTTGGCGGTCATGCTGGTGGTGTCCGTTTTCTCAGGCGGTCTCGGGGGCTGAAAGGGCTGGCGGCACGCCGCCGCCGGCTCGTGCGCGACAGAGCGGATCAGTTCTTCTTGGCGCCCAACGCCACGCCCTGTTCCCAGGTGGGGCAGGTGCGGTTTTCCAGCACCACGTCATAGGGCTGGTAGTTGGTGGCATTCACCACCTTGGGCTGGAGGATGATCTCGGTGACGATGGGCTCGTTGCGCAGCGAGCGCAGCAGCGCCATGGTGCCGAGGCACCCCTGGATGAAGCCGTCATAGTCGCCCGACGCCAGCATCTTGCCGGCCTTGATGGCGTCGATGGCTTCCTTGGTGGCGTTGACGCCCGTCACCTTGGCCTTGCGATTGGCGCCGTCCAGCGCCTCGATGGCGCCGATGGCCATGGCATCGTTGGCCGCCAGCACGCCGTCGATCTGCGGATTGGACTGCATGACATTCTCCATCACCTGGAGCGCCTGCAAACGCTGGAAATTGGCGGGCTGGCTCGCCACCAGCTTCACGTCCTTGAACTCCTTGATGGCGTCATTGAAGCCGCGCACACGATCGATGGAGGAGATGGCGCCCTTCACGCCCTCAAGGATCACCACATTGCCCTTGCCGCCCAGTTGGGTGAGCAGATAGCGGGCGGTCTCCTTGCCCAGGCTGTAATCGTCCGCCCCGATGAAGGTGAGAGACTTGCCACCCGCGAGGCGGTCGGTGATGTTTACCACCGGGATCTGCGCCTTGTTGATCTCTTCCACCCCCGGCACCATGGCCTTGTAGTCCACGGGGATGAAGACGATGCCGGACGGCTTCTTGACGATGACGTCTTCCACCTGGCTCAGCTGCTCGGGAATGCTGTCCGGCTTGGTGGGAATGTAGTTCACCACCTTGGCATTCATGGACTTGGCGGCCATTTCGGAGCCGACGCGCACGGCCTGGAAATACGGATTGGTCTGGTTCTTGGTGAAGAGGGCCACGGTCTCACCGTCCGCCCGCGCCGCGGTGGCGGCGAAGGCAAGCGGCAGGAGGGCGGCGACGAAGGCGGCTTTTTTCATTTTGTTTTCTCCCTTGTCCTTCTGATTTTTATTTTGTGGCGAAGGATGCCCGGCCGGATCGTCTCGCAGCCAGCTTTCCAACCCGTCCGGGCCAGTCTCTCCTTCGCGGGATCGTTGCCCGATCTTCTTGTTCAACTGCGCCGGCGGCCGATCATGTCGAGCCACACGGCGAAGACCACGATCACGCCCGTCACCAGCGGCTGCCAGCTGGCATTGACCGCGAGGAGGTTCATGCCGTTGAGCACCAGGGTAAGGATGACGGCGCCGATGAAGGTGCCGAACACGCTGCCCACGCCCCCGAACAGCGAGGCGCCGCCGATCAGCACCGCCGCGATGGCGGGCAGCGTCATCGCCTCGCCGATGTCGCCCTCGGCGGAATTCAGCCGGGCGAGGAAGACGATGGAGGCGACGCCCGCCATGGCGCCGGAGAAGGCATAGACCAGCACCAGGCGCTTGTTCACCGGGATGCCGGTGAGGCGGGCGGCCACCGGATTGGCGCCGATGGCGTAGATCTGCTGGCCCCAGACGGTGCGCTGGGCAAAGAACGAGCCCGCCAGCAGGAACACCACCATCAGGTAGACCGGGATCGGCACGCCCAGGAAATAGCCCGAGCCGATCTGGCGGAAGCCGGGCGGGAAGCCGTGAATGGTCTCGCCGCCCATATAGTAATAGGTCACGCCGTGCAGCACCCACAGCATGCCATAGGTGGCGATGAAGGAGGGGATGCGGAGCTTGGCCACCATCAGGCCGTTGAAGATACCCACCACGCAGCCGGTGGCGAGCCCCGTCAGCGTGCCCAGGACCGGCGAGCCGGTGGCCTTGATGACGGTGGCGGCCAAGCACGCGGACAGGCCGATATTGGCCCCCACCGACAGATCGATGCCGCCGGTGAGGATCACCAAAGTGAGGCCGGAGGCGAGGAAGAACAGCAGGCTCGCCTGCCGCAGCACGTTGAGGATGTTGTTGGCGGTGAAGAAGGCGTCCGAGAGGACGGACAGCACCACGCAGATCAGGCCCGCCGCCAGCAGCCGGTAGATGAGCTGCTGCATGTCCTTGGACAGATGCAGGCGCGGGGCGCCCGTGGAAACGTCGCCGGCGATGCTCATGACTTTTGTCCCCGGATGCTGTCGAGGAAGAGGGCGAAGATGACCAGGAGGCCGATACAGGCCACCTGCACCGAGGAGGGCACGGCCAAGAGGTTCAGCCCGTTGCGCAGCACGCCCACGGTGAGCACCCCCATGAGGGTGCCGAAGATCCAGCCATTGCCCCGCTCGAAGGAGGTGCCCCCCAGCGCCACGGCGGCGATGGCGTCGAATTCCATGCCGATGGCGGCGGTGGGATGGCCGGCATTCATGCGCGCCGTCATGAGCAGCGCCGCCACCCCGGCCATGGCCCCGCCCAGCGCATAGACCGCGATGAGAAGGCGCCGCCATTTCACGCCGGCGAGCGTCAGGGCATCCCGGTTGCCGCCCAGCGCGCACACATAGGTGCCGAAGCGGGTGTGGTAGAGCAGGACGTGGAACAGGGCATAGAAGCCGGCCCCGATCAGGAGCGGATAGGGGATGAGCCCGAACAGGTCACCCGAATAGACCTGTCGCACGAAGCGGGGAATGCCCACCACGCTCTGCCCGTCGGAGACGATGAGGGCCAGGCCCTGCGCCGCGCCCATGGTGCCCAGCGTCGCCACGAAGGGCGGGATGTTCACCACCGAGATCAGCCAGCCATTCACGAGCCCGAAGGCGAGGCCGACGCCGATGGCCCCCATCAGCCCCAGCGCCAGCGACTGGGTGGACACCACGATGAGCGCCAGCACCAGCGAGGACAGGGTCAGCACCGCCCCGATGGACAGGTCCAGGCCCTCGGTCATGATGATGAGGGTCATGGGCAGGGCCAGGAGCAGCAGGATCACCGACTGCACCAGGATGTTGGAAATGTTGCCGCCGGACAGGAAACCGGGGCTCGTGGCCGCGAACAAGGCGGACAGGCCCACAAGGGCGACGGCGACGCCGGGCACCGAAGGCAAACGCAGGCCGCGGCGGGGGGAAAGGGCGAGATCACTCATCGTGCATCCCCATTCGGACGATGTTTTCCTCGGAGAGGTCGGCGCGCGCCAATTCGCCCACGATGCGCTTCCCGCGCATCACATAGGCCCGGTCGCACACATGGACGATCTCGGCCTGCTCGGACGAGATCATGAGAACCGCCGCGCCCTCGGCCACCAATTGGTCGATGAGAGCGAAGATTTCCGACTTGGCGCCCACGTCGATGCCGCGGGTGGGCTCGTCGAAGATGAAGAGGCGGGTGCCGGCGGCGAGCCACTTGCCGATCACCACCTTCTGCTGGTTGCCGCCCGAGAGCAGCGCCACATTCTGGTTGGCGGAGGGGGTGGCGATGCGCAGGCGCCCAATCACCTCGTCCGCCGTGCGCCGCGCCTTACCGGGCGAGAACAGCATGTTGGGGAAGAGCTTGGGCAGGCCCGCCACGGCGAGGTTGTCGGCCACCGAGCGGATGAGCGCGAGGCCTTCCGTCTTGCGGCTTTCCGGGATGAGGCCCACGCCGATGCGGGCGGAGGCATCCGGGCCACCGGTCTTCTTCTCGCCGAAGATGCGGATCTCGCCGGCGGTCACCTCGTCGGCGCCGAAGATGGCGCGGGCGACCTCCGTGCGGCCGGAGCCAACGAGGCCGCACAGGCCCACGATCTCGCCGGCGCGCACCTTCAGATTGATGTCGGCGATGCCGGACTTGGCCGCAAGGCCGGAGACTTCCAGCACCACCGGCCCCTCTTCCGTGGCGAAGCGGCGCGGATAGGACATGTCCACATTGCGGCCGACCATCATGCGCACCAATTCGTCGGGGCTGGTCTCGCCGGGCATGGCCCGGCCCACCAGCTTGCCGTCGCGCAGCACGGTGATGCGGTCGCCCAGAGCGAACACCTCCGCCATGCGGTGGGAGATGTAGACGATGGCGACGCCCTTCTCCTGCAACTGCCGCATCACCGCGAACAGCCGCTCGGTCTCGCGGTCGGAAAGGGCGGCGGTGGGCTCGTCCATCACCAGGATGCGGGCATTCTGGGACAGCGCCTTGGCGATCTCCACCATCTGCTGCTGGGCGACGCCCAGCGTATGCACCTTGGTGCGGGGATCGATCTCCAGCCCGATCAGGTCCAGCACCTTCTGCGCCTCGGCATAGAGGCGCCGCCGGTCCAGCAGGCCGGGGATGCGGGAGGGAAATTCCCGGCCCAGGAAAATATTCTGCGCCACGTCCAGATAGGGCACCAGCGAGAATTCCTGGAAGATGACGGCGATGCCCAGCGCCCGCGCATCGGCCGGCTTGCGGATCTCCACCTTCTCGCCCTTGTGGAAATATTCGCCTGCATCCGCCCGATAGGCGCCGCACAGCACCTTCATCAGCGAGGACTTGCCGGCGCCGTTCTCGCCGAGGAGCATATGCACCTCGCCGGGCCAAACGGCGAAGGACACGTCGTCCAGCGCCTTCACGCCGGGAAAGGTCTTGGACACGCCCCGCAATTCCAGCAGCGGCGGGCCCTTTTCGGCAGGCGGCGCCGAAGGTTGCAAGCGAGGCGTCGTCTCCATCACCGCCCTCATTGGGTTTCTCCGTGACTGGATGGCGCGGGCCGGAAAATCTTTCCGGGGTTCATGATGCCGAGGGGATCGAGGGCGCCCTTCACGAGGCGCATGGCGTCCACCGCCTCCCCCAATTCCAGGGGGAGGAAATCCATCTTGCCGAAGCCGATGCCGTGCTCGCCGGTTGAGGTGCCCTCCAGCGCGATGGCCCGGCGCACCAGGCGGTCATTGAAGGCCTT
This sequence comes from Aquabacter sp. L1I39, assembly GCF_017742835.1. Classification (GTDB taxonomy): domain Bacteria; phylum Pseudomonadota; class Alphaproteobacteria; order Rhizobiales; family Xanthobacteraceae; genus L1I39. Next base: position 2,348,091 of record NZ_CP072392.1, read on the forward strand.
GGCGCGGGAAAGCTCCTGCGGATTGTCGGGATCGAGCAGCACCAGCAGGTGAAAATTGCCGTCGCCCACATGGCCCACCACGGGCGCCACGAGGCCGCTCTCTTCGATGTCGGCGGCGGTCGCCACCAGGCATTCGGCCAGGCGCGAAATGGGCACGCACACATCGGTGATCATGGCCTTGGCGCCGGGGCGCAAGGCGAGGCCCGCATAAAGCGTGTTGTCGCGGGCATGCCAGAGGCGCGAGCGCTCCTCGGGCGTTGTGGCCCAGGCAAAGCCGAGGCCCCCCTCCTCCTGCGCCAGCGCCTGCGTGGTCTCCGCCTGCTCGGCCACATAGGCCTTCGAGCCGTGGAACTCGAAGAAGAGGTGCGGCACCTCGGGAAGCCCGAGCTTGGCGTGCAGGTTCATGCCGCGCATCATCACGGCGTCCAGCAACTCGATGCGCGCCACCGGCACGCCGCACTGGATGACGGAGATGGCAGTGTTCACCGCCGCCTCCAGGTTCGGGAAGGCGCACACCGCCGAGGAGATGGCCTCCGGCTGGGGATGCAGCTTCAGCGTCACCTCGGTGATGACGCCAAGGGTGCCCTCCGCACCCACGAACAGGCGGGTGAGGTCATAGCCGGCGGCGGACTTGCGGGCGCGCTGGGCGGTGCGGATGATGCGGCCATCGGCCAGCACCACTTCCAGGCCCAGCACATTGTCCTTCATGGTGCCGTAGCGCACCGCCATGGTGCCCGAGGCCCGCGTGGAGGCCATGCCGCCGATGGAGGCATCCGCGCCGGGATCGATGGGGAAGAACAGGCCGGTATCGCGCAGATGGGCGTTGAGCGTCTTGCGGGTGATGCCGGGCTGGACGCGCACGTCCATGTCCTCAGCATTCACCGCCAGGACGGCGTTCATGCGGCCCATGTCGAGGCACACCCCGCCCTTCAGCGCCGCCGCATTGCCTTCCAGCGAGGTGCCGGCGCCGAATGGGACCACCGGCAGCCGCAGGTCCCGGCACAGGCTGACGATGGCCTGCACCTCGGCGGTGCTTTCGGGGAAGACCACCACGTCGGGGGGACGGGCGGGGTGATAGGCTTCGCTGCGGCCGTGGTCGGCCAGCACGCCGGAGGCGCTGCTGGCGCGCGGCCCGACAATGTCGGCGAGCCGTGCCAGGACCATGTCCTTCGGCACATGGGCAGTCATGGTTTCCTCCCTCCGCGGCGGTCCGTTTTCCGGACTTCTCCGCCTGACGCGTCTTTCCCCTCTCAGGCGGCCTTCGAGGCCGCCTCGGACAAGGGATTGAGCTGGAAATCGTAATGGAGCGCGCACCAGTCGCGATCGAGCACCCGGCCATCGGGCGCCGTGCCGGGGCCGGACACCTCGAACTCCCGGATGAGGGAATCCTTCACCCCGAACACCGCATCGGAGTCCAGATAGGGGTCGCCGCCGACGAACACATGGGTGACCAGCTTCTCGAAGCCGGGCGCCTCGATCATGAAGTGCACATGGGCCGGCCGCCAGGGATGGCGCCCCTGTGCCTCCAGCATCTTGCCCACCGGGCCGTCATGGGGAATGGGATAGGCGGCCGGCTTGATGGACCAGAAATGGAACCGGCCCTGCGCATCGGTGCGGAAGCGGGCACGGGCGACGAGACCGGCCTCTTCCCCCGTATGCTGCACGTCGTAATAGCCGTCCTCGTCGGAGTGCCAGACATCCACGATGGCATTGGCGAGCGGGGTGCCGTCCGGCGTCGTCACCGTGCCGCTGGCAAACATGGGCTGGCCGGCAAGGTCCCCGGAAATGTCGGTGCCGCAGGGCGCCTCCGGCGGGCCCTCCACATAGAAGGGGCCGAGCACCGTGCTTTCCGTCACCTTGCCCTGGTGGTCATGATTGATGGCATCCACCAGCATGGACACGCCCAGCGTGTCCGACAGCAGGATGAATTCCTGCCGGGTGCCGGAGCACATATGGCCGGTGGCGGTGAGGAAGGCGATGCCCTGCTCCCATTCCGCCTGGGTGGGGCGCACCTCGCGGATGAAGTCGTGCAGGTGGCGGACGAGCGCATCGCTGATCTGGCGGATGCGGGGATCGGTTGCGCCGGCGACCCGTTCCCGCACGGCGTCGGTGATGGAAAACTGGTCGAAATTCCTCAACGGAGCCTCCCTTGGTTTTTATTGAGGTCGGGCGCCTCCAGGCCGGCGAGCCATTCGGCCAGCCGCACCGTGGAGATGAAGTCCGCCTCCCCTTCGCCGCGCCCGATGAGGGCGCCGTAGATTTCGCGCGTCATGGATGCCAGAGGCATGGACATTTCCGCCGCCTGGCCGGCATCGACGATGAGGTCGAGGTCCTTGGCCATCTGGCGGCAGGAGAAGGTGGAGGAAAAGTCCCGCGTTTCCAGGCTTTTCGCCTTGTAGTGCACCATCGGCGAGCCGACCGCGCTGTTGGTGAGCACGTCCAATATGTCCTGCCAGGCCAAGTTCCCCTTGCGAGCCAGCACCACGCTCTCGCCCATCATGGCGGCGGACACCGCGATCATCAGGTTGACGGAGAGCTTGGCGTAGCGGGCCTCTTCTCCCGTGCCGAGATATTTCTGGGCGCGGGTGAAGTCCTTCGCCACCGGCAGGAAGGCCTCGAACGCGGCTTCCGGACCGGAGACGAAGCAGGTCAGGTTGCCCGTATGGGCGATGGCCGCATTGCCGGAGACGGGGGCCCGCAGATAGAGGATGCCCCGCTTTTCCGCCGCCTCACCCACCTCGGCGGAAATGCCGGGGCTGACGGTTGAGGTCTCCACCAGGAGCGCGCCGGGGCGCATGAGGGACAAAAGCTCGCCCTCCAGCGCCAAGGCGCGCAGCACCTTGTCGTCCGGCAGGGAGGTGAAGACGATGTCGTGCCGGGCGGCGTCCCCCAGCGTCGCGGCAGGAGTGACGCCCCCCTCGGAGGCGGCGGCGATGCGCGACTGGTCGCGGTCGTGGCCGGCAATGGCATAGCCCGCGCCGGCGAGGCGCGTGGAGATGGGCAGCCCCATCTTGCCGAGGCCGATCCAGCCGAGCGTTGCGGTTCCCGCCATCTGTCCCAATCCCTAAGCTGCCGACCGCGAAAGGCCGAGTTCGTCCACGATGCGCGCCCCCGAGGCGGTGAGGCGCGCGAGCTTTTCGGTGAGGCCGGGGGCATCGAGCACCCGGTCGCGCTTGCGGAAGCGGCCGGCGATCATCACCGCCTCCACATCGCCGCGCCCCGCCTGCATCACCACGGTCGCCACCGGGTCATGCACCGGCTGGAGATGGAGGGCGCTGGCATCGATGAGGGTGATGTCCGCCTGCTTGCCGGGGGTGAGCGAGCCGATGCGATGGTCGAGCCCCAGCATCCGCGCGCCCTCGATGGTGATCCAGGCGAGCGCCTGCCGCACCCGGATGGTGGAAGTGGACGGAATGGCGCCCGTCTCCTGGCGGCTCCTGGCATTGTCCAAGGACCGCTGCATGCCGAGCGCGATGCGCCCGACACCCATCATGTCGCCGGCCAGCACCGATTCCAGGTCGACACCGAGGGACGGCGCCGCGCCCCGCGCCAGCAGGCGGCCGGTGACGGGGAAGCCGTGGCCTTGCGTCATCTCGTTTTCGGGCGTCGCCGAGAAGGAAACGCCGAGATCCACCAAGGTGGAGAACAAAGCGTCCGACAAATCATTGCCGTGCACCACATTGATGCCCGGCCCCACCAGCCCCTCGGCGATGAGCTGCTCCCAGCCGCCCAGCGTCTTGGCCGGCCCGCCGCCCTGGTGCATGGAGGCGACGAGGCCGAATTCGCGGGCCAGCCGGAAATCGGCGCGGGCCACCTCCAAGGTGGAATAATGGGGGCCGAGAATGGCAAGGCCCAGGGTCATCAGCCCATCATCGCCGGTAAAGGTCTCCCGGCGCAGCCGCTCGATCTCGGCGCGGGGATGGGGCACTTCGGAGAAATGGGGTTCGCCGGGCTTCGGGTCGGGCTTGGGCGAGCCGTGGAAGAAGGCGGCACGAATGCCGCTTTCCGCCAGCGCCTCTACGGCCGCATCCGTATGGGCGGGGGTGGGGTTGTTGTGGCACCAGTCCACCAGCGTCGTGGTGCCGGCATCGATCTGGCCATAGGCGCCCATGAGGGTGGCGATGCCGATGTCGTCGGGCGTGAAGCGGGTGGCAAGGCCCGCATGCACCCAGCGGAAATATTCCAGCAGCGTCCAGTCGGCGGCGAGGCTGCGCAGGCCCGTCTGCCAGGTGTGCATGTGGGCATTGACGAAGCCCGGCACGGCGATGCGGCCCGCCGCGTCCACCACCTCCGCGCCATCGACCTCGATGCGTGGCGCGACCGCGACGATGCGCTCGCCCTCCACCAGGATGTCGCCTCTGGCGAGGTCGCCCACCTGATCGTCCATGGACAGGATGGTGGCGCCGGAAATGAGGATGGGACGGGCCATGGCTCAGGCCGCCTCCTCTGCGGACCGGGCAGCGCCCGGGCGCTCGCCCGCATAGGCGTTGGCGATCAGGTCGCGGATGCCGTCGCGGGTCACGGGGCGCGGGTTCCAATAGGGGTTCTGCACGGCGATATCCGCCGCCCGCTCGATGCCCTCTTCCGGCATGCCGATCTGCGACAGCGCGCGCGGCACGCCCAGTGCCCGCACCAGGTCGAACAGGCCCTGCGCCGCATCGGGGGCACCCAGCGCGCGGGTGATGGCCGCCATGGCCTCGGGGGCTGCGGGCGCATTATAGGCCACCGCATGGGGCAGCACGATGGTGTGGGTTTCCGCGTGGGGCAGGTCGAACGTGCCGCCCAGCGTGTGGCAGAGCTTGTGATGGAGCGCCATGCCGACGGCGCCGAGGCAGCAGCCGCACAGCCACGCGCCATAAAGCGCCTGGGTGCGCGCTTCCAGATTGGCCGGCTCGTGGATGAGGATGGGCAACGCCCCCGAGAGGGTGCGGATGCCGTCCTCGGCCATCAGCGAGATGACGGGGTTGCGGTCCCGCGCATAGAGCGCCTCCACCGCATGGGCGATGGCGTTCACGCCCGACGTGGCGGTGAGGCCCGGCGGCAAAGAGAGCGTGAGGTTCACGTCATAGATGACGGTCTCGGGCAGCACATCCAGCGAGCGGATGGTGGTCTTCTGCCCGTCCCGGGTCTCGCCCAGGATGGGAGTCATCTCCGAGCCCGCATAGGTGGTGGGAATGACCACCTGCGAAATGCCGGTGCGCAGCGCCAAGGCCTTGCCGAGCCCGGTGGTGGAGCCGCCACCCAGCGCCACGACGCAATCCGCCCCGCTCGCCTTCAGCGCCTCCAACGCCGCCTCGGTGACACCAACCGGCGTGTGCATGGTGGCGCCGGCAAACAGGCCCGCATAGGCCGCGCCCAGCTCCACGCCTAGCTTCTCGCCCTCGGCCGCCTGCTGCGGGGTGGTGAGTACCAGAGCGCGGGTCGCGCCGAGCTTGCCCACTTCCACGCCCGCCTCGGCGATGGCGCCCCGGCCGAACCGGACCCTTATGGGCAGGGCTTCATAGGTGAAGGTTTCGATCATGGATCAGGTCCCAGTGGCGATCGAAGCTGAAAAAGGGCGCGGCCTATTGGCCGGCGAGAATGCCTTCATGGGCAGCATGGCCGTTGGCGGCGTGCCCGTTGGCGGGGACGCCATCGGCGGCGGGGGCGGGGGCGGCGGCGGGATAATCCACCTGGAAGCGGGCGATGCGGATACTGCCCAGCTCGCGGCGCACCCGCAGGTGCTCGGGATCGGAGGCATAGGCCTCCAGCGCCGCGGCATCACGGAACTCGGTCACGAGCACCACGTCGCAGGCATAGTCCACGCCGGAGACGTCGAGGCCCACCTCGAGTTGCGTCATGCCGTCGATGCGGCCACGCAATCCCTCAAAGGCGGTCTTCACCTTCAGCCGGGCCATGGCGCGTTCTTCGGGCGTGTCACCGCCCACGCGCCACATCACGATGTGGCGGATCGGTCCGGTCATTTGGCGTTTCCTCGACCCTATTGGTCTTTCGTTGAAGAGGAGTTTTGCCTTGCGCCGGGCGGAAATAAATCAGAATTTTCGGAACGCTCTTTTACGCAGGCCGCAAGAATGGATCGCCTGACCCAGATCGAGGTGTTCGTGAAGACCGCCGAGCTCGGCTCGCTGACGCGGGCGGCGGAGGCGCTCGGCATGTCCACGGCGGCGGCGAGCCGTCATCTCTCCGCCCTGGAGGAGCGCCTCTCCGCCCGTCTTGTGGAACGCAACACGCGGCGCCTTTGGCTGACCGAGGCGGGCCAGGATTTCTTCCAGCGCAGCGGCACATTGCTCGCCGAACTCAACGAGGCCGAGGAGGCAGTGAACGCCCACACCCTCTCGCCCCAGGGGCTATTGCGGGTGACGAGCTCGCTGTCCTTCGCCACCATCTATATCGCGCCCATGCTGCCGGAATTCCGCCGGCTCTATCCCAAGCTCAACGTGCATGTGGCGGTGGCGAACCGCTATCTGGATTTCATCGAGGCGGGCATCGATGTGGCCGTGCGCACGCGCCTGCACGAGCCGGACACCAATATCGTGGTGCGCCGGCTCGGCCGCATGCGCCGGGTGCTGGCCGCCTCCCCCGGCTATCTGGCGGAACGGGGCCGCCCGCGCGAGCCGGCGGATCTGACGCGGCACGACATGTTGGTCTACAACCTCGCCGCCGACCCCTTCTCCCTGCGCCTCACTAAGGGCGACCTGGAGCGCACGGTGCGCATTTCCGGCGCGCTCGATTGCAATGACGGCCAGGTGATCCGCGAGGCGGCGCTTGCCGGCCTCGGCATCCTCATCCAGCCCCTCTACATCGTGCAGGGCGACATCGAGGCTGGCCGCCTCGTGCCGGTGATGCAGGACTGGCAATTGCCCATGCTCACCATGAACATCGCCTACCAGAACCGCGCCCGCCTCCCCGCCAAGATCCGCGTCTTCGCCGACTTCCTGGTGGGCTATGTGCGCCGGGCCTCGCAGGCGGAGATCTGGTCACGATAGGGTCGCCCCTCACCCCACCCGCTCCTCCACCGCATCCAGCCGGTCCTCGGCGAGGTCGAGGGCGAGGTCGGGGGCGAAGGCGGGGGTGCGGTCGGGGCGGAAATGGGCGGGTTCCTGGGCGCCGCGGTCGATGTCCAGGTGGAAGATGTCGAAGCGGTTGTAATAGCCGACCACGTCGTGGAACTGCTTGGGCTCCACGCAGCGCTGGGTGTCGATGTCCGCATAGAGGATGCCCTCATGCTCGCTGAGCACGTCGCCGATCACCTCGGCGGCGGGATCGAGCACCATGGACACGCCGCGCGGCGAGGCGTCGATGATTTCCAGGCTCGCCCGATTGACCGAACCCAGCGCCTCGCGCATGGCCGCATCCACCACGCCCGAGGCGACGATGTTGAACACCTTGGCCTCGAAGGCGTGGGCGCCGGCGCGGATCTCGATGGCGCGGCGCAGGTCATAAGCGCCGTCCTCCGTCGGCGGGCGGGTGGGCCAGATGGGCGGGTAGGAGGAAATGTGCACCTGCTCGCCTTCCGCCATCAGGCTGTAGCGGGCGAGCGGATTGGTGTTCTCGCCGCAGATGAGCATGCCCAGGCGACCGATGGAGGTGGGCGTCACCCGCAGGCCCCGCGCATCGCCATTGGCCCAGACCAGCTTCTCATAGAAGGTCGGCACCAGCTTGCGATGATGGTTGAGGATCGCGCCATCCGGCCCGATGAGAATGTTCGAGTTCCACATGCAGCCGATGGAGGCCTCCGTCCCCTCGGTGAAACCGAGCGAGACGAAGACGCCGTGCCGCCGGGCGGCGGTGCGCACGGTGCGGATGGCGCCGTCGGTGAGCTTCTGCGCCTGGGCGGCCAGAGCCCGGAAGAAGTCGTGATTATAGATGGGCGCCTGGAGCGCCGCCCAGATGGGAAAGCCCGGCAGATAGGATTCCGGGAACACCACCAGTTCCGCCCCGCCGCGCGCCGCCTCGGCGATGAGATCGCAGGCCTTCTCGGCCGACTTCTGGGCATCGAGGAAGACGGAAGAGGTGTGGCAGGCGGCGGCCTTGAAGCGCGGATAGCGGGTGGTCATGAAGTCCCCTGTCGGGAAGGCGGGGCGCCAGCCCTCACGGATGGCGCGCCGCACGTGGCGGTTTCGGACGCCATTTGTGGGCGCACCGCGTGAGGCCGGGAACGGGGAATTTCCGCACAGCCCCTTGCCCCGAGCCAGCCTGAACCACGGCAGCTGGACCTTGTCCGCACAAGCCGGCCCGCCGCCTTGGCCCATCCATCCCGGCGCCCCGCGCGGCAGGGCCGGAACGCCTCAGAAGCGGTCATTTGCCTGCCCCATCCTTAAGCAAGCGCCACCCTTGCAGGCAGATCTTTTGCGCAAAGGGCATTGCATTTTTTCGTGGTATCGCTGGAGCCGTGCTGCGAACAGCATCAGACAAAATCAAACCGACCAGAGAGCAATGCCGGACCTCATCATCGCCCTGACAATCAATGGCCTGGTCTGGGGACTGATCGTCGCCCTGATCGCATTGGGCCTCTCGATCATCTTTGGGTTGCTGGACATCATCAATGTGGCGCACGGCGACTTTTTCATGGTCGGCACCGTGCTCGGATTGGTGGTGGCGGGCACCACGGGCTTCTGGATCGCCCTCATCGTGGTGCCCATCGCCGGCTTCATCCTGGGGCTCGTGATCGAGCGCCTGGTGATCCGGCCGGCCATCTCGTCGGCCTCGCTGACCATCGTCACCACGTTCGGCCTGTCCATGATCCTGCAGGAGGCCGTGCGCGCCACCTTCGGGGCGCAGGCCCGCCGCATGCCGCCGCCCATTCCCGGCACGCTGCATCTGTTCGGCATCGACTATGACATCTACCGCCTGTTCGCGGCCCTGTTCGCGGCGGCGGCCATCCTGGTCTTCTTCCTGTTCTTGTCCCGCACCCGGCTCGGCACCTGGATCCGCGCCGTGCGGCACGACCGGGAGACAGCCACCGCCCTGGGCATTCCCGTGACCCTGGTATGCGCCTTCACCTTCGCGCTCGGCACCGCCCTCGCGCTCCTGGGCGGGGCGATTGCCGCGCCCATCACGACGGTGGAATTCCGCACCGGCGTCGACATCCTGCCCGTCTGCTTCATGGCCGTGGTCATTGGCGGCCTCGGCAACCTGAAGGGAACGGTGGCTGCCGCCGTGCTGCTGGCCATGATGGAGGGCCTTGTCACCTCCGTCACCGATCCCACCATCGCCCGCATCGCCTCGCTGGCGGTGATGAGCCTTGTCCTGCTCGTGCGCCCGCACGGCCTGTTCGCGGGAGCCACGCGATGAGCGCCCTCTCCTCCGCGCGCCTACCGCTCCTTGCGGGTATTGGCGCGCTCGTCCTTCTCGCTTTGCTCGCCGCCGTGCCGCAGGTGCTGCCGCTGCTGGGGCTCGGCTTCTGGGTCAATGTGGTGGCCGAGATCCTCATCTGGTCGCTGCTTGCGGCCAGCGTGAACCTCTTGTTCGGCTATGTGGGCCTTCTGTCCTTCGGGCAGGCGCTCTATTTCGGCTTCGGCATGTATGGGGTGGCCATCGGCATCTCCACTTTCGGGCTTGGCCTGTGGCCGGCGCTGCTGCTGGGGGTGTTCGCGGCAACGGCCATGGCTGCGGTGGCGGGTGCGTTCGCGGTGCGCCTCACCTGGCATTACTTCGCCATCATTACCGTCGTCTTCTCGCTCATCTTCTATTTCCTGGCCATGTCGGCCAAGAACATCACCGGCGGAGACGATGGGCTATCGTTCAGCGCGCCGGCCATCTTCACCTCGCTCGGCCTGACGCTCACCGACCGCGCCACCCAGTATTATTTCATCCTGATCATCTGCGCCGCCTGCTACGCCCTGATGGCGCTGGTGGTGGGAAGCCCGCTGGGCCTGCGCTTTGCCGCCGTGCGCGAGAATGAGAAGCGCGCCTCGCTCATCGGCATCAATGTCTATGCCACGCGCTGGATGGCCTTTGTGCTGGCGGGGTTCCTCGCCGGCGTGGGCGGGGCGCTGTTCGCCCTGTTCGGGCGCTACGCCTCGGCCTCCTTCATGTTCTACCACGTCTCCGGCGAGGCGGTGGTGTGGGCCATCGTGGGCGGCGCCGGCACCTTGCTGGGACCGCTGGTGGGCACCGCGCTGCTCATCCTGTTCCGCGAAGTGGTTTCCGGCTTCTGGGAAAACTATCTGATGGCGGTGGGCGCCATCACCATCCTGGTGGTCATCTTCGCGCCCAAGGGGCTGGTAGGCTCGCTCCACGGGCTGATCGCCCGCCTGCGCGGCCGCGCCGCCGCCGCGACCGACGGGGAGTGAGCGCAATGGAAAACATCCTCTCCATCCGCGGCCTCACCAAGCGCTTCGGCGGGTTGACCGCCGTCAACAGCGTGGACCTCGACTTCCCCAACGGCCAGCTCAATGCGGTGATCGGGCCCAACGGGGCGGGCAAGACCACCCTCTTCAACCTCATCACCGGCATGATCCCGCCGGACCGGGGGCAGGTCATCTTCGACGGCGACGACATTGCCGGCTTCAAGCCACACCGCATCGTCGCCAAGGGCCTCTCGCGCACCTTGCAGATCAAGAGTGTGTTCTCGGGGCTCTCCGTCGCCGACAATGTGCGGGTGGCGGTGATGGCGCACGAGAAGATCGCAAGCCCCGTGCGCCCCGCGCTCGGCTATGCCGGCGTGACGCGCCGGGTGGAGGAGGTGCTGGAAGAGACCGGCCTTGCCCCCCATGCCCGCCGCCAGGCCGGCACGCTCGCCTATGGCGACGTGGCGCTGCTGGAGATCGCGCTGGCGCTGGCCAACCGGCCCAAGCTCCTGCTGCTGGACGAGCCCATCTGCGGCATGAGCCCGGCGGAAACCGAACGCACGGTGGCGCGCATCGTCGCCTTGTCCAAGACCACCCAGATCATCCTCATCGAGCACGACATGGAGGTGGTGTTCGCCATCGCCGACCTCATCACCGTGATGGCGGCCGGCGGCGTGCTGGCGCGCGGCACGCCGAAGGAGATCGCCGCCAGCGTCGAGGTGCAGGAGGCCTATCTGGGCATGCCGGAGGAGGTGGAATGAGCCCGGTTCTTCAAGTCGCGGGCTTGGCCGCCAATATCGGCCGCGTCCCCGTCCTGCGCGGGGTGGACCTGGAAGTGCGCGCCGGCGAGACGGTGGCCCTGCTCGGCCGCAACGGGGTGGGCAAGACCTCCACGTTGCGCGCCATTCTGGGCCTGCTGCCCCGCAAGGGCGGCGCGGTGGCCTTTTCGGGCACCGACCTCACCCGCATCGCGCCCCACAAGGTCTCGGGGCTGGGCATCGGCTATGTGCCGCAGGGCCGGGGCATCTTCCCGCTGCTCAGCGTGGAGGAGAACCTGTTCCTGGGCCTGAAGGCGGACCCCGACCCGGAGCTGGTGGACGACATCTACACCCGCTTCCCGCGCCTCGCCGAGCGCCGGCGCCAGGCGGCGGGCACGCTCTCGGGCGGCGAGCAGCAGATCCTGGCCATCGGCCGCTGCCTCATGCGCAAGCCCTCCCTCATCCTCCTGGACGAGCCCACGGAGGGCATCATGCCCAAGCTCGTGGCCGACATCCGGCGCGAGATCGCGGCCATCGCCAAGCGCGGCGTCTCGGTGCTGCTGGTGGAGCAGAATTTGCGCACGGCGCTGTCCCTCGCCACCCGCATCTACCTCATGGAAAAGGGCCAGGTGGTCCACGAAGCCACCCCCGAGCAACTCAACTCAGACCCGAGCACCGTCCATCGCTATCTCGGCGTGGCGCTGTAACGGGTCGCAACCTCCGGAGCGGACCATGACCCACATCAAGCCGAAGGCCGATGCGCCAGCCGTTCAGACCGGCCTCTCCCGCCGCAGCTTCCTCTCCCACGCCTTGGCCGGGGGCGTGGCCGCCGGCACGGCCTATCTCGGCCTCACACGCGACCTCTACGCCCAGGCGAGCGGCCCCATCATCCTCGGCAATCATTGCGAGCTGACGGGGGGCTTTGCCTCCTGGGGCTACTGGCATGACAAGGCCGCCAAGGCCGCCGTGAAGCTCGTCAACGAGCAGGGCGGCATTGCCGGGCGCAAGGTGGAGCTGGTGACGGAGGACACCGAATCCAACCCCGCCACCGGCGTGCGCAAGCTGCGCTCGCTGATCGAGCGCGGCGGGGCGAACTTCATCGTCGGCTCGGTGCATTCGGGCGTGATGCTCGCCTCCATCCCGGTCGCCACGGAGTTGAAGACGGTCTATTTCTCCGCAGGCGAGGCCACCGAGGCCACCGGCTCCAAGGGCACCCGCTATTCCTTCCGCACCGGCACCGACACCTATGGCCTCGCCGCCGCCGGCGCGCCCTGGGCGTTCGAGAATCTCGGCAAGACCTGGACCATCATCTCGCCGGATTATGCCTGGGGCCACAGCCACTACCAGGAGCACAAGGCGGTCATCGAGAAGCTCGGCGGCAAGGTGAACCCGCCCATCTTCGTGCCGCTGGACGCCAAGGACATGGTGCCCTACCTCGCCAAGATCCCGCAGGACACGGAGGTTCTCTTCTCGGTCTTCTTCGGCGCCCAGTCCATCGCCTTCTACACCCAGGCCAAGACCATGGGCCTGGAGAAGACCATGCGCATGTATTCCATCTGCGGCACCATGGAGGCCATCGCCCCCGCCGACCTGCAGGGCGCGGCGGAAGGGGTCTATCTGGTGGAGAACTTCCCCCGCATGCTGAAGTACAAGGACGATGAGTTCCACAAGCAGCACAACGTCATCATGGAGATCGACGATGTGGATGCCCGCGAGAAGACGTCGAGCCGCGTGATGGCCAAGAGCCATGCCTGGCAGTCCTGGGAGAACGTCTTCGCGCTGAAGGAAGCCATCGAAAAGAGCGGCTGGAAGTCCAAGAAGGACGATCTCCTGGTCATCGAGGCGCTGGAAGGGCTCCAGATGGCCAATTCGCTGGGCCATCCGCAGGGCGCCAAGCTCCTGCGCAAGGAAGACCATTCCGGCATCATCGACTGCTACATCTCGCAAGTGGTCGATAACAAATTCGAAGTGAAGAAGAAGGTCACAAAGGAAGACTTGCAGAAGGCCATGCCGCCTCGTGTGGATCTCTCCAAGATGCCGGCCTGACCCGTCTGTCCCCCACCCGGCGGCGGGCGCGCCCGCGGCCGGCCCCTGCCCCGCCGGGCTGGACCGGAGCTGAGCGCCCCCCTATGGTCCCGTCGCAACAGAGGGGCGAAGGCCATGCGGACAGGTGCCAACATCCTGTGGTTCGTGCTGGGCGGCTGGGCCATGGCGCTCATGTGGTGGGCGGCGGCGGTGCTGATGGCCATCTCCATCATCGGCCTCCCCTGGACCCGCGCCTGCTGGGAAATCGGCCTGCTGAGCCTTGCCCCCTTCGGCCGCGAGGTGATCTCCCATGCCGAACTCACCGGCCAGGAGAGCGGCGGGCTTGCCGCCGTGCGGCTGATCGCCAACATCCTGTGGCTGCCACTGGGCCTCGTGCTCGCCATCGTGCATCTGGTCCATGCGGTGGCCATGTTCATCACCATCATCGGCATCCCCTTCGGCCTCCAGGACCTGAAGCTCGCCGCGCTCTCCCTCGCCCCGGTGGGCAAGCGGGTGGTGACGGTGGAACTGGCGGATGCCGCCCGGGCGGCCGGGGCGCAGGGCCAGTTGGATCGCATCCGGCAGCGCTGAGAGAAGGGTTCCCCCGCGCACAAAAAAGGCCCGCGGCGCTGCCGCGGGCCTTTTCTCATAATCCTCGAATCGGGAGAAGCGCGCGCAGCGCCCCTCCCCCGGTTCGCAGCGGACCCTATCTCAGCGGTTCTGCCTCAACGAGCTTGGCCGACCGGACCGATATTGAAGATCTGAACGCGCCGGTTGATCGGATCGTCAGGCTTGGACGGGTTCTGGAGGGCTTCCTGGCCGAGGCCAATGGCTTCCAGCCGCGCCGGGCTGACGCGATAGAGGTTGACCAGCGCCTGCACGATGGCGTCCGCCCGCTCCTGGCTGAGCTTGAGATTGTAGGCCCGGGTGCCGGTGGCATCCGTATTGCCCACCACGGCAAAGCGGTAGCCGCGCAGGATGGGGTCGTGCATGGCATCGGCGATGGCGCCGATGGCGGCGTAGGATTCGGGACGGATGATGTCCGAGTTCAGGGCGAACTGGATCTGCACCGTGATCTGCGCCAGTGAGAACAGCTTCTTGACGAGGTCAGACTGGCTCACGCTGTTCGTGGGGCCACCCTGCTTGGCGCTGGCCGCCGCCCAGGCGCGCAGCGCCTGCGCATCGACCGTGGGCGAATCCGTGGTGACGGCATTCAGGCCCTGGATGATCTGGGAATAGGAGGTGGCAGTCTGCGCGGCGGCCGGCCCGGCAAGGGCGAGGGCGACGACGAGCGCGCTGGCGGTGCGCCCGGCGGCGCGAAGGAAGTGCGACATGGATCGGGACTTTCCGTGAGCGTTTCTGGACGGGCCGTCAGTACCAGCCGGAATCGACGAGCGACTTCAGGCAGGCGCCCTTGACCACCTTCTTGGCCTGCACGAGGCAGTCCCGCAGGTTGCCGTCGCCGGGCTGGATGCCCGGGCAGAACTCGGCCGCCGTCGCCGCGCAGGTCTTGAAGATCTCCGCCTGGGCTTCCACGCGCCGGGAGATCGAAGCGATCACGGCCGCATAGTCGGTGAAGCACTGCTGGGGCACATTGGCCTGGTTGGCCTTCAGGCAATCCATCACCTTGCCGGTGCCCAGATTGTCCTTCGGACAATACTTCTCGATGGAGGGACCGCAGCTCTTGGCGATCAGCGCGCCGGCATCGGAATAGCTCATGGTCTGGGCGGACGCGCCCGCTCCGAACCCGCCCGTCACGGCCGCACCCACGGCGAAGACGGCCAGCCACATCCTTGGCTTCATGATTCATGCCCCTTTCTTGTATCGGCCGGAACAGGACGCCATTGCCCCAATCGCCCCGGCCCTGGTCAAGCTCTGTCAGATCCCCTGGCGCCGCTCAACGCGTCGCTTTGCCTTGGGCGCCACCTTAGCCAAGTACGGCCGCCAAGACACTGGACATCCTCAAATAGTCAAATTTTTCCAGGGGTACGGCTACGAGCCGCGCAGGCTGGTGGGCGTGCGCGCCGTCCAGCGGCGCACCGCACGCGTGAAGCTCGCCGGCGAGCCATAGCCCAGTTCCACCGCCACATTGCGAATGGGCAGCGTGGTGCCGCGCAGCATGTCGAGGGCCTGGCGCGCCCGCTCCTGCTCGATCAGAATGGACAGGCGCGTCTTCTCCTCTCCCAGCCGGCGCTGGAGGGTGCGCGGGCTCATGAAGGAGAGGGCGGCGATCTCCGCCAGGCTGGGCTCCCCGCCGCCCGACATCAATTGCGGCAGCACGGCGCGGATGGAACCCGCCAGGGTGCCATCGCCGCGCAGTCCCGCGCCCATTTCCACGCCCGCCTCACCTGCCGCGGACAGACGACGCGGATAGGGGCGGTCGAGAACCGCACCCGGCAGGACGGCGATGAGGGCGCGCGTGGCGGACGGCTCCACCGGCACGTCCACATGCCCCGCAAGGGGCGCAAAGCCGAGGTCCGGGTGGGGCACCATCTGCAGGCGCGACAGGACGGGCGCGGCGGGACGCGTCCCGAAGAGCGCCAGCATAGCAGCCACCTGCGCCTGCTGCATGTAGAATAAGGACTCATGGTCCACCGGCACGCGGAAGACATGCCGCAGCGTGCCTTGCAGGGGCTCGGAGGCGAACGTGAGCATTTCGTGCGAACTCAGGTGCACATGCGCCCGCACGATCTTGAGGCAGGCCTCGCGCGGCGTGCGGGCGGTCGCCTGAACGCGCCCGATCATGCCAAGGCCCTCCGGGCCGCAATGGCGCATGGCGCGCAGGGGAAAGTCCGGCCCCTCCCGCCGGCTGACATCGCGCACCAGCCGGATGCAGGACAGGAGCGGAATCGGCAGGCTCGGATCGGTGAAGCAGGCGGGCGAAAGGCCGTTCTCCAAAAGGCATTCATCCACCGCCCGCCCATGGTCCTTGAGCCAGGACAGGAACGGGCGGATCGCGGCGGCACGCACAAGGGGAAGCAGGCTCGTCATTTCGTCCAGGTCGATCGCGACATCGGGTGAAGCTTTGCGGGAAACCTTAGGCGTGTTAGGCACAGCCCGTTTTCCATTTCACGCCAAAGACCGTCATGGACAGGCCCGACAGGGTTGCGCTTCAAAGAGTGAGCCCCGGCGGCTCGCTGCCCGGGCTCCTGCGCGACCTCAAGCTCGATCCCGCTCCGCTGTTCGCCGGTCTCAGCTTCGGCGTGGATGATGTGGTCAGCGAGGCCAGCATCCCCTTCTCCGAGGCCGTGACGCTGCTTGATCGCTGCGCGCAGGCCTCGGGACGCCCCGAGTTCGGGCTCCTGCTCGGCCATATCAATGACCATCGCTGCCTGGGGCCGCTGGGCGAGCTCATCGAGAGCGCGCCCACGCTCGGCCAGGCCATCGCGGACAATGTGGGCTACCAGGGGGCCAATTCCAGCGCCGCCTGCGCCTATCTCATTCCCATGGGCGATCTGTGGGCGTTCGGATTTGGCATCTATGACCGCCACATGGCGGGGGCGGAGCAGATCTATGCCATCGTGTTGGCCACCTCGGTGAACATGGTGCGCGCCATCAGCGGACGGCCGGACCTGCCCTTGGAGGTCCTGTTCTCCTTCGCACCGCCGCCCCAGCCGGGCCGGTTCGAGCAGCTTCTGCGCGCGCCGGTGCGCTTCAACCAGCCGCTGTCCTGCATTCTTCTCGGCCGCGAGGCCATGGCCGCCCGCAATCCTCATGCGGATTCCGCCCACCGCCCCGAGGCGCTGGCGCGCATGCGCCACATGCTGCGGCTCAACGATAAGTCGGTGGCGGACCGCCTGCGCCATCAATTGCGTCCCTCCTTGAGCCTCGGCGAGACCAGCCTTGCACAGGCCGCGCGGCGGCTCGGCTTGTCCTCCCGTTCCCTGGACCGCCACCTGAAGGAGGAAGGCACCACCTTCCAGAGCGAGCGGGATCGGGTGCGCCATGTGATGGCCTGCGAATTGCTGGCGCTCACCGAATTGCAGATCGGCGAGATCGCGCTCGCCTTGTCCTATGCCAGCCATTCGGGCTTCACCCGCAGCTTCCAGCGCTGGAGTGGGGAGAGTCCTTCCGCCTGGCGGGCGCGGCACACGCCGATCCGGCAGGAACCGGCGCGCGCGCCCTGAAGCCATTCCGAGCGAAGGACCCGGTTCGCGTGACGGACATGCGTGAAAACAAAGAGATAGAGCGCCACGGCGTGTCCATGGAGCGCTGAGGCGCCCGGACCGGCCCCGCCGTTTGGCATCGCAAGCGGAGCGCGCGGGGGCAGGTGCGGCGCTCACTTGGCGTCAAACCAGGCCTTCCAGGCCATGATGGACGCGGCATATGTGCCGCGATGGGTGGTAGGGCCGGCCGAGATCGCCTCCACTTGCCCGTTGCCCGCTCCCATGGCCGATTGCCAGGTCATGGCGAGGCGGCCGAGGCCCGGCGTGATGACCTCGTCCGCCTCGCCATAATAGTTGCGCACCGGGGTGCGGATGACCCAGCGGTAGGCGGTGAGGTCCTTCAGGATCCGGCCATAGGCGGAGCGGGCGAAGAACTGGGCGTCGAAATAGTCCGGCCGGATCAGCTTGTGCAGGTCGGTGGGGATCTTGGCCGGGTCGAAGGGGCGGTTCTCATAGGCCGCACGGCCGGTCTCGTACGCCTCCTCGGTAAGGAGGGAGTGGGCAAGGCCGGGCAGGCCGTAATAGGCCTCGAACGAGAAGGCGGTGAGGATGAAGAGCGAGTTCACCCAGCCCGCATCGATCTTGCGCGGGAACTGGAGGAAGCCGTTCATGACCATGAAGCCATCCAAAGGTGCGCTGGCGGTCGCGACGGCGGTGACGGGAACGCCCGCAGCCTCCAGCTTCTCCAGCAGGGCCATGGTCACGAACCCGCCCTGCGACCAGCCGCCCAGGAACAGTTTGGGCGTCTCGATCTTCATGGCGGCCAGCACCGCGCGCGCCGCCACGAGCATGTCGAAGGTGGCCTGCTGGTGGCTCGCCTTGACCAGATAGCCCTGCGGGCCGGACGCCGCTCCCATGCCGAAATAGTCCGCCCCGATCACCACATAGCCCTGCCCGCCAAACTGGGCGAGGGCGAGCTGGGTTTCGGGGGACTGGTCGGGAAACGAGGGCACCTCCTCTTTCCCATAGACGGTGCCGTGCTGGTAGGAGAGCAGCGGAAGGCGCGACGCACCGCCATCGGGAATGGCCAGCAGGCCGGACGCCACGGTGGGCCGGTTGCCCTGCTCCGGGATCACGGAAGGATAGGTGATCCGATAGAGCGTCACGCCGATGCGCGCAGGTGAATAGGCCGGTGCGATGCCGAAGAAGCGGGGCGCATCCGCGGTCTGCACCTGGTTGAGGCGGGCGGCATCCCAGTGTCCGATGCGCTCATAGCGCACCCCATTCCCCACCTCGCCCTTTTCCGGCATCAGGTCGGCGGCCCGCGCGGGGAGAAGCGCGGCCAGAAGCAGGCACACAAGGGCGACGCACGCACGAACCAACAGAACCTCCTGCGGATGGGCGGGGAACCGTACATCCGGGTGCGGCGCCGGCCATCATCGGAGCGGCGCATCGCGGGGATCATTGTCGGCGTGGCGCGTCGGGCAAAGGGGGGTAAAATAATATTAGGCGCCTTGCCATGCGGCCGGAGCGGGCCCCGGTCAGCTGAAATGGGCCATGATTCGCGCCGCCAGCGCTGCGGCAGCGGCACTGGCCACCACGCCCCAGGCCATGTCCACGGCCGTAAGAGTCAGCGTCCAGCGATTGAGGGTGGCGAAATTGGTCAGATTGTAGGTGCCGTAGCAGAAAAGGCCGAACAGGGCACCACCGGTGAGGCCGGCCACCCAACCGTCCTTCAGGCCCGGCCAAGTGCCCGCCCAGCACAGGCCCGCCGCGTAGAGGAGATAAAAGACCACTGCCGGTGCGATGCGGAATGGCTCCGCCAGGATGTCACCGAGAATGGTCTTGTAGAAGCGGGCGCCCATGCTGCCCAGCCACACCGCATCGGCGGCGAGGAACAGGACGAGGGTGAGCAGATAGGACAGGGCCAGGGCCATGGGCGTTCCAAGCGTTCGGCCGCCCCCGCGGCCCTCAGTTCGGAAACGCCGCCTGCCCCCGATTGGATCACAAGAGCTTCAAGTGCCCCGCGGCGGGCGGGGGAAGAAAGCAGGCACCTGGGCGCGATAGGCCTCAAAGCGCGGCCCGTAGCGGCGGGCCATGTGCGCCTCCAGAGGCGGGATGCCCGACACCGCAATCAGCAGCCAGGCCATGAAGGCCGGTCCCGCCAAAGCCAGCCAGCCTTGGGGATAGCCCCCGGACAGGTCGATGGCGAAGAAGGGATAGGCGCACCAGACCAGCCATTCGAAGAAATAGTTGGGATGGCGCGACCAGGACCAGAGCCCGACGTCACAGACCTTCCCCTCGTTCGCCGGATCGGCCTTGAACCGCCGCAAGGTCTCGTCCGCCGCCCCCTCGCCAATCACAGCTGCAACCAGAACGAGGACGCCAATCCCATCCTGAAGGGTCAGGCCGGCGGCGGGATTGCGCGCGGCCAGAAGCACGCAGGCCACCAGAAGCAGACCCGCCGCCGCCTGTATCATCAGGAACCAGAACAGGCGCGACTGGAAGTGTGCGCCCCATTCGGTACGGAACCAGGCATAGCGCGGATCTTCCGGCCCACTGACGCTGCGCGCGCCAATATGGAGGGCAAGCCGCGTGCCCCAGGCCGCCACCAGCAGCGCCACCAGAAGCTGGCGGCCGGTGATCTCTCCCTCCGGCCCGGCCGGCACGAGCGCCACCGCGATGCCGGCAATCCCCACTCCCGCCGACCAGAAGGCATCGGAGACGCCCGCATTGCCGGTCACGCGCTGCGTGCCCCAGGCGGCAGCCATCACCAGTGCGAGGCACCCCCCCGCCCCGGCCAACAGGAAGAGGACGGTCACGGCCTTGCCCTCACAGGCGCACGAAGGGCCGCATCAGCCAGCCGAAGGGGCCAGAGGGCTGGATCTGCCCTTCAAGCGCGATCAGGCAGATGCACGGATCCTTGGAATTCACCACCGGGCGGTGATCCACCTCCTCGTCGGCCTCCTCGAAGTCGCCCGGCCCGAAGGTGCCGCTTTCGTCCTCATAGGAACCGGACAGCACGCAGGTATATTCGCTGCCCGCATGGCTGTGCTGGGGCATCTTGCAGCCCGGGGCGATCTTCAAGAGGAAGGCCCGGCTGGCCCCATCGGCGGGAACGAGCACGTTGCGCGCGCTCACCCCCGGACCCAGCCATCGCCATCGGCCGAGCGGCAGGTGGCGCAGGGAGGCGGGCAGTTCCGGCATGTCGTTGACAGGCGGCGCCACCTTCACCGCACCGCCATCGCTGTCGATGCGGGCGAGCGCACGGGCGAGCGCGTCGCCGGACAAATCCTCTTCCGGCAGCGCCTCCAGAAGCTCACCGCCCACATAGGACAAGGTGCGCACCCATGAGCGGCTGTCCTCGCACAAGGCGAGGTGGGCGGAGACCACCACCGCCTCCGGTGTCTTCAGCGCTCCGGCGGCATAGGACAGGAGCGTCTCTTCGCTCGGTGTATGGCGCACGCTCATGACAGGTCCCCCAGCAGGGTCCGCAGCCGCGTCATGGCAAGGCGCATCCGCGATTTGACGGTGCCGAGAGGCAAGCCGAGGTCCTTGGCGATTTCCGCATGGGCCTTTTCCTGGAAGAAGGACAGGCGCACCACCTCGGCCTGCTCGCGCGGCAAGGTCTGGAGGGCGGTGCGGATGCGCCCGGCGGCGGTTGCGGCGAACAGAACGTCGTCGGGCCGCGCGGGCGGGTCGGGGATTTCTGAAAGGTCGAGATCGGGAATGCCCCGGGCATCACGCCGCAGGCTGTCGATCCGCAGGTTGCGGGCGATGGTGAAGATCCAGGCGGACGCCCCGGCACGCGCCGGATCGTACAATTCCGCCTTCCGCCAAACGGTCAGCATGGCCTCCTGCGCGAAATCTTCAGCCGCCGCCGCGCTGGCCCCGGCCCGCATGAGCCAGGATTTCAGGCGCGGGGCGAAATGCTGGAACAATTGGGCGAACGCCTCGCGGTCGCGGCCCTGGGCGATGGCCACGATGAGACGCCCATAGGGGTCCGTCGCCTCAAGGGGTGAGGTCACGGCGCCGTCCGCGGCGGGAGTGTGGATCGCGTTCTCATTCATCGCCTTTGTAAACGGAAGCTGGGCACAGGTGGATCACCTGCCAGATCACGCCCCGGTGAAAATAATGCCGTCGACCTTCCCGGTGGGTGTCATCCAACCCGAGCTTCGCCGCGTAAACTTCAGGAAAGACGAGACTGGAGCCTGTGACTATGACCGAAGCCGAACGAAATCGCCCCCTGCGCATCGCCGTTGTGGGGTCCGGCATTTCGGGGCTCTCCGCCGCCTGGCTCCTGGCCCGACGGCACGATGTCACACTCTATGAGCGCGCAGAGCGGCTCGGCGGCCATTCCAACACCGTGCTGGTGGAGGAGGCGGGCACCGCCAAGCCGGTGGATACGGGCTTCATCGTCTTCAACACCACCACCTATCCCAACCTGACCGCCTTGTTCGCCCATCTGGGCGTCGAGACGCGCGACACCGACATGTCGTTCAGCGCCTCGCTCCGCGGCGGCAAGCTGGAATATTCCGGCAACGGCCTGTCCGGCCTGTTCGCCCAGAAGCGCAACCTGCTGGCGCCGCGCCACTGGGGCATGCTGCGCGACCTCCTGCGCTTCTACCGGGAGGCGCCGGCGGACCTCGGCAAGCTGGCCGATCCCTCGCTGTCGCTGGGCGACTATCTGGCGCTGAAAGGCTATGGCGCGGCGTTGCGCGACGACCATCTCCTGCCCATGGCGGCGGCCATCTGGTCCACCCCAGCCCGGCGCATGCTGGATTATCCCGCCTCCGCCTTCGTGCGCTTCTGCACCAATCACGGGCTGCTCCAGGTGCGCAACCGGCCGATCTGGCGCACCGTGGTGGGCGGCAGCCGCGTCTATGTGGAGAAAATGGCGGCGCAGATGCCCGATGTGGTGCGCCTCGGCCGCCCCGTGACGGCGGTTGAACGTTTCGACGGCTTCGTGCGAGTGCGCGATGCCGGCGGCGGCGCGGAGACCTATGATCATGTGGTGCTCGCTTGCCATGGCGACGAGGCGCTCGCGCTTCTAAAGGATGCGGACGGGCCGGAGGATGCGCTGCTGTCCGCCTTCAAATACGACACCAACCTCGCCGTCCTGCATTCGGATGAGGAATTGATGCCGAAGCGTCGCTCGGTGTGGTCCGCCTGGAATTACATGGAACAGGACGGCCACCTCTGCGTCACTTATTGGATGAACAAGCTCCAGCACATTGAGGGGCGTCCGCTCTTCGTCACGCTGAACCCGCCCCGCCCGCCGCGCGCCGGTACGCTGCTGCACT
The DNA here is from genome assembly GCF_017742835.1 of Aquabacter sp. L1I39. Classification (GTDB taxonomy): domain Bacteria; phylum Pseudomonadota; class Alphaproteobacteria; order Rhizobiales; family Xanthobacteraceae; genus L1I39. The sequence continues at coordinate 2,370,575 of NZ_CP072392.1, forward strand.
CCGAGCTTTACGCCCATCCCCAGTTCGACGCTGCCGCCATCAAGGCGCAGCGGGCCATCTGGTCGCTCCAGGGGCGCCGACGCACCTGGTTCTGCGGCGCGCATTTCGGCGCGGGCTTCCACGAGGACGGGCTCCAATCCGGCCTGGCGGTGGCGGAAACGCTGGGCGGCGTGCGCCGGCCCTGGCGGGTGGCCGATGAGAATGGCCGCATCCATGTGAATCCGGTGCGCATCGAAGGCTGGGAGCGGGCGGCGTGAACGCTCCCGCCGCCCTCTATCGCGGCATCGTCACCCATGCCCGCACCCGCCCCGCCGCTCACAGCCTGCGCTACCGCACCTTCCATGTGCTGCTGGATCTCGACCGCATCGAGGAGGCGGCGGCCTCCAGCCGCTTCTTCTCCCGCAATCGCTTCAACCTCCTGTCCTTCCATGACAAGGACCATGGCTCGGGCACCGGCCTCGACCTGAAGGGAGAGGTCGAGGGCCACCTCGCCCGCGCCGGCATCGATCTGGAGGGAGGACCGATCCGCATCCTGACCATGCCGCGGGTGCTGGGCTATGTGTTCAATCCCCTGTCGGTCTATTTCTGCCACCATTCCGACGGCACGCTGAAGGCCGTGCTCTACGAGGTGTCCAACACCTTCGGGCAGCGCCATTCCTATCTCCTTCCCGTGGAGCCGGAACAGGCGGAGGCCGGAGCGGTGCGGCAAAGCGTCGACAAGGGCTTCTATGTCTCGCCTTTCCTGGACATGGACATGGCCTATCACTTCCGCGTCCGTCCGCCGGACGAGACGGTGAAGGTTGACATCACCTGCCGCGATAAAGGAGGCGTCATTCTTCACGCCTGCCTTGCTGCGCAGCGGCATGTTTTTTCTGATCATTCCCTTTTGCAAGCCTGCCTGTCTCATCCCATGATGACGCTGAAGGTCATTCTCGGCATCCACTGGGAAGCGCTTCTCATCTGGGTCAAGGGGAATGGCCTGACACGGCGCCCGCCCGCGCCACCCGAGGCGGTGACCATCCGCACGGCTGCGGGACAAGGCGCGACGAGGGAGGGACTATGACGATTCAAGATCGCGGCCCCCTGTCCTGGGAGGCGCCTTCATCGCCGGCCCATTCGGCCCCGCTGCTCGACTTTGCCGGCCCACTGCTGGGGGCAGCGCTTGCCAATCTGGCGCGCGGCCGGCTGGTCATCGAACTGCCCTCCGGCCAGCGGGTGGAGCGCACCGCGCCGCTCGATGGCCCGGACGCACTGATGCGCGTGCATGATTGGAAAGCGCTGCGCCGGGTGGCCACCGCGGGCTCCATCGGCTTTGCCGACGGCTATATGGAGGGGGAATGGACCTCGCCCAACCTCCCCGCGCTCATCGAGCTTATGGCGGTGAATGCGGACCAGATCGGTCAGACCTGGTTCGGCTCCCGCCTCTCCCGCATCATGGAGCGCCTGCGCCATTGGGCGCGGTCCAACACCAAGCGCGGCAGCCGGCGCAACATCGCCTTCCACTATGATCTCGGCAACGATTTCTATGCCCTGTGGCTCGACCGGGGCATGCAATATTCCTCAGCCCTGTTCGCGGAGGGAGACGACCTGGAAGCCGCGCAGGCCCGCAAGCTCGACGCCATCGTGAAGCGTCTCGCGTTGAGAGGCGGGGAGGATGTGCTGGAGATCGGGTTCGGCTGGGGAGCGGTGGCCGAGCGCCTCGCCCGCGATCACGGCGCGCGCATGGTCGGCCTCACCCTCTCGGAGCGCCAACTGGAATTTGCGGCACAAAGGCTGAAGCAACAGGGCCTTTCCGCCGATTTGCGGCTCCAGGATTATCGGGACTGTGGCGGCACGTTCGACCGCATCGTCTCCATCGAGATGATCGAGGCGGTGGGCGAGCGCTACTGGCCGGTCTATTTCGCCAGCCTGCGCGAGCGCCTGAAGCCGGGCGGCCGGGCGGTGATCCAGGCCATCACCATCGAGGATTGCCGCTACGAGGATTATCGGCGCGAGCCCGACTTCATCCAGCGCTACATCTTCCCCGGCGGGATGCTTCCCACCCCCACCATCATGCGGCAGCAGGTGGAGGCGGCAGGCCTCAAGCTCATCGGCCATGACGGCTTCGGCCTCAGCTATGCCAAGACGCTGGCCGCCTGGCGCGAGCGTTTCCAGGCCGCCTGGGCGGACGTGGCGCCGCTCGGCTTCGACGAGCGGTTCCGTCGCATGTGGGACTATTACCTCGCCTATTGCGAGGGCGGCTTCCGCGCCGGCGCCATCGATGTGGGCCTCTACACCATCGTCAAGCCGGAATGAGCTTTTCCGGGCGCGGCGGAACCGGGACCCTGCGGTCGCGTTTCCGCTTCGCATGGACAAGCCGCACCACCATATCCTCACCGCCATCGGCACCTGGCTCGCGCGCCCCGAGGCCAATCTGTTGGTGGTGGCCTATGCCGTCGCCTGGGTGATCTTCCAGCCCGAGACGCTGGACTGGCACGGCGCCGTCACGCTGCTGACCCTGCTCATGACCCTGTTCATCCTGCGCGTGGACCATCGCGACACGCAGGCCATCCACGCCAAGCTCGATGAATTGCTGCGGGTGAACGAGCGGGCGCGCGACGACATCGCCGATCTCGATGCGGAAGAGCCCGAGACCATTGAGCGCGTGCGGGATGCCAAGCAGAAGGGCGATCCAGGAGCGGACGACGTGCGCGCCCTGCGCTGAGCTGTCATACCAAAGACGGATAAGGCCGAGTTTCCGCCCCCGCGCCTCGACACAATATCCATCATTTTGATTTCATAGAGAAAAAACGCTTAGACGCGATTGCTCACCGCCCCCTGGGGGGCGTCGGAGGGGGCACGCGTGCACTTGTCGCCTGCGACCGTTGCGCCTATAGATTTCAGTAATTTCTGAAATGTCCGCGACAACGGAACACACTGATGAACCTTCCGCCGCTCACGCAGGCCTTCGTGCTCCATTTCGGCGAGATGGGCAGCCGGTGGGGAATCAATCGCACGGTGGGGCAGATCTATGCCCTGCTCTATGTCTCGCCGGCCCCGCTCTGCGCCGAGCAGATCGTGGACGCGCTGGGCATATCCCGCTCCAACGTTTCCATGAGCCTGAAGGAGCTCCAGGCCTGGAATCTGGTGCTGCTGCGGCATTTGCCCGACGACCGGCGTGATTTCTTCACCACGCCTGACGACATCTGGCTGATTCTGCGTACCCTCGCAGAAGAGCGCAAGAAGCGGGAGGTGGACCCCACCCTCTCGGTGCTGCGCGAGATCCTGATGCAGACGCCCTCCACCCCGGACGATACGTTCGCCCAGGAGCGCATGGCGCAGATGCACCAGATGATCGAGCGCCTGACCACCTGGTATGACGACGTGAAGAAGCTGGAGACGGCGCGCCTTGCCGCTTTGCTCTCGCTCGGCGCCAAGGTCACACGGCTGTTGGAGGCCAAGGACAAGGTGGTCTCGCTCACCCGTCCGCGCCGCGGCGCCACCTCGTCCAAGCCGCAGGAGTAATTCCGTGTCCGCCCACCCCGCCCGCCCGCCATCCACCGCAGAAGCCCGCACCCTGAAGGCGGGCGCCCTGCTGCAGGTGGGCGCGGCACTGGTCTGGATTCCCCAGGCCGCTCTCATCGCCCACGCGGTGGACCGTGCCGCGCGCGGCGCCTTCGACGCGTCCATTCTTCCCGTGGCGCTGGGCGTGCTCATCCTCGGGCTGGTGCGGGCGAGCCTCGATGCGGCCGGCACCCGCCTTGCCTTCCGCGCCGCCCGCGCGCAGGTCAGCGCCTTGCGCCGGCATGCGGTGGAGGCGCTCGCCGCCACCTCGCCGCTGGCCGGGGGCCGCATCGTCTCGGGCCGGGCCGCGAGCCTCATGGCCGAGCAGGCGGAAGCCATACTGCCTTATCGCTCCCGTTTCCTACCCGCGCGCATGAAGGCCACTTTCGTGCCGCTTGTTCTGCTCGCGGCGGTGGCGGCGGTGTCCTGGCTCGCAGCTCTGGTGCTGCTGGTGGCGGCACCCCTCATTCCGGTTTTCATGGCCCTAGTGGGCTGGCGCGCCAAGGCGGCGAGCGAAGCGCAATTGCAGGAAATGGGCGGCATGAACGCCTTCCTGCTGGACCGCCTGCGGGGCCTTGCGACCATCCGCACGCTGGGCGCGGTGGACGCCACAGCCCTGCGGCTCCGGGACAGCGCACAGGATCTGCGCACCCGCACCATGGCGGTGCTGCGCATCGCCTTTCTCTCCTCGGCGGTGCTGGAGCTCTTCTCGGCACTGGGTGTGGCCATGGTCGCGGTCTATGTGGGGTTCCACCTCCTGGGCACGCTGGAATTTGGAGCCTGGGGCGGGCAGCTGAGCCTGGGCGAGGGCCTGTTCGTGCTGATGCTCGCCCCCGCATTCTTCGATCCGCTGCGTGAGCTTTCAGCCGTCTGGCACGACCGAGCCGCCGGTCAGGCCGCCGAGGCGGCGCTCGGCGAGGTGGATGCGCCCCGCCTGCCCCTGCCCGGCGCGCTGATGCGCCCCGCCCCGTTCGCCAATGCCACGGGCGCGCCTGAAGTGGTCGTCGAAGACCTGCGTTTCGCGCATGGCTCGGAAAGCGCCGTCCTGGATCAATTCCAACTTGCAGTGGCCCCGGGCGAGCGGGTGGCAATCATGGGTCCGAGCGGGTCGGGCAAGTCCACGCTCCTGTCGCTGATTGCCGCACTTGCCCCACCGGATGTCGGCACTGTGCGCATAGGTGGTATCCCGCTATCGGAAGAAACTGCGACACTTTTGCGCTCGCGCATATCCTGGATCGGCCAGCGCCCGCATTTCTTCGCCGGTTCTCTGAAGGCCAACATCACCATGGGACGCACCGGACTGAGCGAGGAGGCGGCACGGGCTGCGATGCAATTCGCCGCGCTCGACACGCTCGCGCGGACCCATGGCGGGCTCTCCGGCGCCCGGATCGGCGAGAGTGCCGCAGGCCTTTCCGGCGGCGAGGCGTTGCGCCTTGCGCTTGCCCGCGCGGCGGCCGCTCCCCATGCGGACCTGATCCTGGCCGACGAGCCCACCGCGCACCTGGACGCCACCACTGCGGCCCAGGTGACGGAGGGCCTTCTGGCGCTCGCCAAGGGCCGCACGCTCATCGTCGCCACCCACGATCCCGACCTTGCCGCCCGCATGGACCGTATCGTCCATCTGGCCGGTGAGCCGCAGGCCGGCCGGTCGCAGATGCGGGAATGCCGCGCATGAACCGCGCCCGCTCCTTCGCCGCGCCCCTCCAGCCGGTGCTCGCCTTGTTCTTCCGCCAGCATCGCGGGCGCATTCTGGCCGGCATGACTCTGGCCGCCGTGACCATCCTGGCGGGGGTCGCCTTGCTGGGTGTCTCCGGCTGGTTCATCACCGCCACCGCCATTGCAGGGCTTTCCGCCGCCACAGCGCTCGCCTTCGACGTATTCGCCCCGGCCGCCGCCATCCGCTTTCTGGCGCTGGCCCGCACTGCCGCCCGCTATGGTGAGCGGCTCGTCACCCATGACGCCACGCTCGCCGTGCTGGCGGACCTGCGGGAGCGCCTGTTCCGAGGTTGGGCCGGGCCGGGTGCCGCCCGCCAATTGCTGGCCCGCCCCGCCAAGCTCCTGTTCCGGCTGACCGCCGACATCGACGCCCTGGATTCCCTTTATCTGCGGGTCCTTGTGCCCGCGGCGGCCGCCTGCGCGGTGGCTCTGGTGGCGGGACTGGTGCTCGGCCTGCTGTCGCCGTGGCTGGGCCTCGCCTTCGCGGCGGTGATGCTCCTGGGCGGTTTCGGCCTGTTCGCCATCGCCGCCCACGCCTCCCGCCCCGCCGCCCGCCGCCGCGCCTATGCGGTGGAAGCGCTGCGCGCCCGCACGGTGGACCTGACCGCCGGACAGACCGAGCTGGCCATGGCCGGCCGCCTCGCCGACCAGTGCGCGGCGGTGATCCATGCGGATCATCGGCTGGCCCAGGCCGACGAGGCGCTCAACCGCATCGATGCGCGGGTGGCGGCGGGCTATGGCGCCCTTTCCGCCGTGCTCATGGCCGGCATGCTGGTGGCCACGTTCTGGCTGGCTCAGGCCGGGCGCATGGATGCCCCTCTCATGGCCATGGCGCTGCTGGTGGCGCTCGGCGCGCTGGAGCCCTTCGGTGCCCTGCGTCGGGGTGCCGTGGAGCTGGGGCGCACCTTGCTGGCCGCCCGCCGCATCGCACCCCGCCTTGTGCCCGACGCGCCCCTCCCTCGCCCGGCCATCCCTCCCGCCGGGATTGCCGTGCAGGCGAACGGGCTCGCCTTCCGCCATCCCGGCGCGGCGCGGGATGTGCTGTCCGACATCTGCCTGACCCTTGCCCATGGCGAGCGCATTGCCATCGTCGGGCCGAGCGGCGCCGGCAAGTCCACGCTGCTGGCGCTGATCGCCGGAGAGATCGTGCCCAGCGCCGGGCTGCTCCAGGCCGAGCCCGCCACCTTGCTCACCCAGCGCACCGAGCTGTTCGAGGACACCATCGCCGCCAATCTGCGTCTGGCCGCGCCGGAAAAGGACGATCCGAGCCTGTTAAATGCACTTGACGTAACGGGACTTGCATCGGACGTTTCTAAACTGCGGCTCGGCCTTGAGACCCGTCTGGGCGAAGGCGGGATGGGACTTTCCGGCGGCCAAGCCCGCCGGCTGGCGCTCGCCCGGCTGCTGCTGCGGGATACCCCGCTGTGGCTGCTGGACGAGCCGACCGAGGGCCTGGACGGCGCCACTGCGGCGGACGTTCTGACCCGTTTGAGGGAGCAGGCTGGCGGCCGCTCACTGGTGATCGCCACCCACATCAGACGCGAGGCCGAACTCGCCGACCAGATCATCATCATGGAGAACGGGCGGATCACGGCCCGGCTGCGTCGGGGAGGGCCTGGCTTTGCCTCGGCACTCAACGGCTTGCGGCCGGACTGAGGACGCCCTCGAAAGACACGCCCCGTCCGGGCGCATTAAGACGAGAGGAGGGCCGGCTGTAGGCCGGCGAGGACCATGGAACTGAATGTCGTCGACCTATCGCGCCTGCAATTTGCAATGACGGCGCTCTATCACTTCCTGTTCGTTCCCTTGACGCTCGGACTTTCCATCCTGCTCGCCATCATGGAGACGGTCTATGTCATGACCGGCCGCGTGATCTGGCGGCAGATGACCAAGTTCTGGGGCACGCTGTTCGGCATCAACTTCGTGCTGGGTGTGGCCACCGGCATCGTGATGGAATTCCAGTTCGGCATGAACTGGAGCTATTACAGCCACTATGTGGGCGACATCTTCGGCGCGCCGCTGGCCATTGAGGGCCTGATGGCCTTCTTCCTGGAAGCGACCTTTGTCGGCCTGTTCTTCTTCGGCTGGGACCGCATGTCCAAGGTGGGGCATCTGGCCGCCACCTGGTGCGTGGCGCTCGGCTCCAACCTTTCGGCCCTCTGGATCCTCATCGCCAATGGCTGGATGCAGAACCCGGTGGGCGCGGCCTTCAACCCGCAGACCATGCGCATGGAAGTGGCGAGCTTCTATGACGTGCTGTTCAACCCGGTGGCGCAGGCCAAGTTCGTGCACACGGTTTCCGCCGGCTATGTGGTGGCCTCCATGTTCGTGCTCGGCGTCTCCGCCTGGTACATGCTGAAGGGCCGGCACATGGAGATCGCCAAGCGCTCCATGACGGTGGCCGCCTCCTTCGGCCTCGCCGCCGCCCTCTCCGTAGTGGTGCTGGGCGACGAGAGCGGCTACCTGACCACCGAGCACCAGAAGATGAAGCTCGCGGCCATGGAAGGCACCTGGCACACCGAGCCCGCGCCCGCCCCGTTCGTCGTGGTCGGCTTCCCCGACCAGAAGGCCCGCACCAACTATTATGCGGTGGAGATCCCCTGGGTCGGTGGCCTCATCGACACCCGCTCGCTCGACACGCCTGTCATGGGCATCACCGAGCTGGCGGACCGCGCCAAGGGGCATATCGTCCGCGGCGTGGTGGCCTATGACGCCCTCCAGAAGATCCGCGCGCTGGGCAACCAGCCGGTTCCGGCGGACCTGAAAAAGACCTTCGAGGACAATAGCGACGTGCTTGGCTACGCGCTCCTGCTCAAGAAGTACGTGGACGATCCCCGCACGGCGACGCCGGAGCAGATCGAAAAGGCGGCCTGGGACACAGTGCCGGAAGTGGCGCCCCTGTTCTGGATCTTCCGGGTGATGGTGGGACTTGGCTTCTACTTCATCCTCTTCTTTTCGGTCTTCTTCTTCCTCTCGGCGCGGCGGCAGCTCACGCGCTTCCCGCTGCTGCTGAAGCTGGCGGTTGTGTCCATCCCGCTGCCCTGGATCGCGGCGGAGTCCGGCTGGTTCGTGGCCGAGTTCGGCCGCCAGCCCTGGATCATCGAGGGCGTGCTGCCCACCGCCTCGGCGGTGTCGCGGCTCGGGGCCACGACGGTGCTCCTGACCATCTGCGGCTTCGCGCTGATCTACACCGTCCTGTTCATCATCGAGATGACCCTCATGGTGCGGGCCATCCAGAAGGGGCCGCAGCCGGATCCCCAGCCGGAAGCCGGCCTCCTCACCCCTCCCGTTCTCGCGCCTGCGGAGTGACCCGAAATGGTCCTGCATGATCTCATAAGCTACGACGTCCTGCGCCTGATCTGGTGGGTGCTGCTGGGCGTGCTGCTCATCGGCTTTGCCATCATGGACGGCTTCGACCTGGGGGTGGCATCCCTGCTGCCCTTCGTCGCCAAGACCGACGTGGAGCGGCGCGTGGTCATCAACACCATCGGGCCGGTCTGGGAAGGCAACCAAGTGTGGCTGATCCTGGGCGGCGGCGCCATCTTCGCCGCCTGGCCGGCGCTTTATGCGGTGTCCTTCTCGGGCTTCTACCTCGCCATGTTCGCCATCCTGGCGGCGCTGATCCTGCGGCCCGTGGGCTTCAAGTATCGCAGCAAGCGCGAGGACGAGGCCTGGCGCACCCGCTGGGACTGGGCGCTGTTCGTTGGCGGGGCGGTGCCCGCGCTGATCTTCGGCGTCGCGGTGGGCAACGTGCTCCAGGGCGTGCCGTTCCAGTTCGATGCGGACCTGCACAGCACCTATCTTGGCACCTTCTTTGGGCTGCTGAACCCCTATGCGCTGCTGTGCGGCCTGCTGTCGGTGGCCATGCTGGTCACCCACGGCGCCACCTGGCTGGTGTTCAAGACCGACGGCCCCATCGCCGACCGGGCCCGCGCGGTCGGCTCGGTGGGCGCCATCCTCACCATCGTCCTGTTCGCGCTGGGCGGCCTTGCCCTGCATTGGTTCGTGGAGGGCTACAAGATCACCTCGGCGATCAATCCCATCGGCCCCTCCAATCCGCTGTCCAAGACGGTGGTGATGGAAACCGGTGCCTGGTTCGCCAATTACCGGGCCTATCCGATCCTATGGCTCGCCCCGGCCCTGGGGGGCCTTGGCTCGCTGCTGACGCTGGTGCTGCTCCAGGCGCGCAAGGACGGCCTGTCCTTCCTTGCCTCGGCCATCGGCATCTTCGGCATCATCTCGACGGTGGGCGTGTCCATGTTCCCCTTCATCCTGCCGTCGTCCATCGATCCGAAGTCCAGCCTGACGGTGTGGGACACCTCCTCCAGCCACATGACGCTGTTCATCATGCTGGTGGTCACTGCGATCTTCCTGCCGCTCATCCTGGCCTACACCTCGTGGGTCTATAAGGTGATGTGGGGCAAGGTGGATGCCGCCATGGTCTCCGACAAGAACGGCCACGCTTACTGAAGCGCGCACGCCAAACCTGCCCCGCGCCCGACGGCGCGGGGTGCACCGATCACGGAGAGACTTCAATGTGGTACTTCGCCTGGATGCTCGGCCTGCCGCTGGCGGGCGCGTTCGCGGTGCTCAATGCCATGTGGTACGAGCTGCGCGAAGAGGATGACAAGCGCCGGCAGGCGCAGCGCTGACGCGCCCCTGCACGCCTTTACATTCCAAATGCAAACGGCCGGGGCAAAGCCCCGGCCGTTTCGTTTCATACCTGCCCGTGCGGAGCGGTCAGAACGTGATGACGTGGCGCACCACCTCGCCCCGGTCCAGCTTGTCGAGGGCGGCGTTGATCTCCTCCAGCGGGCCGGTGCCGGAGAGCAGCTTGTGCACCGGCAGGCGGCCGCGCTTATAGAGGGCGATGTAGCGGGGAATGTCCCGGGGCGGCACGCAGCTGCCCATATAGCTGCCCTTGATGGTGCGCTCCTCGCCCACCAGATGCACTGGCGGGAGGGAGATGCGGGCATTGGGGTTGGCAAGGCCCGCCGTCGCTGTGGTGCCGCCGCGCCGGGTGATCTTGTAAGCGAGCTCAAAGGCGGGGGCGGAGCCAGCCATCTCGATGGCGTGGTCGACGCCGCCCTTGGTGGCTTCCTTCACCTTGTCCACGATGTCCGGATCGGAGGCGAGGAAGGTGTCGGTGGCGCCCAGCTCACGGGCCAGATCGAGCTTGGCCTGGGAGAGGTCGATGGCCACCACCTGGTCCGCCCCCGCCGCGATGGCGCCCAGCACCGAGGACAGGCCGACGCCGCCAAGCCCGATCACGGCCACGCTCTGGCCGGGCTTTACCTGGCAGGTGTTCACCACCGTGCCCACCCCGGTCATGACCGCGCAGCCGAACAGGGCGGCATCCACCAGCGGCACTTCCGGGTCGATCTTCACGATGGAGCGGCGGGAGATGACCGCATATTCGGCGAAGGCCGAGACCCCGCAATGGTGATAGGCGTCGGTGCCGTCATCGCAATGCAGCCGGCGTTCGCCGGAAATGAGAAGGCCGGCGCCATTGGCCGCCTGGCCCGGACCGCACAATTGGGCGCGGCCTTCCATGCAGGAGGGGCAGGTGCCGCAGGTGGGCAGGAAGCTCATCACCACATGGTCGCCGGGGGCCAGATCCGTGACGCCGGGGCCTGTCTCCACCACCACGGCGGAGGCCTCGTGGCCGAGCACCATGGGGTTCTGGCGCAGCCGGTCGCCATTGATGACGGACAGGTCGGAATGGCACAGGCCCGCGGCGGCGATCTTCACCAGCACCTCGTCGCGCCCCGGCGGGTCGAGCTCGATGGTCTCGATGCGCAGCGGCCGCGTCTCGGCATAGGGCTTGGCAATTGGCGAGGAATGAAGAACGGCGGCGCGGATACGCATATGTGCCTCCCTTGATGGTCTTACGGCCTGAGGCCGGTCGGGGTCCCGCATGCGCGCCGGGCCTTCGCCAGCGCGCGCCGCGCGACTCACTCTCACGCTATTTGCCCCGCCCGTGGTCCGGTGGAAAGCGGGAAACGCGAGAGCGGGCGCGGCGGCCGCAGGGGCGCGGTGTCACGCCCCCACGCCGGCCCTTCAGCGGGCCTGCGCCAGCATGGCGGCGCGGCCCTCCACATCGGCGGTCCATAGCTCAAGCCCGTCCGTGCCCTCGACCGCATTGAGGGTCAAAGGCGCGCCGTCGAAAATGGGACGCACCGAGCGGAAGGAGAACACCTCCGGCGGACGGCCGAGGAGGCGGGCGGCGAATTCCACCAGCAGCGTCGCCTGCAAAGGTCCGTGCACCACGAGGCCCGGATAGCCTTCCTCCACCTGGCAATAGGTGCGGTCATAATGGATGCGGTGGCTGTTGAAGGTGATGGCTGAGTAGCGGAACAGCATCACCGGCCCGGCATCGACGCTCTCCTGCCAGCTGGGCACACGGGGCGGCTCGGCCTTGCCCTGCCCCCCCGCGGGCGCATCGACGCCGCGATAGACGATGTCCTGGCGCTCCCGCACCGCGAGGCCGCGCGGTGTGGAAATCTCATGCGCCACGGTGACGAAGCACAAGGTGCCGGTGCGGCCTTCCTTCACCACCACGTCCTCGATGCGGGAGGCCCGTGTCACCGCATCCCCTACCCGCACCGCATCCAGGAACTGGAGTTCGCCGCCCGCCCACATGCGGCGCGGCAACGGCACCGGAGGCAGGAAGCCGCCGCGCGCGGGATGGCCGTCCGGACCGACGCCGCGCAAGGGGACGGTCGGCTGGGCGAGGCACCAATGCGCCGTGAGGATGGCCGCATCCCCCGCCTGCGGCGTGCCCGGATCCTGGTCAAGGGTCACGCGCATCTCGCGCGCCTTCTGGGGGGTCACCTCGTCGGACGCGGTATCGGTGCGGCCGATCCAGCCGCGCAGCGTCTCGATGTCCAGGCCTTGCGACATGGCGGGATCCTTCTGGGAAGCGTTCGGCGGCACTGTCCTGTGCCCCGAGGGTGGGATGCGAGCTAACAGCTTCCGACCGTGCTTCGGAAGCCGGGAAAAGCGATGGCGGGGGGTCGGGGAAAGTTATGGGGCGCAGACAGAGGGGGCGCCTCCGCAGCATTTAATACGACAATAACTTGTAAAATAATATAAATCACAGCATTTATCCACAATCCCGATTGAAATACGGAATTTTACAGGATACCCCTCCATCACGTTCGGAGATCGCTTTCATGCAAACATTCCTGTCCCGCGCCATGCTGCTGGCCGCCAGCCTGCTGGCCCCCCTCTCCCCCGCCCAAGCCGACCAGAAGCCTTTGCGCATCGGCGTGCTCAATGACCAGTCGGGCATCTATGCGGACATGGCCGGCCCCGGCTCGGTCATCGCCGCCAAGATGGCGGTGGAGGATTTCGGCGGCACCGTGCTCGGCCGTCCCATCGAGATCGTGGCCGGAGACCACCAGAATAAGCCGGACGTGGGCGCCGCCATCGCTTCGCGCTGGATCGACCAGGACAATGTGGAGGTGATCGCCGACATTCCCACCTCTTCCGTCCTGCTGGCGGTGCAGGAGATCGGCCGCGCCAAGAACAAGCTGGTGCTGGCCTCCACTGGCGGCTCGTCGGATTTCACCGGCAAGGCCTGCGCCCCCACCGGCATCCACTGGACCTATGACACCTATGCGCTGGCCGCCGGCACCGGCGCCTCGCTCGCAAAGGACGGCCCCTGGTTCTTCATCACCGCCGACTATGCCTTCGGCACCGCGCTGGAGCGGGACACCAAGGCGGCCGTGCTGAAGAATGGCGGCAAGGTGGTGGGCAGCGTGCGCCATCCGCAAGGCACCACCGACTTCTCTTCCTTCCTGCTCCAGGCCCAAGGCGCCGGCGCCAAGCTCATCGCCTTCGCCAACTCGGGCGCGGACCAGGTCAATGCCATCAAGCAGGCCAATGAGTTCGGCCTCCCGCAGTCCGGCATCAAGCTGGCGGGGCTCTATCTGCACATCACCGACATCCACGCCATCGGCCTGCCCACCGCCCAGGGTCTCATCCTGACCCAGGGCTTCTATTGGGACCTGAATGACGAGACCCGCGCCTGGTCGAACCGCTTCTATGAGCGCCACAAGGCCATGCCCACCATGGGCCAGGCGGGCACCTATTCGGCCATCCTGCACTATCTGAAGGCAGTGAAGGCGGCTGGCACCACGGACACGAAGACCGTGGTGGCGCAGATGAAGGCCACCCCCGTGGATGACTTCTTCTCCCATGGCGGCCGCATCCGCGAGGACGGGCGCATGGTGCACGACCTCTATTTGCTCCAAGTGAAGACCCCGGCCGAGCAGAAATATCCCTGGGACTATCTCAAGCTCATCCGCGTCATCCCTGGCGACGAGGCCTTTCGGCCGCTGGACGAGGGCGATTGCCCGCTGGTCACCAAGGCGGCGGCGAAGTAGCGGCGTCAGGCGCCGGCAAGCGCCGGCGCCGTCTCGCCGCGAGCGATCTTCTCCCGCCAGAGCGCCGGTCCCAGCGTATGGACCGACTGGCCGGCGCTATCCACCGCCACCGTGACCGGCATGTCCTCCACCGTGAATTCGTAGATGGCCTCCATGCCCAGATCCTCGAAGGCCAGCACCCGCGCCGCCTTCACGGCTTTCGAGACCAGATAGGCCGCCCCGCCAATGGCGATGAGATAGGCCGCCTTGTGGCGGGCGATGGCCTCGATGGCCACCGGCCCCCGCTCGGCCTTGCCCACCATGGCCAGGAGGCCGGTGGAGAGGATCTGGTCCGTATAGGCGTCCATCCGGGTGGAGGTGGTGGGACCGGCGGGGCCGACCGCCTCGTCTCCCACCGGGTCCACCGGGCCCACATAATAGATCACCCGGTCCTTCAGGCTCACGGGTAGATCCTCGCCTCGGGCCATCATGGTCACCATGCGCTGGTGGGCGGCATCTCGGCCCGTGAGCATGCGCCCGTTCAGGAGCAATTTCTCGCCCGGCCGCCAGCTTTCCACCTCGGCGCGGGTGAGGTGACCCAAATCCACCCGCCGGGCGGCGGATGTGGCGGCATCGAGGGCCACTTGCGGCCAGAGCGCCAAGTCCGGCGGATCGAGCCGCACGGGGCCGGAACCGTCCAGCACGATGGTGGCATGGCGGTTGGCGGCGCATTGAGGAATGAGCGCCACGGGCTTGGAGGCCGCATGGGTGGGATAGGTGGCGATCTTCACGTCCACCACGGTGGTGAGCCCGCCTAGCCCCTGAGCGCCGATGCCCAGCGCGTTGATCTTCTCGTACAGCTCGATGCGCAATTCCTCGATCTTGTTGGCAGGGCCACGGGCGAGAAGATCGGTCATGTCGATCTCCTCCAGCAGGGCCTCCTTGGCGATCAGCATGGCCTTTTCCGCCGAGCCGCCAATGCCGAGGCCGATGACGCCGGGCGGACACCAGCCGGCGCCCAGTTCCGGCACGGTCTTCAGCACCCAGTCCACAACCGAGGCGCCGGGATTGAGGGTGGCGAAGCGCGCCTTGTTCTCCGAACCGCCGCCCTTGGCCGCCAGGGTGATTTCCACCGTGCGACCGGGCACCAGCTCCACATGGACCACGGCGGGGGCATTGTCGCGGGTGTTGCGGCGGGCAAAGAGGGGGTCCTCCACCATGGAGGCGCGCAGCGGATTGGTCTCATCGAGATAGGCCCGGCGCACGCCCTCATGGATGAGATCGGCAAGTGGGCGGTTCGTGGCGAAGCGCACCTCCATGCCCACCTTCACGAAGGCCACCACGAGCCCGGTATCCTGGCAGATGGGCCGATGCCCCAGCGCCGCCATGCGGGAATTGACCAGGATCTGCCCGATGGCATCCCGCGCCGAAGGAGAGGCTTCCCGCTCATAGGCGCTGGAGAGATGGGCGATGAAATCCGCCGGGTGGAAATAGGAGATGTATTGCAGCGCGTCGGCGACGGAGGCGACCACATCCTCCTCTGCGATGACCACGGCGGGATTCATTCAACACACCTTTCAAGATGCCAGAGGCGGGGGGCGGACTGCGCCGCCCCCGCCCCGGCTCTCACATTTCCATGACCATGGGCGCGGGATAATATCGGAAGCCCTGGCCCTGCGCCGCCACATGGCCAAAGCCCGGCCAGGCGAAATGGTAGGCCAGCACCGGGATGCGGTTCGCCGCCAGCATGGTCAGGATCTTCACCCGCGACTGGGCCGATTGCTTGGGATCGGTGTCGTAGACAAACTCGGTCAAGGGCTCCTGGAGCAGCAGGACCGGATGATGCGCGAGGTCGCCGATATAGCACAGCGACTTGCCGCCCGAATTGATCATGAACACCGTGTGGCCGACCGTATGGCCCGGCGCCGAGATGGCGGTGATGCCGGGCAGGAATTCCTGGCCGTCCTTGAAGAAGACCATGCGGTCCCGGTTGGGCACCAGGTTCTTGCGGGCCTGGTCGAGGAAGGCCTTCAGGTTCGGCCCCACCGTCTTCTCGTCGGTCCAGTAATCGTAATCGGCCTGGGAGATATAGAATTGCGCATTGGGGAAGTTGCGCGAGCCGTCATCGGCCATGCAGCCCCCGCAATGGTCGATATGGGCGTGGCTCATCACCACCGCATCCACATCCTTGGGGTCGATGCCGGCCTCCTTCATGGTCTGCATCAGCTTGCCGGTGGTGGGACCGAACAGCTTGGAGGAGCCCATGCCGGTGTCGAACACGATCAGCTTGTCGCCGGTGTTCAGGATCAGGATATTCTGCTCCAGCACCGCATTGGAGAGGGGGAGGAAATTGTCCTTCAGCTGCTTGTCCATGTCGGCGGCGCTAAGGCCGGTGAAGTTGCTGTGGGGGTCGCCCAGCGGCAGCGTGCCGTCGGACACCACGGTGATCTCGCCGTCGCCGAACTTGAAGCGATAGAAATAGGGGGCGGGCTTGCCCACCAGCGGGGCCTTGGCGAAGGCCGACGAGGCGCTCGTGATCAGGCCCGCCCCGCCCGCCAATGCGCCGAGCGAAAGGGCGCCACCCAGCAAGGCATGCCGGCGGCTGATCTTCATCCTTGGGTCAATCATTTCGTTTCTCCCTGACATTGCCCGGGAGCTCGGCCGCTGGTGCTTCGCGGGTTGCGAAAGCCCGATGGTCCGGCCCCGTCCGCCCTGTGGCGCCTGTTCCGGCGCCTTGTCCCCGGTGGTGAAAGGCCGGACCGCAGCCGGGGGGCCTGCGGCCGGAAGGGAAAAGGCTCAGGCGGCCGGGCGCGAAAGGGCCAGCAGGTCCGCCACCTTCGGCTGGCGGGCGGCGTCCAGGATGGCGCCACACAGGACGTTCGCCGTCTCGCCCAGCACGGGGCCGGCCAGCGTAGCGAACTTGCCCGCCAGTGCGGCATCGGAGGGGAAGCTCTCCGGCTCTCCGGAGGGGTCGGGAATGCTGGCAGTGAGGGTGCCGGACGTGGTTTCCACGCTCAGCTCGGCGCCGAAGGGATGGGGCCGGCCTTCCAAGCGGGCATCTGCCACCACCTCGATCCGGTCGCACAGGGCATCGATCGCCCCCTCCCCCAACCGCCGATAATCGTCCCAGCCGAACGAGCCCTGGTCGATGGCGACAGCCGCGGTGAAGGGCATGGAGAATTGCCCGTCCACCACGTTGCGCGCCCGGCGCTTGTCGGCCAGTGGCGCACCGGTCAGCGTGATGCCGTTGGGATGGAGGCCCACGCGCACCTTCACCACGTCGGCGGCGGAGAATTTGTGGGTGTCACGGAGCTTCAGGAGCCCGTCGAGGGCCGCATGGGTGTAGCGGCAGGAGGGATAAGGCTTCAGGCCGATGAGAAGGGTCTCCCATACGGTGCCAAGATCCGCCACCGCCTTTGCCGGGTCTGCACCGTCCGTGTAAGCGTGCAGGAAGCCATGCTTGCCCTCCACCGCCTCGCTGGCGCCCTTGAAGCCCTCGACGGCGAGCGTTGCGGCGATCAGGCCGTTCATGGCCGAGGCGCCCACCTGATAGCGCTTGTTCCAGGCGCCATTGACCAGGAATTGCAGAGACCCCGCCGCCTGGCTGCCCGCCACTCCGAAGGCGCAGGCGATGCCCGCTGCATCGAGGCCCAGCAGCTTGCCGGCCGCCGCCGCGCCCCCAAAAGCGCCGGCGGTCGCGGTGGGATGGAAGCCGCGCCCATAATGCACGGTGGGATCGAGGGCGAGACCCAGGCGGCAGCACACCTCATAGCCGGCGATCACCGCCACCACGAAGTCCCGCCCGCTCGATCCCGCCATTTCCGCCGCCGCCAGCGCGGCCGACACCACCGGGGCGCTCGGATGGAGCGACGAGGCGGCATGGGTGTCGTCGAAATCCAGCGAATGGCCGAACGTGCCGTTCAAAAGCGCCGCCGCCGCCGGGCCATAGGTGCGGGCCTGGCCGATGACGGTGCACTCCCCCGCCCCACCCAGGCCCAGGCGATCCACCATGGCGAGCACGGAGGGGGAGGAATCCGCCTCCGCTCCGCCGCGCGCCACATTGCCAAAGAAGTCGAGGATGAGCCGCTCGGCCCGGGCCACCACGGGGGCGGGAATATCCTCGAAGCGAAGATCCGCCACAAAGCGGGCGAGGGTCTGGGTTTCTTCGGCCATAGGTCCTCCCGATCAGCCCCTGTCTTGTGGCCCTTATCGCGCGGGCCGGCGGCGCAGACCGCTCACCCGTTTGGGAGGGAACAGTGAGCGCGCCGCCTCAACAAGCGAAATAGGGAATTGCGCTCGCTGCCATAAGTCCGCGCTATGGCCGAACCTTCCCCAACGGCGCCTCAATATAACTTTCCCATATGCCAGCTAGGCCACACTTATATTTGTATTCTGACGGCGGCCCGGCAAGTTTGCCGTTCAATGGGAAAGGCCGCCCTGCCGGGTGGCCCTCCATCCCCAAAGACAGCCGCAAGCAGCATGGCGGAGCACAGATGCAGCGCGATCTTGAAGGCCTCCTCGTCGTTTCCGTCGAACAGGCGGTAGCCGCGCCCTATGTCTCCGGCCGGCTGGCGGATGCGGGCGCGCGCGTCATCAAGGTGGAACGGCACGAAGGGGATTTCGCCCGCAACTATGACAGCCTGGTGCACGGGGAGAGCGCCTATTTCGTCTGGCTGAACCGGGGCAAGGAATCCGTCTGCCTCGATTTGAAGGCGCAGGGCGACCTCGCCATCCTCGCCGAAATGGTCGCGCAGGCGGACGTGTTCATCCAGAATCTCGCCCCCGGCGCCATCGACCGCCTGGGCTTTGCCCCGGACAAGCTGCGCGCCGCCAATCCGCGCCTCATCACCTGCTCCATTTCCGGCTATGGCGACGAAGGCCCGTTCCGGGACCTGAAAGCCTATGACCTCCTGGTTCAGGCGGAGAGCGGCCTGTCCTCCATCACTGGCAACGAACATGGCTCGGCGCGCGTGGGCGTCTCCGTGTGCGACATCGCGGCGGGCATGACGGCCTTCCAGGCGGTGCTCCAGGCGCTGTTTGCCCGCGAGCGCACCGGCGAGGGGCGGCATATCGCGGTCTCGCTCTATCATGCGCTCGCCGACTGGATGAATGTGCCCTATCTCCAATTTGCCTATGGCGGCAAGACACCGGACCGAGCAGGCCTCAGCCATCCCACCATCGCGCCCTATGGCGCCTATGCCTGCGGCGACGGCAAGGCGGTGCTCATCTCCATCCAGAACGAGCGGGAATGGACGATGCTCTGCGCTGACGTGCTGGGCCGGCCGGAGGTGGCGAGCGACCCGCGCTTCACCAGCAACAATCTGCGCGTGGCCAACCGGCCGGCCCTCGATGCCCTCATCGGCGCGGCCTTTGCCACGGCCCCACGTGAGACCATCGTGGACCGGCTGGAAAAGGCGCGCATCGCCTATGGGCGGGTCAGCACCATGGATGACCTGGTGCACCATCCCCAGAATCGCTACGTGACGGTGGATACCCCCTCCGGCCCGGTACGCTATCTGGCGCCGGGCGCGCTCATCAACCACACCTTGCCCACCTTTGGTCCGGTGCCAGCCTTGGGTGAACATACCGATGCGCTGCGCGATGAATTCTCACCTGCCTGTCGCGCCACCGCCTGAACCGGAATACGAGCCATGCCAGACGCGCCCGCCCCCTCCCCCAACCGCCCGGTGGGCGTCACGCTGGACATCATCGCCGCTCAGATCGGCCCGCTGGAGGGTGTGACCATATTGGATGTGGGATGCGGCGGCGGCGGGCTCGCCCGCGCGCTCACCACCAAAGGGGCCAAGGTGACCGGCGTCGATCCGCAGGAGGCCGCCCTCGCCACGGCTCGCACCCGCGCACCCGACGCGGACTTCCGGCAGGCGGGCGCCGAGGCCCTGCCCTTCCCCGATGGGAGCTTCGACCGGGTGGTGTTCCTGAACTCCCTCCACCATGTGCCGGTGCCGCTCATGGGGGCGGCGCTGACGGAGGCGGTGCGGGTGAGCCGTGGCCCGGTGCTGGTGGTGGAGCCCCTGGCCGAAGGCCCCTTCTTCCGCGCCATGCTGCCCGTGGAGGACGAGACCCCCATCCGCGCCGCCGCCCAGACGGCCATTGCGGCGGCGGTGGAGAGGGGCGAGGTGAAGCGCCTCGCCGGCGGGGAATATGACGATGTGCGCCGCTTCGCCGATGCGGACGCCTTCCTGGCCATGATCGTGGCCGTGGACCCCGCCCGCAAGGCCACCGCCGAACGGGAGCGGGACCGCGTGGTGGACCTGATGGCGCGGGAGGGCACGCCAACCGAAAGCGGCGTGCTCCTGCCCCAACCGCACCGCTTCGACCTCTTGTCGCGATAGGCCGTCCCCAGCTTTCGCGCCGGGCTATGCCATAACTTTTGCCCGAACCGCTTGCACGTCATTATATGGTGCTGCTCTGACAGAGAGCGGCACGGCGTCCCTTGCCGTCGCCCTCACAGCCGGAACAGCCGGCGACCGGGAACGCCATGGATCTGCGCCAGCTTCGCTATTTCGTCACCATCGTGGAGGTCGGCTCCTTCTCCAAGGCGGCCCATCGGCTGCGGGTCGCCCAGCCGGCGCTGAGCCAGCATGTGCGCAACATGGAGCAGGATCTCGGCGTCGAGCTTCTGTTCCGCAACCCGCAGGGCGTGCGCCCGACGGAAGCGGGCGAGACTCTGGTGCGCCATGCCCGGCTCATACTGGGCCAGATGGAGGTGGCGCGGGAGGCGGTGCGCGGCGGCATGAGCGAGCCGTCCGGCGAAGTGCGGTTCGGCATGCCCGGCACCATCAGCCAGATGCTGTGCGTGCCGCTGATCTCCGAGGCGCGCCGGCGCTATCCGAAAGTGAAGCTGCGCGTCGCCGAGGCCATGAGCGGCTTCGTGCTGGACTGGCTGCGCGAAGGCAAGATCGACCTCGGCATCCTCTATCGCACGGTGAACGACCGAGGTTTGGTGGCGCGGCGCGTTCTGACCGAGGACCTCTGCCTCATCGGCTCCGCGCTGACGCCCAGCCCCGACGCCCCTGAGGCGGGGCCGGTGCCCTTCTCGCAGGTGGCGGAATTGACCCTCATCCTGCCGAGCCCCGGCCATGGCCTGCGCGAACTCATTGAGGAGCGGGCCCTTTCCGAAGGCGTGCGGCTCTCCACCGTCATCGACATCGACACCTACGGCCAGATCAAGCTGCTGGTGGAGGGCGGGCTCGGCTATGCCATCCTGCCGGAGGCGGCGGTGAAGCGGGAGGTGAGCGAGGGGCGCCTGCGGGCCTGGCCGGTGGGGGTGCCCGTGCTTACCCGCGACCTGCACATCGTCTGCCCCTCCGACCGGCCGCTCTCCAATGCGGTGCGCGCCATCGACGCATTGGCCCATGCCACCCTGGTGCGCCTGGTGCAGGAGGGCGCCTGGGGCGCCCGCCTGATCGCGCCCGAGGATGACACCGACAGCGCTGCGTGACGGCTTCCCAAGGGGATCAGAAGCAGCTGGTGGGCGCGCCCTCTTCGGCGATGCGCTTCCAGTCGGGACCCAGCGTCTCGCGGGCGGAGAGGGCATTCTCACTGCCGGGCTCGCCGTCCTTGAACATGCGGATATAGAAGTCCTGATTGTAGCTGCCGGTGGGAATGGTCGGTCCCGGGCGGTAGGACGTGGTGGTGGTCACTTGCCCGTTAGGCTGTGTGGTGCGGACGGTCTCGTAGGTGCCGGGCCGCTGCACATAGCGCACATTGTTGGCGCTCTGCTCGCCCAGGACCAGATAGCGGTCAAACCCCGAGCGGATGGTCTCCACCGCCGCCGCCTTCGCCGCCACGGCCGCCGCCTGGGTGCTCCCGCATTCCGGGTCCACCTTCGCCTTGATGATGGCTTCGTTCTGCGCCGTGCGCACGGTTTCCGCGCTGGCGCAGGCACACAGGACAAGCGGCAGAAGAAGAATTGAAATCTTACGCATTATTTCAGCCCCTTCTTAACGCGAACATGTTCGTTAATTTTCCTTAAAGACGTTCGCGTCGGAAGAGTCGAATTGTTTTCACTCAAGACGCAACTTTCCAGATCGGATTCACGTTCGCACTTCTCTTGCAAGCGACAGCGGCGACGCTTGAGACTTCGAGCGCGGCAAAAGCCGAGGCGGCCGTTCCTGGCACAGGTTTGCACGCCCGCCCGACACGCGGAGAGCCAGATGTTTTCGCTATGGCATCCAAGTCAAAATAGTCTTTTGAGATAGCCCGCCCAGAACACAAGATGCCCCCGGTTCGCTGAGGCGGACACGGGAATAATCATCGCATCAAGCGGGATGGAGGAACGCCGACCATGATCCGTCGATTCTTGGCGGCCGCGGGGCTGTCGCTCATGAGCCTCATGCCGGCGCTGGCCCAGGACAAGCCAGCCGAGCTGCGCATTGGCATCACCACCTATAGCTCCGGCGCCGCCTCGGTCTTCGGCGTGCCGGCGCGCGACGCGGCCGAGCTTCTGGCCGAGGACATCAACAAGAAGGGCGGCATTCAGGGCGTCCCGGTGAAGCTCTACTTCATCGACGAAGGCGCCGGCATCGAAACGCTGATGACCGAATACCGCCGCATGGTGCAGGACACCAAGGTGGACGTGATGTTCGCGTCCATCTCGTCCGGCGTCTGCAACAAGATCGCGCCGCTGGCGGAGGACCTGAAGGTCCTCAACTTCATGTGGGATTGCGGCACCCAGCGCATTCTGGAAGACGACAAGTATTCCTACGTCTTCCGCACCCAGGCCAATGCCACCCCGGAAGTGCTCGCCCCCCTGCTCTATCTCCTGAAGACCAAGCCGGACTTCAAGACGGTTGCCGTCGTGAACCAGGACTATGCCTGGGGCCGTGACAGCTGGGCCATTTTCTCCGAGGCGCTGAAGGTGCTGAAGCCCGACGCCAAGGTGGTGGCCGAGTTCTTCCCCAAGTTCGGCGCGCCGGACTTCTCCACCGAAGTCTCCCGCCTGCTGGCTTTGCGTCCGGACGTGATCCTCTCCACCTCCTGGGGCGGCGATCTCGACACCTTCGTGCGCCAGGCCAACCAGCGCGGCCTGTTCCGCACCTCCCAGTTCGTGCTGCCGCTGGCGGAAAGTTCGCTGGAGCGCCTCGGCAACGACTTGCCCGAGGGCGTGATCGTGGGTGGTCGCGGCGATCATTACTTCCTTCATCCTGAAATGAAGGGCGATCCCAAGTTCAAGGCCTTCATCGACGCCTACAAGGCCAAGACCGGCCACTATCCGATCTATTCGGTGTTCCACATGGCCCAGGCCTTTGCCGCCCTCCAGGCGGTCTATGACAAGGCGGTGGCGGCCAATGGCGGCAAGTGGCCCACCAAGGAGCAGGTGGCGGCGGCCATGCCGGGCCTGAAGTTCCAGGCCTTCGGCCGCCCGGTGGAAATCCGCGCCGACGGCCAGGGCATCGAGGACCAGCTTATCGGCACCACCACCCGCGTGCCCGGCTATTCCTTCGACGTGCTGGACAAGATGATGATCTTCCCCGCCTCCCAGCTCATGCCGCCCGTGGGGCAGAAGTCGGAGGCCTGGATCAAGACCCTGACCCCGGCGCTCATCGACATCAAGGTCGACAACTTCTCGCACGGCAACTGAGGCCGTCTTGACGGCCGGCGGCACCGGGCCATCGCCCGGTGCCGCAAGCTTCCCGCCGCGCCGCCGTCACGGGCGCGGAACGTTCGGCAGGCGGCCGGGGCGCGATGACGCCCGGCGCGCGGTCCCGGAAGGTCGCACATGTCATTCGACACCCTGATGCTCGCCGTCTGCGACGGCATCGCCTATGCTTCCCTGGTCTTCCTCGTCGCCGTGGGGCTGACCTTCATCTTCGGCGTGCTGGGCGTGCTCAACATTGCCCACGGCTCCTTCTACGCGCTCGGCGCCTATGTGGCGGTGAGCGCCGGCATTGCGCTGACGAAAGCCGGCTTCAGCCCCTGGCTGACCTTCCCCGCCCTCTTCGGCGCCGCGCTTGCGGTGGGCATCGTGCTGGGCGGGCTGATGGAGAAGTTCCTGCTCCAGCGCATCTATGACAAGGAACAGGTGCTCCAGATCCTCGTCACCTTCGCCATCTTCATGATGCTGGAGAATGTGCAGCGCCTGGTCTGGGGCGTGCAGCCCTATTTCATGTCGGAACCGCTGCAATTGCTGGGCAATGTGGAGCTGTTCGGCATCAGCTACACCGCCTACCAGACCATCTTCCTGCCGATCCTCGCCGTCATTGTGCTGGTGGGCCTGCGCACCTTCCTGCGCCACACCTCGGCGGGCGCGCAGATCCTGGCGGTGACCGAGGACCGGGAAGCGGCCAGCGCCATCGGCATCAATGCGGAGCGGGTCTACTTCCTGACCTTCATTGTCGGCGCGAGCCTTGCGGCGCTGGGCGGCGCGGTGGCGGCGCCCACCACCTCCCTCATTCCCGGCATGGGCGCGGAGATGATCGTCCTGTCCTTCGCGGTGGCCGCCACCGCCGGCCTTGGCCAGATCGAGGGTGCGGCGGTGGCCGCCCTGATGATCGGCCTCGGGCGCTCGCTCGCCGTCTATGTGGCCCCCGAATTCGAGGTGCTCGTGCCCTATATCCTCATGGTGCTGGTGCTCATCGTCCGCCCGAGCGGCCTGTTCGGCGCGCCCCAGCTGCGGAAGATCTGACATGACCGCCCGCTCCCTCTTCTTCCTTGTCGTCGCGGCTGTGCTCGCCGCCATCCCCTTCTTCCTGCCCTCGGCGGAGACGTTCCTCGCCATCGTCTATGCCAAGAGCCTGGCGGTGCTTGGCATCATCCTGCTGCTCCAGGCGGGTCAGGTCTCGTTCGGCCACGGCATGTTCTTCGCCACCGGCGCCTATACCGTGGCCTTTCTCGGCCGGAGTCTGGGCGGCGGAGACCTCGGCCTGCTCATCGTGGCGAGCGTCGTCACGTCCGCGCTCCTCGGCGTGGTGGTGGGCCTCTTCGTGGTGCGCTACCGCTACATCTTCTTCGGCATGCTCAACCTGGCCTTCTCCATGGTGCTCTATTCCATCCTGGAGAAGTTCTTCCACCTGACGGGCGGCTCGGACGGCCTGCGCATCCTGCGCCCCACCGTGTTCGGCCAGTCCTTCGAGCGCGCCGGCTTCGATGGCGTCCTTTATTACCTGACTCTCGCCCTCGCGCTCGCCGCCGCCTGGCTGGTCTGGCTCTATCTGAAGAGCCCGCTGGGGCAGGCGCTGAAAGCCATCAAGACCAACGAGACGCGGCTGGAATATATTGGCCTGTCCGCCCGCACCGTGCTTCTTGTGGGCTACGTCATCTCGGCGGTTTTGTGCGGGCTTGGCGGGGCGGCGCTGGGCGTCATCCAGGGCATTGCGACGCCGGAATATACCTATTGGACGCGCTCGTCGGAATTCGTCTTCATCGCCATCCTCGGCGGCGTGGGCAATGTGGCCGGCGCGCTCACCGGCTCCCTGGTCTATGAGGCGATCCGCACCTATGCGGCGGCTTTCGTGGCCGATTCCTGGCAGCTCATCCTCGGCTTCGTGCTGCTGGTCATCATCCTGCGCGCGCCCACCGGCATTGTCGGCATGGTGGAAACCATCGCCGCCCGCCGCCGCGCCGCGCGCCCCGCCCACCCCGTCGCGACGGAGCCCGCGGAATGAACGCGCACGCTCATCCCATCCTGCTGGAAGCCCGGGGCCTTGAAATCCGGTTCGGCGGCGTGGTGGCCGCCGATGGCATCGACCTTGATGTGCGGGCCGGCGAGAACCTCGCCATCATCGGCCCCAACGGCGCCGGCAAGACCACCTTTCTCAACATCTGCACCGGCTATCTGCGGCCCAAGGCCGGCTCGGTGCGGTTCGAGAACAAGGAGATCACCGCACAGCCGCCGCGCGACATCACCCGTCTCGGCATCGCCCGCGCCTTCCAGATCCCGCAGCTTTTTTCCGACCACACGGTGCTGGAAAACATGCTGCTGGCCGCCGCCGTCCGCGAGCGGCGCTGGAACCTCCTGCGCCCGCTCGACCACATCGCCGAGCGAGGCGAGATGATCGCCCTCCTCGATCTGGTGGGCTGCGCCGATGACAAGGACAAGCGCGCCGGCGAACTGCCGGAGGGCCACCGCAAGCTCGTCGACATCGCCATCGCGCTGGCCCTGAAGCCCAAGCTCCTGCTCATGGACGAGCCCACCTCCGGGGTGGCGTCGGCGGACAAGTTCGAGGTGATGGAGATCCTCGTCTCAGCGCTCGCCAAGGCCAAGGTGTCCTCGGTCTTCGTGGAGCACGACATGGACATGGTGCAGCGCTATGCCAGCCGGGTGGCGGTGTGGAGCACCGGCAAGATCAAGCGCCTCGGGACGCCGAAGGAGGTCCTGGAGGACCCCGAGGTGATCCGCACGGTCATCGGAGGCTGAGCCATGCTGACCCTCGATCACGTCACGGTCTCGTTCGGCGCCGTCCCGGTGCTGCGCAATGTCACCTTCGCGATGAAGGAGGGCGAGACGGTCGCCTTTATCGGCCGCAACGGCGCCGGCAAGACCACCACTTTGCGCACCATGATGGGCTTCACCCAGAATGGCGGGCGCATCACCTTCGACGGCCATGACCTGGCCGCCGTGCCCGCCCACAAGCGGCCGGGGCTCGGCATCGGCTATGCGCCGGAGGATCGGCGCCTCTTCTCCCGTTTCACGGTGGAAGAGAACATCCTCCTGCCGGCCCAGGTGGCCAAGCTCGACGCCGCCGAGACGAAGCGTCGCCTCGACCGGGTCTATGACATCCTGCCTGAGCTGAAGGAGATGGCGCGGCGCCCTGCCGGCTCCGTCTCCGGCGGACAGGGCAAGATGGTGGCGCTCGGCCGCGCGCTGATGCTGGCCACCCGCCTCGTCCTACTGGACGAGCCCTTCCAAGGCCTCGCGCCGGTTCTGGCCAACCGCTATGCCGAGGCGCTGCGGCGCCTTCGGGACGCGGATTCCAGCCTCACCCTCATCATCACCGAATCCAACCCCCACCTCCTGCGCTCCTTCGCCGAACGCACCATCACCATCGAGCGCGGAGAGATCGCGCAGGACGTGGCAAACGAAGGACTGGCCGCATGACCGAGCACGTGCCCGCACCCGCAGGGGCGGTTGCCGCCGCCAAGGGCGTCTTCATCAACAATAGCTGGCGCCCGGCCGTCTCCGGCCGCGAGCTGGACGTGGTGGCGCCCGCCGAAGGCGTGGTGTTCGCCCGCATAGCCGCGGGCACCAAGGCAGACGTGGACGCGGCGGTGGCCGCCGCGCGCCATGCGGTGGAGGAAGGCCCCTGGAGCCGCCTCACCGCCACCGAGCGCGGGCGCCTGCTCTCCAAGCTTTCCGTCGCCATCGCGGACAATGCCGAGGAACTGGCCAAGCTCGAAGCCCGCGACACCGGCAAGCCCATGAAGCAGGCGCGGGCCGACATCGTCGCCGCCGCGCGCTATTTCGAATTTTACGGGGGCGCCGCCGACAAGCTGCATGGCGAGACCATTCCCTTCCTCGCCGGCTATTTCGTGCCGACCGAGCGCGTGCCCCACGGCGTCACCGCCCACATCATCCCCTGGAACTACCCCGCCCAGATGTTCGGCCGCACCATCGGCCCGGCTTTGGCCGTCGGCAATGCGACTGTCGTTAAGCCGGCCGAGGATGCCTGCCTGACCCCGCTGCGCATCGCGGAACTGGCTGCCGAGGTGGGCTTCCCCGAGGGCGCCATCAATATCGTGCCGGGTCTTGGAGAAGAGGCGGGCGCGGCGCTGTCCTCCCATCCGGACATCGACTTCATCGCCTTCACCGGCTCGCCGGAAGTGGGCACGATGATCCAGACCGCCGCCGCCAAGAACCATATTGGCTGCACGCTGGAGCTGGGCGGCAAGTCGCCCCATGTGGTGTTCGCCGATGCGGATTTCGACGTGGCCATTCCGGTCATCGCCAACACCGTGGTGCAGAATGCCGGGCAGACCTGCTCGGCCGGCTCGCGCCTGCTGGTGGCGCGCTCCGCCTATGACGAGGTGGTCTCGCGCCTCGCCGCCCGCTTCGCCACGCTGCGCGCCGGATCGCCCGAGATGGACCTCGATCTCGGCCCGGTCATCAATGCCAAGCAGAAGGAACGGGTGGACGGCTTCTTCTCGCGCGCGGCGGACACCGGCGTCGCCGTGCTGGCGCAGGGTGAGGTGGCGCAGGGCGTGCCCGGCGGCGGCTTCTACGTGCCGCCCCGTGTGTTCGGCCCGGTGCCGCGCACCCATGAGCTGGCCACCGACGAGGTGTTCGGCCCGGTCATCTCCGTGCTGCCCTTCGACGACGAGGCCGACGCCATTCGCCTCGCCAACGGCACCGAGTTCGGCCTCATGGCCGGCATCTGGTCAAAGGATGCCTCCCGCGCCATCCGCGTCGCCCGCAAGGTGAAGGCGGGGCAGGTCTATGTGAATGCCTATGGCGCCGGCGGCGGCATCGAACTGCCCTTCGGCGGCATGAAGAAATCCGGCCATGGCCGCGAGAAGGGCTTCGAGGCGCTCTATGAGTTCTCGACCCTCAAGACCTTGATCATCAAGCACGACTGAGGAAACGCACATGCGGCTCAAGGACAAGTCCGCGCTCGTGACGGGCGCGGCATCGGGCTTCGGCGCGGAGATCGCCCGGATGTTCGCCCGCGAGGGGGCCAAGGTCACCATCATGGACCTGAACGGCGATGGCGCCGCTCAGGTGGCGGCGGAGATCGGGCCGGCCGCCATTGCGGTGAAGGGCGACGTGACCAGCCGCGCCGACGTGGAAGCGGCGGTGAAGGCCGCGCAGGACCATGGCGGCAAGCTGGATATCGTCATCAACAATGCCGGCTGGACCCACCGCAACAAGCCGCTTCTGGAAGTCACCGAGGCGGAGTTCGACAAGGTCTACGCCATCAATGTGAAGTCCATCTATTACATGATCCACACGGTGGTGCCGGTCATGTCCGCCCAGGGCGGCGGCGTGGTCATCAATATCGGCTCCACCGCCGGCATCCGGCCCCGTCCGGGCCTCACCTGGTACAATTCCACCAAGGGCGCGGTGAATCTGGCCACCCGTTCGCTCGCCGTGGAACTGGCGCCGCAGAAGATCCGGGTGAATTGCGTCGCCCCGGTCATGGGCGCCACCGCGCTGCTGGAGAGCTTCATGGGCGTGCCCGACACGCCCGAGAATCGGGCGCGCTTCATCTCCACCATTCCGCTGGGCCGCCTCTCCGAGCCCAAGGACATTGCCGGCGCGTGCCTCTACCTCGCCTCCGACGAGGCCGAGTTCATCACCGGCGTGGTGCTGGAAGTGGATGGCGGACGCACCGTCTGACGCGCCCTGTGCCCAAACAGAAAGGCCCGCCGCGAACCCTCGCGGCGGGCCTCTTCGTTGGCGGAAAGGGCAATCGTTCAGGCGTAGAAGCTGGCGATCAGCACGAAGCCCAGAAGCGAGATGAAGGCCCAGGAGGCAGCGCCCAGCGCCAGCGGCTTGAAGCCCTTGGCGCGCAGCTTGCGGACATCTGTCTCAAGGCCCATGGCACCGAGCGCGATGGCCAGGAGGAAGGTGGTGACCTGTGCGATCTGGGGCTTGGCTTCGGCGGGCACGATGCCGAGGCTGTTCACCACGATCATGGCCATGAAGCCCAGAACGAACCAGGGCACCGGCGGGGCGGCACGGCCCGCCTCGCCCCCCTTGGCGCGGCGGGTGGCGGCGAAGCCCAAGGCGAGGACCAGCGGCGCCAGCAGCATCACGCGGGTGAGCTTGGCCACCGTGCCGAACTCGCCCGCCTCCTGTCCGCCCTGGAAAGCGGACGCCACGACCTGCGCCACCTCATGGATGGTGGCGCCGGTCCACAGCCCATAGGCGTGGGCGGAGAAACCGGTGAGCGGCAGGAGCACCGGGAACAGCAGCATGGAGATGGAGCCGAACACGGTGACGCAGGCCACCGCATAAGCCACGTCCTCGTCCGACCCGCGTGTAACCGTGTTGGTGGCGATGACGGCGGAGGCGCCGCAAATGGACGTGCCGGCGGCGATCAATTCCGCGAGGCGCGGCTCCACCCCGATGGCGCGACCGATCCAGCGGGTGACGAAGAAGGTGGACACCAGGCAGGCGGCAACGATCAGGAAGCCGGACAGGCCGATCATCTGCACCTGGGCCAGCGTCAGTTGCAGGCCGAGCAGGATGATGCCGAAGCGCAGGATGCGGCGCAGGGAGAATTTCACACCGGGAATGGCCCAGGCAGGCGTTCCGATCAGATTGTGAAAGCTCATGCCGACCACGATGGCGATCACCAGCGGGCTCAAGGAGGAAATGCCCGGAATCAGGCGCAGCGCATAGGCAAGGCCGGCGACCGTAACGGTCAGCGCCAGCCCCGGCAGAATATTCCCCGCCGCCTTCGCGACCGGCCCCACGGGGCCGGCCAAAAATGACGGCGCCACCCTCTCATCGGCCATTTCGGCCTCCCTGTTTGCCCGGCTCAAAAGTGCGGCGGCGCGTTCGATCGATCAAATAGGCAATAGTGTTTGTTCTGATCTCATTTTCAGATTGGTGCCACCTGATCCACGGATGCCGGTGTCCAGAAACCGCACGCGGCCCCACGGAGGTCATCAGAGCGTCACCGGAAGGTCTGCAGCGCTTCACATGGGAAGGGTTGTAATGCGCTCGGCCGCACTCGTTCAAAGGGCGGCGGCGCATGCGGGAGACGCGGGGATGCGGGCACGCCTTTTGACTGCGGTCGCGGGATTCATGGCCATTTCCAGCCAATGGGCCTTGGGGGCGGATCTTCCCGTCAAGGCGAAGGCGGTGGAATATGTCCGCGTGTGCAGCACCTATGGCGCCGGCTATTACTACGTGCCCGGCACGGATACCTGCCTGCGCCTGGGCGGCTATGTCCGCTTTGATACCTACCTGAACGCGGTCGGCACCTTCAACCCGGCCATCTCGTCGACCGCCTCCACCGCCTTCAAGGCGCCGGGCGCCAGCATTGGCGGCTATCCCTTCAGCACTTCCGCAGATCCCGCCTATCTGACGCGCGCCCGCACCATTCTGGACCTGGATGCCCGCACCGCCACCGATTATGGCGTGCTGCGCTCCTATCTCCGCTTTGGCATGCAATGGGATTCGCAGGCCAGTGCGGGAAGCCCGTCCGGGGCGTCCGCCTATTTCGAGCGCGCCTTCATTCAGTTTGCAGGCTTCACCTTTGGCTATACCCAGTCGTTCTTCGACACCGGCATCGGCTACATGATGACCACGCCCTATGCGGGCTCCAACACCTGGACCTCGCTGATCGGCTATACCGCGCAGT
This sequence comes from Aquabacter sp. L1I39, assembly GCF_017742835.1. GTDB lineage: Bacteria > Pseudomonadota > Alphaproteobacteria > Rhizobiales > Xanthobacteraceae > L1I39. The sequence continues at coordinate 2,401,473 of NZ_CP072392.1, forward strand.
TCGGCCACGGTGTTTCGGCGACGCTGGCGGTGGAGGATGCAGCCAGCCGCACGACGGGCCTGCAATACGGCCCCTCCACCGCCACCTTCGCATCTAGCACCACCCTCTCCAGCCTTGGCGGCATGAGCTATCTGAACGCGCAGGAAGGCACCCGCATCCCGGATTTGGTGGCCAATCTGCGCCTCGACCAGGCCTGGGGAACGGCCCTGCTGTCGGGCGCGCTGCACCAGGTGGCGGGCATGACACCCCCTGCGGCGGGCGCGGCCTATCTGGGCGCTGCAGGTTCGGATGCCTGGGGCTGGGCGCTGGGCGGCTCGCTGGAGGTGAAGCTGCCGATGCTGGCTGCGGGCGACAGCCTGTATCTGCAGGCCAATTACGCCTCCGGCGCGCTGAACTATCTGGGCCTGTCCGGCAATTACCAGGCGCGGGCCTCCGGCCTCGGGGCCCTCGACCTGAATGCCGGCCTCGCCACGGTCACCGGCGGCTATTATCCCATCGCCGATGCCATATGGAACGGCTCGGATTATGCCCAGGAGAAGGGTTTCGCCCTCCAGGCCCAGTTCCGCCATTTCTGGCAGCCGGCTTTGCGCTCCGCGGTCTATGGCGGCTATGTCCGGCTGGACGTGCCCCAGAATGCCACCTTCTCCGCAGCCACTGTCGCGGGCGCGCCGGCCGCCGGCCGGTTCAATGCGGGCTTCGACGTGGAGATGTGGCAGGCGGGCCTCAACACCGTCTGGTCTCCCGTCCGCAACCTCGATCTGGGCGTGGAAGTGCTCTATTCGCGGGTCAGCGGAAGCCTGCCGCTGAGCACGGTGACTGTCTCGGGCACGCCGGCTGCCGGCAGCGTGGCCATGTTCGGCGGGTCGGCGGACGTGTGGTCGGGGGGCGTTCGCGCCCAGCGGAACTTCTAGGGCCTTATGTGTCGGGGACCTCAAGGGTGGTGTTGAACACCACCAGGTCGCCGCGATACTGGCCAATGCCGAGATAAAGCACGTGGCCGGCCTTGTCCGTGATGACACGCCGCACCTCGCCCACGGGTGCCCCCACGGGCAAGTCGAGCAGGCGGGCAACCGTGAGGTCCGCCGCCAGGATGCGGAAGGACTGGGTCATCTTCTTCACCTTGGGCTGGCCAAGGCGACCGAGCACGGCGATGACCATGGCCTGGTCGAACGCCTCCGGTGCCAGCGCATAGCAGGCATTGTCGAGATAGAGGTCGATTACGCAATAAGGCTGGTTTCCCACCCGGTGGACGCGGCGCATATAGCGATAGGAGGGGGCTGCTTCCCCCTCCTCCGGGCGCAGCGCGGGTAAGGATACATCCGCCTCCACCGTCAGCGCCTGGGGCAGGTTGCCGTCCAGCATCTGAAGGAAATTGTCCCAGCTGGAATCCAGGTGAATGGTCTTGCGGGGTGTCACCACGTCGGCGACGAAGGTGCCCTTCCCCTGCACCCGATCGATCAGCCCGTCATCCGCCAAAACGCCCAGCGCCTGGCGGACCGTGACGCGGGCCATGCCATACATTTCGGACAATTGTTCAAGGGTTGGCAATTGTGTGCCGGGCGGCCAGCGGCCCTCCTCGATCTCGGCGCGCAGCAGATTGGAGAGGGCCACATAGAGCGGCAGGGCAGACGTGCGCAGGCGCCGGCGCGCCTCCTCACCATCATGCACGTCCCCGTTCAGGCCCATCGCCGCGCTGTCCACCAGACCCATCTCCGCTTCACTCGATCTCGCCGCATGTGGAGCCGATCTGTCTAGTCCTTCCGGGGACGCAGACGAAGCCCATTTGCTGGGCGCATCTGCGCGCTGACGGCGACCGAAGAAAAGGCACCTTGCCCATGAATTAATCTTGTCTGCTGGTTGACCATACCATAGCATCTTTCCCAGACACAGAGGGAAGACGACCGCAACCGGCGCTCCCCCCGGCCGTCCCAGGCCGGGCCCAGCCAGAGGGATATGGTCCATGCAAAAATCACGACATTTGCGCCTTGCTGCCATCGCGGCGGCCGCCGTCTTCAGCTTCGCCGCGCCAGTGCGGGCGGAGATGAGCAATGTGCGCGTCGCCACCCAGATCGGCCTGCCCTACCTGCCGCTGATCGTCATGCAGAGCGACAAGCTGTGGGAAGAAGAGGCCAAGAAGCGTGGCGTCGACGTGACCGTCGAATATGCCCGCCTTGGCGGCGGCGGACCGCTCAATGATGCGCTGCTGTCCGATTCCGTGCAGATCGCCTCGGCCGGCCTCGCCCCCATGCTGACCTTGTGGGACAAGACCTCGAAGAATTACGGGGTGAAGGGCCTCTCGGCCATCAACGCCTCGCCCATGTACCTGCTCACGAACAATCCGAACATCAAGTCCATCAAGGATTTCGGCCCCAACGACCGGATCGCCTTGCCGAGCATCAAGGTGTCCATCCAGGCCATCGTGCTGGCAATGGGCGTGGAGCAGGCGTTCGGGCCGGGCAAATCGGGGGAATTGGACAATATCCAGGTGGCCATGGCCCATCCGGAAGCCTATGCGGCGCTCACCTCCAAGGCGGGCGGCATCACCGGCTATATGGCCTCCTCCCCGTTCCAGGAGCGGGCGCTGAAGGTGCCGGGCATCACCAAGGTGGCGGATTCCTTCCAGATCCAGGGCGGCCCCGCCACCCTCTCCGTCATCTATGCCAAGTCGGACTTTGTGAAGAACAATCCCAAGCTCGTGGAAGCCTTCATGGCCGCCCAGCGGCGCGCGGTGGACCTCATCAAGACCGACCTGAAGGGCTCCATCGACAAATATTACGCCGTCACCGGCGACAAGACCGACCGGGCCATCGTCGAACAGATCCTGTCCTCCCCCGAATACGACTTTGACATCTACCCGAAGGAAAGCATGAAGATCGCTGACTTCATGTATCGCACCGGCGCGCTGAAGCAGAAGCCGACGTCCTGGAAGGACTATTTCTTCGAGACCGTGCATTCCGAAAAGGGCAACTGACCTTTCGGATCGCTCGACCGGCGCGGGCCGCCCGCCCGCGCCTCTTCACCTTGTCACGCTCCTCATCGCGGTGCCCTCGCCGCGGACGGCCCCTTGCGTCCGCCCGCAGCCCCGTCCCCAACCTGCCGAGTGACCGATGCCGTCTCCCGAAACCCTGCTCTTCTCCTTCGCCCTCGTGGGCGATACCCATGTGAAGCCCGAGAGCGGCGACCAGTCCGCGCCCTGGAAGGTGAACGAGAAGGCCACCCGCCGCGCGCGCTTCATCGCCCGCGAGATCGCCCGCTACGAGCCCAAGTTCGTCATCCATCTGGGCGATCTGGTGCACCCGGTGCCCGAACTGCCCACCTTCGATGCGGCGGTGGCGCTGATGCAGGACGTGTTCCGTCAGCACCACAACCGCATGCATGTGCTGCCGGGCAATCACGACATCGGCGACAAGCCCAACCGCGCCATGCCGGCCAAGGGGGTGCGGGAAAGCTGGATCGACATCCATGAGAAGAATTTCGGCCCCGGCTGGCGGGCCTTCGACCAGGACGGCATCCGCTTCATCCTGCTCAACACGCCCATCCTGAATTCCGGCCTGCCACGCGAGGCGGAGCAGCGCGCATGGCTGGAAGGGGCGCTCGCAGAGGCCAAAGGCCGGCGCATCTTCGTCTTCCTCCACTATCCCCTGTTCCTGCTCGGGCCCAATGAGCCCAGCACCTATGACAATATAGACGAGCCCGCCCGCTCGGATCTTCTTTCCCTCTTCCGCGCCAATCAGGTGGAAGCGGTCTTCGCCGGCCACGTACACAACATCTTCTATCATCGGCTGGACGACACCGAATTCTACGTCATGCCCGCCACGTCCTTCGTGCGGCAGGACTATTCGGAAATGTTCCGCATCGAGGCGGCGGCCGAGAATGGCCGCGACGATGCCGAGAAGCTCGGCTTCGCCATGATCGACGTCCATTCCGACGGCCATGTGGTGCACTATCTGCGCAGCTATGGCGCGGAGATCGCGGAAGCCGAGCAGCAGGCGCCCATCGCCGTGCGCTCCACCGCCCCCCTGCCCCACCCCAAGAAAAGCGGCGGCGCGCCCATCGGCGTCTTCCTGCGCCACCCCTGGGCCGAGACCGTCACCCTGCCGCAGAACGGCCCCATGGATGAGTTCGTGCGCAAGCAGGCACGCAACGATTATCCCATCGCCGCGCTCTGGCGCCTGGGCGTCAACCATGCCCGCGTGCCGCTGGACGATCTGATGGACCCCGTCTCCCGCGCCCGCATGGCGGACCTCGTCGCCATCGGCCATCGCTTCACCGTCTCCGGCTTCGGCGTGCCCGCGGGCGCGGCCCGTGCCGCCCTCATCGAACATGCGGGGCTGGTGGACCGCTTCGAGTGCGTGCTGCCCTTTGAGGCGATCCTGCCTTCCGCCCCCGCGCTCTCTGCCTTCCGCTCCGACTTCGCCCGGCCCGTGACGCTCGCCCGCGTCGCCACCTCGGCGGATGAGGCGAAGGTTGGGTCGAAGATCGAATTGTTCGTCTCCCACGGCTTCCGGCCGGACCAGTTGCCGGAGATCGAGGAGCTTGTAGCGGGTGGCCTCACTGGCATTGACGGCGTGGTGGTGCGGGCGGGCCTTGGCGCCGATTTCGTCACCCTCGCCGCAATGCTGGACACCTGGTCGAAGGCCAACGGCCTGTCGGTGGACCTCAACCTTCGCGTGGCCGCCAACAACCCCGCCACCAATGTCACCGATGACGGTGCGATCCTGGCGGCGGCGGCGGAGGCCTATGCCTGCGCCCTCGCTTTTCCCGCCCTCACCGTCATGTTCGATCCCTTCATGGATCTGGACCGGGGCTATTTCGTGCGCCATGGCCTTGTGGACCGCCGCTGCAACCTGCGCCCCGCCGGCCTTGCGGTGGAAGCGCTGGCGGCTTTCCTGCCCTGCGATGGAGTCTCGTCTCCTGCCCTGACGGCGAGCACCCCAGCCGGCGGCCGTGTCCTGATGCTGGACAGCACGGGCATGGTCGCCGCCATCCTCCTGCCGTCACCGGGGACATCGCTGGAGATCCCGGCCGAGTTCGCCGTGCGCCTGCCGGAGGCCCTTCACATCGTGCCCCTCGACGCCCCCTGGACCCTCTCCCCCATCCTCGGCAGCCTCCCCACGGGGCGCTTGCCGGCGCGCGTGGACGGGCCGACCCTGCTGGTCGGTTCTCACGCCAAATAGGGATAAGCGCCCCATGAGCCTTGCCCCCGCCCGCGACCCCGCACAGCCGGTCCTGACCGCTGACGATGTGTCGCTCCAATATCGCACCCGCGATCATCTGGTGACCGCCACCTGGCGGGTCTCCTTCAAGGTCCATCCCGGCGACCGCTTCGTGCTGCTCGGCCCGTCGGGATGCGGCAAGTCCTCGCTGTTGAAATCGGTGGCCGGCTTCCTGCCGCCGGTGGAAGGGCGCATCCGCCTCAATGGGCGGGAGATCAAGGGCCCCGGCCCCGACCGCATGATGGTGTTCCAGGAGTTCGACCAGCTGCTGCCCTGGAAAAGCGTGTTCGAGAACGTGGCCTATCCGCTCAAATGCACCGGCCGCTTTCCCGCCGCCGACATAGAGCGCCGGGTGCGCGGCTATCTGGACAAGATCGGCCTCACGCGCTTTGCCGATGCCCATCCCCACATGCTCTCCGGCGGCATGAAGCAGCGCGTGGCCATCGCCCGGGCCATGGCCATGGAGCCCGACGTTCTGCTCATGGACGAGCCGTTCGCGGCGCTCGATGCCCTTACCCGCCGCACCATGCAGGCGGAATTGCTTCGCCTGTGGGACGAGACGCGATTCACTCTCCTGTTCGTCACCCATTCCATTGAGGAGGCCCTGATCGTGGGCACCCGCATCCTCGTCCTCTCCCCCCATCCCGGACAGGTACGCGCCGAGCTGGACGCCACTGGCCTTGGCTTCGAGGAGATGGGCTCGCCCCGCTTCGTGGCCCTGCAGAACCGGATCGAAGCCATGCTGTTCGGCCATGCCGCTGCTGAGGAGGCCCACTGATGAGCGAGGTCCTTCCCCTGCGCGGCGATCCGCCCGCCCGGCCCGAATATGAGCGCACGCCGGAGACGCTGGGCACCATCGGTGAGATCCAGCGCCAGCTCACATTGGCGGAGCGGCTGGGACAGAACGCCTTCTTCCGGCGCCTCCTGCTCCTGGTTGCGCTGGGCGCCGCCTGGCAGATCTATGCGGTCATGCTCAACAACGAGCTGATGTTCCCCACCTTCAGCGCCACGGTTGCCGCGCTGTGGGATGCACTGGTGCACGGCACGCTCCTGGAGCGCACGCTCTATTCGCTGAAAGTGCTGGTGATTGGCTATGTGATCGGCGTCGGCCTCGCCGGCCTGCTGGTGTCGCTCTCCGCCTCCACGCGGTTCGGCAACGACCTGCTCTCCACGCTCACCGCCATGTTCAACCCGTTGCCGGCCATCGCGCTTCTGCCGTTGGCGCTGTTGTGGTTCGGGCTCGGCATGCCCTCCATCGTCTTCGTCATCGTGCATTCGGTGCTGTGGGCGGTGGCGCTCAACACCCATTCCGGTTTCCAGTCGGTGAGCGAAACCATGCGCATGGCCGGCCAGACCTTCGGCCTGAAGGGGCTGCGCTACATTTTCGGCATCCTCATCCCGGCGGCGCTGCCCTCCATCGTGTCGGGCCTCAAGATCGGCTGGGCCTTTGCCTGGCGCACGCTGATCGCCGCCGAACTGGTGTTCGGCGCCTCCTCCCGCTCGGGCGGCCTTGGCTGGTTCATCTTCGAGAACCGCAACTCGCTTGAGACACCTTACGTATTTGCCGGCCTGCTCATGGTGATCCTGATCGGTCTCGCCATCGAGGGGCTCGTCTTCCGCACGCTGGAAATCCACACCGTGCGCAAATGGGGAATGCAGAGATGATCCTCTCCAACCCGTCGGACACCGGCACAGCCCCGGTCCGCGCCCGCCCCAATTGGGTGCCCGAGCCGCCCTCCATCGCCCCCGAGCGGGCCGGCCGCGTGACGCTCTCCCCCGCCGGCCCCTTCCCGGCCGGCTCCTATCAGCACATCACGCTCACCTATACCGCCGGCCATTACGGCATCGACGATACGGGCACGCTGCGCGTGTGCTTCCGCTTCGCCACCGACCAGGGCCAGCCGCAATTTACCGATCCGGCGGGCGCCAATTACGTCTCCATCAGCGCCAGCAATGGCGCGGTGCTGGATGCGCGCTTCGACTACAAGCTGAATGTGCGCCCCTTCGACCGGACACTCGTGATCCGGGTGGTGAAGGGATATCTGAAGGAAGGCGACACCATCACGGTAAGCTTCGGCGATCCGGCCGGCGGCTCGCCCGGCTTCCGCCTCCAGACCTTCGCGGACCCCTTCCACGAGTTCCAGGTGCTGGTGGACCCCATCGCCTGCGGCCATTATGTGCGCGTGCCCGACCAGCCCACCTTCGCCATCGTGGCGGGGCCGGTGGAAACCTACGCCCTCGTGCTGCCCACCCGCGTCGCGCCGGGCGCGCCCTTCGCGCTGGGCATCCGGGCCGAGGACCGCTGGGGCAATCCGGCGGATCTCTCCGGCCGCCGCCTCCTGCTGGAGGCGGACGGTGCGGTGGAGGGCCTGCCGGCTGACATCGGCCTCGCGCAGGCGACCCCCTCTTTGCGCGTCGAGCCCCTCACCGCCGGTGAAGGCGTGGTGCGCATTCGCCTGAAGGACGAGGCGGGCGCGGTGCTCGCCACCTCCAACCCCGCCGTGGTGGCGCCCGCAGACGGCCTCCTGCGCCTGTGGGCGGACCTCCACGCCCAGAGCGGGGAAACCATCGGCTCCTCCTCCGCGCACGATTACATGTGCTTTGCCCGCGACGTGGCCTTCCTGGACGCGGTGGGCCACCAGGGCAACGACTTCCAGATCACGCTGGACTTCTGGGCCGAGCTGAACCGGCTGATGGGCACCTTCAACGCGCCCGGCCGCTTCATCACCGTTCCCGGCTATGAATGGTCCGGCAATACGGGCCTCGGCGGGGACCGTAACGTCTTCTTCCCTCGCGAGGACGGCACCATCCGCCGCTCCTCCCACGCGCTGGTGCCGGACCGCTCGGATGAGACCACCGACGCCATCGACGCCCGGGCTTTGTTCCGCGACCTCGGCGCCTCGGGCGATGACCCGGTCTGCTGGGCCCATTGCGGCGGGCGCTATGCGGACATCCATTACGCGCACGACGTGCGGATCGAGCGCGCGGTGGAGGTGCATTCCTCCTGGGGGACGTTCGAATGGCTGCTGGCGGATGCCTTCGAGCGCGGCTATCGGGTGGGTGTGGTCTGCAATTCCGACGGCCATAAGGGCCGCCCCGGTGCCGAGGCCCCCGGCGCCTCCATGTTCGGCGCATTGGGGGGCCTCACCTGCTTCCTCGCGCCGCGCTTCGACCGGCCGGCCCTGTTCGAGGCCATGAAGGCCCGCCATCATTACGGCACCACCGGATCGCGGCTTGATCTCGACATGCGCATCCAGTTGCCGGAGGGCAGCCTTGTCTATGGCGACGACCCGTCCTTGCCCGAAGCCGAGGGCGAGCCGGCGACCAGCGCCCTCATGGGCGACATCGTCGCCACCCGGGCGGGTACCGCGCGCCTCAGTCTGCGCCTGGAAGCCCCGAGCCCGCTCGTCGCCCTGGAAATCCGGGACGGCACGCAGGTGATCGAGACCATCCGGCCCTATGGCGATGCCAAAGGCGGCCGGCGGATCGTGGTGATCTGGTCGGGCGCCGAATATCGCGGCCGCTTCCGCCAGAGCGTGTGGGACGGTGCCCTGGAGGTTTCGGGCAACATGATCGTCTCCGCCAAGCCCATCAATTTCTACAACCCCGACAAGCCGTTGAAGATCGAAGGCCACAGCGTCGCCTGGCAGTCGGTGACCACGGGCAATTTCGCCGGCGTCGAGCTGGAGCTGGCCGATGCCGAGTCCGGCCGGCTCACCGTCACCACGCCCAACGGCACGCTGGACCTGGCGATCGCGGACATTGCCGCCGAGCCCACCACGATGGATTGCGGCAAGCTGGAGCGCGCCCTCGCCGTCTATCGCCTGCCGGATGAAAATCCCCATCTGTCGCTGGTGCTGGAGCGCGACATTGCCCTCGAAGCCGGCACGGAGCGGCGCATCCTGGTGGCCGCCACGTTCGAGGACGGGCATCGGGCCTGGTCGAGCCCCATCTATCTCATTCCGGAGACGGAGCGGTGAGCGCGCCCTTCGCCTTCGTCCCCCTCGCCCCCGGCCGGAGCCTTGAAAAGCCCCGGCGCACGGGGCTGACCATGATGATCGACCAGGGACTCGGCCTTGGCGCGGTGCGCGACATCCTGGCGACGTCCGGGGCTTATATGGACCTCGCCAAGATCAAGACCGGCACCGCCCGGCTCTATGGCGAGGCTGTCCTTAAGGAAAAGCTCGCCACCTACAGGGACGCCGGCGTGCGCCCCTTCATCGGCGGCCAGTTCCACGAATATGTCTTCGCCACCCTGGGCGCGGACGCGCTGCCCGGCTTCTATGCGGAAGCCTTGCGGCTGGGCTTTGCCACCATCGAAATCTCCGACAATGTGGTCCCCCTCACCGATGCCGAGCGGGCCGGCCAGATCCGTGCGGCGCGGGCGGCGGGGCTGTCCGTCTTCGCGGAAGTGGGCGCCAAGGATCGCCGCACCACGGCGGCCGAGATGGTGAGCCAGGCCCAGATCTGCCTCGCCGAGGGCGCCGAGCTGGTGCTGGTGGAGGCGGCCGAGCTGGTGGTGGACGGCGTCGCCGACGAGGACATGCTGGCCGCCCTCCATGCGGGCATCGATCCAGCAAAGCTGATGTTCGAATTGCCCGGCCCCTGGATTGCCGGCGTGCGCGCCTGCGACATCGAGAGCCTGAAGAAGCTGCTGGTGCGCAGCTTCGGGCCGGATGTGAATGTGGCCAACGTGCCGCCGGACACGGTGCTGGATTTCGAGGCCACCCGCACCGGCCTCGGCGTCGCCGGCCCGCCCAGCTTCTGGCACTAAGGTCAGGCGTAGGGCACGCCCTCAGCCGCCCTTTCGCCGCACGCTCTTGGGCGGCATGCCGAAGGCCCGGCGGAAGGCGGTGGCGAAATTGGCGGAGGAATTGTAGCCCGCCAGAAAGGCTGCCTGCGCCACGGTGAGGCCGTCCTCCTCCAGGGCATGGCGGGCGCGCTCCAGCTTCCGACGGCGCACATATTCGAACACGGTCATGCCGAAGACCGAGCGGAACAGGCGCTGAAGCGAATTGGCGCTCATGCCGGCGGCGCGCGCCACATCCTCAAGGGTGAGGTCGCCATCGAGCCGTGACTCCAGGAAGTCGTGCACCTCCCACATGCGGCGCTGGTCGCGGGGCAGCACGGTGCCCTCGGCCGGCCGCGTCTCAACCGCCGCGATCTCGGCCAGCGCCTCTGCGGCCATGTCCAGCGCACGGCTTTCCAACTGCAGGGCATGAAGCAGGGGCCCGTGGACTGTGGGGCGCAGCACCTGCTCGGCCAGCGACACCAGCCGCGCGGAGGGGCGGAAGCGGACATGGGCCAGGTGATCGCGGCTGAACGTGCGCACCTTCTTCTGGCCCCCCAACCCGTCGAGGCCATCCCCCTCCACCCAATCCAGCGGCAGGGAGACATTCACCTTGCGGACACGGGTGCCGCGCCGGCCCTGGCGGCGGAAGAGATGCGGCTCGGCCCGTGCAATCACCGCCCCTTCGAGGGTTCCTCCCGTAGCCCCCGGCCCCAGCAGGAAGCGTCGGCCGCCCAGTTCCACGTCGGCCATGCCGTCGAGAAACAGGGAGATGGTCAGACCCTCCTTATGCTCGAGCTGGGTGGTCAGATCGTGCATGTCGAAGGCGTCGGTGGAATGGAGGGTCAGGCCGGATCGCAGCCGCAGCATCTGATAGCGGCCCCGCAAGGCCGCCGCTCCCTCATCGCACAGGTCCGGTGCGAGGACGGCAAAGCGCGTACCGCACAAGGCAGATGCGCGGGCAATGTCGCCCTGGCTGACGAAAGGCATACGCGGCCGCGCTGGCCCCTCGCCCGTCTCGCCACGCCGGGAAGCCGGATTTGCCTCGTCTCGCCCATGGGTCATGGGATGAGAGAGCGTCACTGCGGTGCGCTTGTCAATATAACGCGCACGCACTCAAATTAGTATTATTCCAAATAAGCCACCCCACAGCTTGCAGCAACAGATGGAAACCGTATGATCGGCTCTGTTGATGTGTCTGTTCTAATGAAATTGCGATTTCTCAAACGTAATATACGATAGCGCAAACGGATTCATTCTGGTGGTGGCGCAAGTGCCTCCCGTAAAAACGAGTCCAGTCCCCACAGCCGGGGAAAACGGATTCGGACCATTGCCATGACCCCTTTCATGCTCCCCCGCGATGTCTTCTGCGCGCGCCTCGCCTTCGCGCCGAAAGCGCGCCGCGCTCTGCTCCTGGCGGGAACCATGTCGGTGGCCACGCTCACGCCTTTGGCAGCGGTCCGGGCGCAGGAGGCAAACGCGCAGGCCGGTGCCATCGCACTCGACACCATCTCGGTTCAGGCGGAGACCCAATCGGTGCTCACCGAGGGCAAGGACACCTATACGGCGGCGATGACCAGCACCGGCGTCGGCGCCCCGACCCTTTGGAAGGACATTCCCCAGTCGGTGAGCACGGTGACCAGCCAGCGCATCGCCGACCAGAACTTCACCCAGCTGGAAGAGGCCATGCAGCGGACCACCGGCATGGTGATCCTTCAGAACGATGTTGGCCGCTCCTCCATCTTCTCGCGCGGCTACGAGATCGACCAGATGCTGGTGAACGGCCTCTCCGCCCCGCTCTCCAGCATCTATGGCACGCAGCCCGACCTTGCCATCTTCGACCGGCTCGACGTGCTGAAGGGCCCCGCCGGCCTGTTCTATGGCGGCACCGGCGCGGGCGGCAATTCCGGCCCCTCCGGCATCATCAACGGCATCCTGAAGCCGGCCACCGCCAACTATTTCATCAACGGGGAAGTGACGGGCGGGTCTTGGGACTATGGCCGGGCGCAGGTGGATGCAGGCGGCAAGCTGAATGAGGCGGGAACGGTGCGCGGGCGCGTGGTGGCCGCCTATCAGAATGCCGACAGCTTCGTCGACTATAACGAGAACAAGGTCTGGGTCGGCTACGGCACGCTCTCCTTTGACCTGACGGAGAACACCACCCTCTCGCTCTATGCCTGGCACCAGGAGCGGGACATGCTGCCCTTCAACGGCCTGCCCGCCATCAATGCGGGGGGCGGCGTCGGCCAATTGCTGAACGTGCCGCGCAGCACCTTCGTGGGCGCCTATTGGAACACGTTCCACAACGACACCACCGACTATGTGGCCGAGCTGACGCACGCGTTCGACAATGGCGGCGAGGCCAAGGCCTCGGTGCGCTATTCGGACCGCTACGTGGATTATCGCTACGCCTATGGTGGCAGCGCAGTCTCCACGGCCGCCAAGACCTACGGCAATTTCTCCATGCAATACACGGCGGCGAAATACTGGGAGACGTCGCTCTCCGCCGACACCCATGTGACCATGCCGTTCCAGGCCTTGGGCCAGACCCAGCAGATCACCGCGGGCCTTGCCTTTCAGAGCGTGGACACCAACCTGCTGGCACCCACCTCCACCTCCCTGTCGGGCACCTACAACATCTACGCCTTCAATCCCTATGCGGTGCCCAACCCCACTACCCTCTACAATCGCCAGACGCTGACAGACCCCACCCAGTACGGCGTCTATGGCCAGGCCAATCTGAAGCCGCTGGAGCAGGTGACGGTGCTGCTCGGCGGGCGCTTCGCCTGGTATGACAACACCTCGACCGTCACCACGGTGAACACCTCCACCGGAGGCATCACGACCACGAACGCGCCCATCAATATCGATGCGGAGTTTGTGCCCTATGCCGGCCTCGTGGTGGAGCTGACCAAGAACATCTCCGCCTATGTGAGCTACACCGACACCTTCACCCCCCAATTCGAGGTGGATGCCAGCGGCAACGCGCTGCCGCCGCGCCAGGGCTTTCAGTATGAGGGGGGCCTGAAGGGCTCCTTCTTTGACGGCGCGCTCAATGCCTCCGCCGCCATGTTCCTGATCCGTGACAATAATCGCGCCCTGGCCACCTCCACCGCGAACGTCTATGTGGCCGCCGGCGAGACGCAGGTGTCCGGCTATGAGCTGGAGGTCAGCGGCCGCCTCGCGCCGGGCTGGGAGGTCTATGCCGGCTATACCTACACCGAGACCGAATATCTCACCGCCACCGCCGCCCAATTGGCCAGCGGCTTCAGCACCTATACGCCGCGCAACAATTTCAACCTGTGGACCAAGTACGAATTCCAGGATCCCAGGCTCAAGGGCCTGAGCGTCGGCGCGGGCGTCAAGCATTTGTCGAGTTTCTACACCACGTCCGGAGGCGTGACATTGACCGCGCCGGCCTACACCACCGTGGACGCGCAGATCGGCTACAAGTTCAACGAGCACTTCCAGGCGACGCTGACCGCCACCAACATCTTCGACGAGGTCTATTATACCCGCGTGGGCTCCACCTCGCTCTTCAACTTCTACGGCGAGCCCCGCGCCTATTGGCTGAAGGTGAGCGCGACCTATTGAGCCAGAGCCTCACCACAGCCCCCCGCGTGGGGGCCACACGACCCCCCGATGTGCGCGACCTCGCCTTGGGTGGCGCGGTCGAGCCCTGCCACCTGCCGCGCACCTTGCGCTGGCGGCAGGAGCGGGGCGGCCGCATGCTGCGCTTCGACCTGGCCTGGCCGGAGCGCATGAATGAGGAGGGGCATCCCCTCGTGGTCGTCACCGATGCCAATGCCATGTTCGCCACCCTGGTCGAAACGACACGGCTACAGTGCGTAAGACCGGACCCGCCGGACGTGCGCGAGCCCGTTGTGCTGGGCATTGGCCATGACACGGACGCCCTGTTCGACCCCGCAGCGCGCGCCATCGACTATGCCTCGCCCGGCGTTGCTTTGGTGCTGGATGTCCTCGCCGAGTTGATGGCCGCCCTCGCCGCCCGCCTGCCGCTTTCGCCGACGCGGCGCACCCTCATCGGCCATTCCCTGGGTGGCCTGTTCACGCTCACTACTCTGTTCGAGCGGCCCGAACTGTTCGCGCGCTATGTGGCCGCCTCACCCTCCCTCTGGTGGGCACCGGCGGCGGTGGAGATCGGCGCGGCGGGATTACCGGCGCGCCTCGGGCCCCTCCCGAGCCGGCATCTCCTCCTCGCCGCCGGTGGCCTTGAGCGGGGATGGCCCCGTCCGGAGGATGCTGCGCGCCTGACGCCCGAGCGCCGCGCCATCCTGGCAGAGCGGCAGGTGGTGGAGGCGGCGCAGACCCTTGCTGAACGCCTCGCCGCCGAGAACCCAGACCATCTGTCTGTGCATTTTCATCTGTTCGAGGGGGAAGGCCACGCCTCCATGGTGCCGCGGGCGCTGTCCCGCGCGGTGCCGTTTGCCCTCGCGGAGGCCCCGGTATGACCCGCTTGCCGCATCTCATCCTCTTCTCCGCCCTCACCCTTCTGGCGCTCCTTGCCCCCGAAGGCGCGCGGGCGACCCCCGTGACGCTGACCGACATTGTCGGCCGGCAGGTGACCTTGCCCGCGCCGGCGCGGCGCATCGTGCTGGCCGAGGGACGGCAGATCGTGGCGCTGGCCCTCATCAGCCCCGATCCCGTGAGCCTCGTCGCCGGCTGGTCGGCGGACCTGCGTCGGCGGGACCCCTCCACCTATCGCTTGGTGCGCGCCAAGTTTCCGAAGGCGGACGACATCGCGATCGTCGGCGAGGGTTCGGACGAGAGCTTCTCGGTGGAGAAGACCCTGGCGCTCGGCCCGGACCTGGTGGTGCTGAGCGGCCGGCTCGGAGCCGGGCGGCCCGCCGAGATGGTCCGACAGTTCGAGGCCGCCGGCGTGCCGGTGATCTTCGTCGACTTCTTCGCGCATCCCTTCGAGAACACCGTGCCCAGCCTGAAAATCCTGGGACAGGCGCTGGGCCGGGAAGAGGCAGCGCAGGCCTATGCCGACTTCTACGCGGGACGGATGAAGCGCATCTCCGATCGGCTCGCGCGGCCCGGCCTTGTGCATCCGAAGGTGCTCATGGAGACCCATGCCGGCGGATCGGGCGAGTGCTGCAACAGTCCGGGACGCGGCAGCATCGGTGATTTCATCACTTTTGCCGGCGGTGCCAATATCGCGGCCGACGTGATTGCCGGCACCCATGGCCGCCTCAGCCTCGAATATGTGCTGCAGCAGGACCCATCCGTCTATGTGGCCACCGGAGGGCCGCACCTGAAGGGCACCGGCGGCCTCGTCCTCGGCCCCGGCTTCACGGCTGAAGAGGCCCGCGCGAGCCTCGCGGCCATCCTGACGCGACCGGGTATTGCCGAACTCCAGGCGGTGAAGACGGGGAATGTCCACGGCCTCTTCCACAATCTGGTGAACCTGCCGCTCAATGTCCTGGTGGCAGAGGCGCTGGCGAAGTGGATCCATCCCGACCTGTTCCCCGACCTCGACCCCAATGCCACGCTCGCCGAAATCAATGCCCGTTTCCTCGCCGTGCCGTTCACCGGCACCTATTGGGTTGACCTGAAGCCATGACCCCCACGGCCGAAGCACCCGCCCTCTCCGCCCGCGCCGAGGTCGCGCTCGCCGGCTATCGGCGCCTCATGCGGCGCCGTGTGCTGCTGCTCGGCCTCCTGGCCTGTGCCGCGCTCGCCGCCTTCGCGCTCGATCTGGCCAGCGGCCCCTCGGGCCTTGGACTGCAGGATGCCACCCGTGCGCTTTTCCAGCCCGAGGCGACGCCGCGCGCCACCCTCGTCATCGTCCGCGACCTGCGCCTGCCGCAGGCGCTGATGGCGGTGATGGTGGGCATGGCCCTGGCGCTGGCCGGGGCGGAAATGCAGACCGTGCTCAACAATCCGCTGGCCAGCCCGCTGACGCTCGGCACCTCGTCGGCAGCCGTGTTCGGCGCCGCGCTCGCCATCGTTGCCGGCATTGGCCTGCCCGGCGTTCCCGCCGCCTGGATCATTTCGGCCAATGCCTTCGTGTTCGCCTTCGCCTCGGTGCTGCTGATCCAGGCCCTCGCGCGCCTGCGGGGTGCGGGGAGCGAGAGCGTGGTGCTGTTCGGCATCGCGCTCTTCTTCTCCTTCAATGCGCTGGTGGGCCTGCTGCAATTTATCGCCAGCGAGCAGGCGCTTCAGCAATTGGTGTTCTGGACCTTGGGAAGCCTGGGGCGCGCGCGGCTGGACACGGTCGCCCTCGTCGCCGCTGTCGTCGCGGCGACCGCGCCCTTCTCGCTGCGCGCCGCTTGGCGGCTCACGGCCCTTCGCCTCGGGGCGGAGCGTGCAGAGAGCTTCGGGATCCCCGTGGCACGGCTGCGCCTGTGGTCTTTGGTGCGCATCAGCCTGCTGACGGCAGCGGCGGTGGCCTTCGTCGGAATCATCGGCTTCGTGGGGCTGGTCGCGCCCCACATGGCGCGGCTGATGGTGGGGGAAGATCATCGCCTCTTCCTGCCGGCCAGCGCCCTCACCGGCGCCCTCGTCCTTTCGCTGGCCGCCGCCGCGAGCAAGCTGGCGGTGCCCGGCGCCGTGCTGCCCGTGGGCATCGTCACGGCGCTGATCGGTGTGCCGGTGTTTCTCATCCTTGTGCTGGGTGTCAGGGGGCGGTCATGAGTGGACCGGCTCTGCGTCTTTCGGGCGCGAATGCCGGCTATGGCCGGCGGCCCGTCATCCGTGATCTCTCCCTCGCGCCCCTTGAAGCCGGCACGCTGACAGCCCTCGTGGGGCCGAACGCGGCGGGCAAGTCGACGCTTCTCAAGGCGCTGGCGGGTCTGCTGCCCATGAAGGGATCCCTGCAACTCGGACCGCTCGACCTGACCGCTCTGCCGCGCGAAGAGCGGGCCGCTCATCTCGGCTTCATGCCACAGGCGCTGCCGCCCGGCGTCGCCCTCACCGTGATCGAGACCGTCATCGGCGCATTGCGCGCCGCGCCGCTGCGCGCCCCGCTTGACGGCAAGGCCGCGCGGGCGCGCGCTGTCGGCATGCTGGACCGGCTCGGCATCACGCCTCTGGCCCTGGAGCCGCTGGACCGGCTCTCCGGAGGCCAGCGCCAGTTGGCGAGCCTCGCACAGGCCGTGGTGCGCGAACCCCGCGTGCTGCTGCTGGACGAACCCACCAGCGCCCTCGACCTGCGCCATCAGGCCGTGGTGATGGGCTTCCTGAAGCAGCTGGCGGAAGAAGGACGGGTGGTGGTGGCGGTGCTCCATGACCTGACCCTGGCGGCCCGTTATGCCGATCAGGTGGTGGTGCTCCAGCAGGGCGCCCTGGCCGCGCAGGGCACTCCGGCCGAGGCCATCACGTCTGACGTTCTGGCGCGTGTCTATGGGGTGAGCGGCCGGGTGGAGGCCTGTTCTCGGGGCACGGTTCAAGTGGTGGTGGATGGCCCGCTCGCGGAAGAGGCCACTTCAGATACGGCAGGGAGGATTGGCCATGGAGGCCGCTGAAATGACGCAGGCCGGGCCACGGCGCCACCGGGGCATGCGGGTGCTGCGGGTCTTGCGCACCGCGCGCATCACGCCGCGCATGCAGCGCCTGGTGCTGGGCGGTCCGGAAATCGAGGGGATCGGCGAGGGACCGAACCTCAAGCTGCTGCTGCCCCCGTCCCGCACCCGCCCACCGTGTTGGCCCACGGAAGGCGCCGACGGCCGCCCGATCTGGCCGGCGGATCCCGACCGACCCATCGTGCGCACCTATTCCGTGCGGGCGCTCGACCGGGCGCGCGGGGAACTCCATGTGGATTTCGTGCTGCATGGGGCGGGCGGCGTCGCCTCCGCCTTCGCACAGACCGCCGAGCCCGGCGACCTCCTGGGCATTGGCGGACCGGGTGGCCGTGGGCTCCCCGCCGCCGGGTTTCATCTGTTCGCGGGCGACCACAGCGCCCTGCCTTCCATCGCCGCCCATCTGGGGCGGCTGCCGGACGAGGCCCGCGGCGCGGCCTTTATCGAGCTTCCGGGTCCCGAAGAGGAACAGGACCTGCCCCGCCCGCCCGGCGTCGCGCTGACCTTCCTCCACCGCAACGGCGCAGCGGCGGGCACCACCCGTCTCTTGCAGGAGGCCGTCTTCGCCCTCGACTGGCCCACAGACCGATCCGTCGCCGCCTGGATCGCAGCGGAATCGGATGCCGCACGCGAGATCCGCGCCCATCTGAAAGGCCCGCGCGGAATGAAGCCGCGCGACCTTGTAGCCGTGGGCTACTGGCGACGTGGCATGAGCGAGACGGCCTATGGCGCCGCCTATGATCATGACCGGGATGCCGACTATCACCGCGCCGCGCGGGAAGAGGACAGCCACGGGCATCATGAAGGGAACGACGACCATCAGCATTAGGGTCTAAACCCAACGAATGACCTGTAGTTCAATCGGCTCATGGATGGAGTAGAGGCCATGAGCCGCTTGTTTTGTTCCACTGATGGTCAGCGGTAGAAGATCGAACCACCTTTACCTCATTCCGGCAGTCCGCCGCGTGTTGAAGACCGGCGCATCCTGTCCGGGATCCTTCATGTGCTGCGCTGCGGCTGCCGCGCATCTGCGCCCCCCCTGGCCGGCGATCAGCGCACGCCGCCCCGGCTTCTCGCCGACCAGGCCTATGACAGCGACAAGGTTCGCGCCAACCTCGCGCGCCGAGGCACGCGCGCGGTCATCTTGCCCCTGTCTCGGCAGGCCGCGCCGCGCGCCTGCACGGTCGGGGCCATGGAGGCACCCGCTCACTCCCGGCTGCGCGGCGGTGCCCCGGGTGAAGGATGGAAGGGCGTGCCCGTTCCTTCCTCGGTGATTTCCTCCGTGGCCAGGTCCCCTGTGGGGCGAAGCGCGTGCGGCACCTCGCGTTTGCGGGCCAATTCTTCCATGCGGGCGCGCATGGCCGGGCGGCGGGAGAGAAGATCGTCAAGGTCACGCGCATCCAGGATCAGAAGCTGAGTCCGTCGCGTGGCGCGCACGTTCGCGCTGCGGCGGCGCTTGGAGAGCAGTGCCATCTCGCCGAAAAAGTGTCCCTCGCCGAGAAAGAGCGGCTCGCCCTGCAGCTCGATCCGGACCTCGCCGGAGAGGATGAAGAACATGGACCGGGCCTCCTCCCCCCGGCGTGCCAGCAACTCGCCGGGATAGGCCGTATGGGCGGAGAGCAGCTTCAAAATCTCGCCGATCGCCGCCGCGTCCAGCTCGCAGAAGAGCGGCACCCGCGCCACCATGCCCCAGGTGACCACAAAGTCCCGCCGCCGGATGACCGCCGCGAAGGACGACGCGACGATGCCCACCGGCAGCGCGAGCAGAATCATGCCCGAGACCATGGTGAGCGCGGCGATCATCCGCCCCGCCAGGGTGGCCGGCACCGCATCCCCGTAGCCCACTGTCGTGACGCTCACCACCGCCCACCATGCCGCCAGCGGGATGGAACCGAACTTGTCCGGCTGTACGTCGCCCTCGACGAGATACATGAGCGAAGCCGCAAATAGCACCACCACGCCGATGATCCCGACGCACGCCAGCAAAGCGTGACGCTCCGCGAAAATGGCCTCGCCCAGGGAGGCGAGCCCGGGCGAATAGCGGGCCAGCTTCAGGAAGCGCACGAGGCGCAGCAGGGCAAGCGTGCGCAGGTCCGCATGGACGAACAAGGCGAGCCCGAAGGGCAACACAGACAGCAGGTCGACGATGGCGAACGGCGTCACCGCATAGCGCAGGCGCGCCTCACGATGGGATAGGCCCCTGTAGCGCGGATCGAATGGCGCTACCCACAGCCGCAGCAGGTACTCCGTCAGGAAAACGCCGAAGGAGAACGCCTCGAACAGATGCAGCGGCAGGCGATACGCCGCATCGAAGGACGGCACGGTTTCCATCACTGCGGCGGCAGAATTGGCCAGGATGAGGACCACCAGCCCCACATGGACCATCCGCGCCACCCCATCGTGCGGGTTCTCGCGCTCCAGGATCTCGTAAATGCGCCGGCGCACGCTTCCTTCCACCTGACGCTCCCTGAGGTCCCGTCTGCCCGCGGCCTCTTCACCGCCCTCATGCCATGCCGGTTGGTCCTTCCAACAGGCTGCTTTTTACTATGTCCCGGCATCCGCAGGTTTCAAGACGGGCCATTCTGGTCATCACGCCAAGACTGCAGTTGCCCATCATAGAACAAAGTGTGCTTCAGCCGCCTTCGCCGGACATGGAAAGGCTCATTCCGGGAGACCGCCGTGGACTTGTGCCCGCAAAACAGGGGCCTTCTCTGCAAGGCGGTCCCGAGCGCGACGGTGCGCCATGTGGCGGGAGGCCGCGAGAGGGAAGAGCCCAAAGGGCGCTCGCTCGCCGCGCGACATCTCTGATCCCAAAGAATGGTGCTGCGAGCCCCAGATTCTCGAGCTCCGCATTCAAAGGAAGCCCACCGACGGTCTGAGCCACCTCTCGCGCCGGGCGCCCGGCTGCACCAAGCGCCTCTCGCCGGTGGTGCCGTCGGTGAGAAAAGCAGGGTGTCCGCGTGTCGGATGCCGGCCCGTTCGCCCGGTGCGCCCCCTGGAGAACAGACGACCAGCCGACGGCAGACCAGGTGCGCCGGCGCCGTTGGCAAATGCCAACGGGCGATGTAGCGCGAACAGGACGCAGTTCGCCCCGATCCAAGGATCAATAACGGGACGGACGTCGCAAAGCCCGTCGGATCCCGACAAAGCTCGGCCCGCGTCCAGAGAGATCGCCGCGCGGCTGATAACCCTGCCCCCCCCTGGGCGCCAGCCTGCTGGGTCAACCCGCCGTTTGTGCCGCGCGGATGGCGGTGGCCATCGCGACCGCCGCCGCGGGGTTCAAGTGCCTTATATGACGGTCCGGACGCGCATATCCCAGCGTCCGGCGACTGGCCCGCCATGCGCGGCACGCAAAATCGGGACGGCACCCCTGCCCCGCCACGCCCCAGAGGCCTGCCCCCACCCGGCCCCCAGCGCGACACGGCCTCAGGAGGCGAGCGCCGCCTCCACCGCCGCCAGTGCATCGGTCGCCTTGCTGCCATCCGGGCCACCGGCCTGCGCCATGTCGGGACGGCCGCCGCCGCCCTTGCCGCCCAGCGCCTCGGCGCCGCGGCGCACCAGGCTTACGGCATCGAAACGGCCGGTCAGGTCCGCGGTCACGCCCACGACGATGCCGGCTTTTCCGTCATCGGTCACTCCGACGATGGCCACCACACCCGAGCCCAGCTGCTTCTTGCCCTCGTCCACGAGGCTCTTGAGATCCTTCAGCTCAATGCCTGAGACATGCTTGGCCAGCAGCTTCACGTCGCCCACCTGCCGGGCGGTGTCCTGACCACCAGCGCCGCCACCCATGGCAAGCTTCTTGCGCGCTTCGGCAAGGTCGCGCTCCAGCTTGCGGCGCTCCTCCACCAGGGTGGCGATCCGGGCTTCCACCTCGGACACCGGCGCCTTCAGAAGCGCGGCGGCGCCCTGCAGGGCGGAATTGGCGGTGTTGAGATGATGGCGCGCCGCGTTCGCGGTCAGCGCCTCAATGCGCCGAACACCCGCCGCCACGGCCCCCTCCGATACCAGCGAGACGAGCCCGATGTCACCGGTGCGTGCCACATGGGTACCGCCGCACAATTCCACCGAATAGGGCGCGCCATTGCCAGCGTCTGTTCCCATGGTGACCACGCGCACTTCGTCGCCATATTTCTCGCCGAACAGGGCCCGAGCGCCCGAGGCGATGGCGTCATCAACGCCCATGAGACGGGTCTCGACCGGCTCGTTACGCAGCACGTAGGTGTTGACGATCTCTTCCACCTCGGCGACCTCATTGGAGGTCATGGGCTTGGGGTGGCTGAAATCGAAGCGCAGCCGGTCCGGCGCGACCAGCGAACCCTTTTGCGCCACATGGTCACCCAGCACGCGCCGGAGGGCTTCGTGCAGAAGGTGGGTGGCGGAATGGTTGGCCCGCACGGCGGCGCGACGGGCGTGATCCACTTCGAGGGTCAGGGCGCTGCCGAGCGCGAGCGTGCCCTCGTTGACGCGGACTTCATGGACGAACAGGTCGCCCAGCTTCTTCTGCGTCCCGATCACGGTCGCGCGCACGCCCTCGCCCACCATCACGCCGGTGTCGCCGACCTGACCGCCCGATTCGCCATAGAACGGCGTCTGGTTGAGGACCACCAGACCCTGTTCGCCGGCGGCCAGGGTCTCCACTTCCGCTCCCTCGCGCACCAGCGCGCGGACAACGCCCTCGGCGCTCTCCGTGTCGTAGCCCAGAAACTCGGTGGCGCCTTCGCGCTCCCGTACCCCGAACCACACCGTGTCGGTGGCGGCCTCGCCCGATCCGGCCCAGGCGGCGCGCGCATCGGCGCGCTGGCGCGCCATGGCCGCGTTGAAGGCTTCCGTGTCCACATGGATGCCGCGACCGCGCAAGGCGTCCTCGGTCAGGTCAAGCGGGAAGCCGTACGTGTCGTAGAGCTTGAACGCCACGTCACCGGGGAAGCGGGCGCCGGACACGAGACCCGCGCTCTCCTCCTCCAGAATGGAGAGGCCACGCTCCAGGGTTCGGCGGAAGCGCTTCTCCTCCAGAAGAAGCGTCTCGGCCGCAAGCGGCTCGGCCCGCGCGATCTCCGGATAGGCCCGGCCCATTTCGCGCACCAGGATGGGCACGAGACGATGCATCAGCGGATCGCGGGCACCCAGCAGCTGGGCATGACGCATGGCGCGGCGCATGATTCGACGCAGCACATAGCCACGGCCCTCGTTAGAGGGCAGCACGCCATCGGCGGTCAGGAAGACGGACGCGCGCAAATGATCGGCGATGACCCGATGGCTCGCCTTCTGCGGGCCCTGCGGGGAAACGCCCGTCAGTTCGGCGACCTCGGCGATGATCGCCCGCATGAGGTCGGTCTCGTAATTGTCATGCGTGCCCTGCAGGAGCGCCGAAATGCGCTCGAGGCCCATGCCTGTGTCGATGGACGGACGCGGAAGCCGCACCCGCTCACCAGCGGGCAACTGCTCATACTGCATGAACACGAGATTCCAGATCTCGATGAAGCGGTCGCCGTCCGCATCCTCGGAACCCGGCGGCCCGCCGGGAATGTGGTCGCCGTGATCGAAGAAAATCTCCGAGCAGGGACCACACGGCCCCGTATCGCCCATGGCCCAGAAATTGTCGGAGGTCGGGATGCGGATGATGCGATCGTCGGACAGGCCGGCAATCTTCTTCCACAAAGCATGGGCCTCATCGTCCTCCGAATAGACGGTGACGATGAGCCGGTCCTTCGGCAGCTCGAACTCGCGGGTGACAAGCCCCCAGGCGAGCTCAATGGCGCGATCCTTGAAGTAGTCGCCGAAAGAGAAATTGCCCAGCATCTCGAAGAAGGTGTGATGCCGAGCCGTATAACCCACATTGTCCAGATCGTTGTGCTTGCCGCCAGCGCGAACGCACTTCTGGGCCGTTACCGCACGGGAATAGGGACGCTTCTCGACGCCAGTGAAGACGTTTTTGAACTGCACCATCCCCGCATTGGTGAACATCAGCGTGGGATCATTGCGCGGCACGAGCGGCGATGAGGCAACCGCCTCGTGACCGTTCTTGACGAAGTAGTCGACAAATGTCGACCGGATCTCGTTCACGCCGCTCATGTCCCGGCCACCATACCCTTCGTTTCGCTCGCCGGCCGCGCTCCGCTGTCCGGCGCCCATCCACATGCCTCCGAGGGAGGCAGGCGGAATGGACCCGTTCGTTTAGCGGGCACCTGTCCCCTTGTCCAGAAAGGGCACCCCTCGAAGAGCCAATTCACACCCGGCCTGTCCTGCCGGGCATACAGGCCAAAGGAGACCAGCCAGGACGGTGTGGCTTCCCGCACCGTCCTTCGTGATGTTTTCAGCGGCCGATGCCACCCACATGTAGACCGCAATCAGTCCGGGCTCGCCGCGTCGCCATCTTCCTCGGGAGAGCCGGTGAGGATCTGCTCGGCGATGAGGCCAGCATTCTGCCGGATAGCCGCTTCGATGCGCCCGGCGATTTCGGGATTCTGGCGCAAGAACGTCTTGGCATTCTCACGGCCCTGGCCCAGGCGCTGGCTGTCATGGGAGAACCATGCGCCCGACTTCTCCACCACGCCCGCACGCACGCCGAGATCCAGCAACTCGCCCAGCTTGGAGACCCCCTCGCCATACATGATGTCGAATTCGACCTGCTTGAAGGGCGGCGCCAGCTTGTTCTTGACCACCTTCACGCGGGTCTGGTTGCCCACCACTTCGTCCCGCTCCTTGATCATGCCGATGCGGCGGATATCGAGGCGGATCGAGGCGTAGAACTTCAGGGCGTTGCCACCGGTGGTGGTCTCCGGCGAGCCGTACATCACGCCGATCTTCATCCGGATCTGATTGATGAAGATAACCATGGTGTTGGATTTGGAGATGGAACCGGTGAGCTTGCGCAGCGCCTGGCTCATGAGGCGAGCCTGCATGCCGGGCTGATTCTCGCCCATCTCGCCGTCAAGTTCGGCGCGCGGCGTGAGGGCCGCCACCGAATCCACCACCAGCACGTCGATGGCGCCGGACCGCACCAGCGTGTCGGCGATCTCCAGCGCCTGCTCGCCCGCATCCGGCTGGGAGATCAGCAATTCATCGAGATTGACGCCGAGCTTGCGGGCATAAATGGGGTCGAGCGCATGCTCGGCATCAATGAAGGCGCATACACCGCCCTTCTTTTGTGCTTCCGCCACCACATGCAGGGCCAGCGTGGTCTTGCCGGACGATTCCGGGCCGAAGATTTCCACGATGCGCCCCTTGGGCAGGCCGCCGATGCCGAGCGCGATGTCGAGGCCGAGGGATCCCGACGGGATGCTCTCGACCTCCATCACCTTGCCGCTCTTGCCGAGCCGCATGATCGAGCCTTTGCCGAAATGCCGCTCGATTTGCGACAGCGCGGCGTCGAGTGCCTTCGTTTTATCCATGGAAGAACCTTCGACGAGTCTGAGTGTCGACTGAGTCATCGCTGTGCTCCGCGCCGGACGCAAGATTGTCTCGGATGTTTTTTCGTACCACCTTTGTTCCTTGTTCGCAATATGTTCTCACTTCGATCGTAACGGGGGCTGGGCGTTCTCCTTACGCAATTGGAGCGATCCTCCAGGACCTGCGGTCCCAAAGCAGCGGTGGGCTCAAGAATGAAGGCCGGGTGATCCCGAAGCCGCGCCGATTCCCCCGGCGGGGTGGGTTGGGGCCGTGCCCCGCACGTCCTTGACGCGACCTTGAGAAGCAGGGGCATTCGCAGGGCGGAACAGTCGCGTCTGTGCGCATTGGCTGATCAAGGAAGCGCAATCCTACAGCGGCTCGACTTCCGCCATCACCTGCCGATGGTGCGTGCGGGTCGGCCTCGCGATCGGAACGGCCGGCCAACGCAGCTGACGGACATCATCCCGTCATCAATTAAACTTATCGCGATGATCAGCAAATACAAATTAATCTAATGAAAGGGATCTGGTAGAAACCGCTGCGGTGGAGCTTGCGGGCCACTTGCCCTCTCGATCGCCCGCCCGAACGGAGAAGACAATGAACGCGACAACAGAAGCCGCACCGGGCAAATGCCCTGTCGCTCACGGCACCGGCGGCACCCAGAATCGTGATTGGTGGCCGAACCAGCTGCGCGTCGATCTGCTGAACCTCCATTCTCCGAAGTCCGACCCGCTGGACCCCGCGTTCAATTATCGCGAGGAGTTCAAGAAGCTCGACTACGAGGCGCTGAAGAACGACCTGCGCAAGCTGATGACGGATTCGCAGGACTGGTGGCCTGCCGACTTCGGCAATTACGGGCCGCAATTCGTCCGCATGGCATGGCACAGCGCCGGCACCTATCGCCTGGCCGACGGCCGCGGCGGCGGCGGTCGCGGACAACAACGCTTCGCGCCCCTCAACAGCTGGCCGGACAATGTCAATATCGACAAGTCGCGTCGCCTGCTGTGGCCGATCAAGAAGAAGTACGGCCAGAAGATTTCCTGGGCCGACCTGATGATCCTCACGGGTAACGTGGCGCTCGAGACCATGGGCTTTCGCACCTTCGGCTTCGCCGCCGGCCGCGAAGACACCTGGGAGCCTGACCTGGACGTGTTCTGGGGATCGGAGACCGCATGGCTCTCCCACCGCACGCTGGACAAGTTTGACGCCCCGCTCGGCGCGACCGAGATGGGCCTCATCTATGTGAACCCGGAAGGCCCGGACCGGAACGGCGATCCGCTGTCCGCCGCCATGTTCATTCGCGAGACCTTCGGCCGCATGGCGATGAACGACGAGGAGACCGTCGCGCTCATCGGCGGTGGCCATACGTTCGGCAAGACCCATGGTGCGGCCCCTGAGTCCCACAAGGGGCCAGATCCGGAAGCCGCCGCACTGGAAGCGCAGGGCCTTGGCTGGGCGAGCGATTACGGAACCGGCTTCGGCGCCGACGCCATCGGCAGCGGTCTTGAAGTGACCTGGACGCAGACGCCGGCCCAGTGGAGCAACTTCTTCTTCGAGAACCTGTTCAAATATGAATGGGTGCAGACCCGCAGCCCGGCTGGCGCCATTCAGTGGGAAGCCAAGGATGCCCCGGACATCATTCCGGACGCGCACAATCCGGCCAAGAAGCACAAGCCGACCATGCTCACAACGGACCTGTCGCTGCGCTTCGACCCGACCTACGAGAAAATCTCCCGCCGCTTCCTGGAAAACCCGCAGGCGTTCGCGGAAGCCTTCGCCCGCGCCTGGTTCAAGCTGACCCAT
This sequence comes from Aquabacter sp. L1I39, assembly GCF_017742835.1. GTDB lineage: Bacteria > Pseudomonadota > Alphaproteobacteria > Rhizobiales > Xanthobacteraceae > L1I39. Next base: position 2,428,217 of record NZ_CP072392.1, read on the forward strand.
CGCGACCTTGGCCCCCGCTCGCGCTATCTCGGCCCGGAAGTCCCGCGCGAGGTGCTGATCTGGCAGGATCCGGTGCCTCCGGCCGATCACCCCGTGATCGACGATGCGGACGCCGCCGCCCTCAAGGCGAAGGTGCTGGCCTCCGGCCTCACCGTGTCCGAGCTGGTGGGCACGGCCTGGGCCTCGGCCTCCACTTTCCGGGGTGGCGACAAGCGGGGCGGTGCCAATGGCGCGCGCATTCGCCTCGCGCCGCAGAAGGACTGGGCGGTGAACCAGCCCGAGCAGCTGGATAAGGTGCTCAAGGTGCTTCAGCGCATCCAGGGTGAGTTCAACCTGGGCGCCGCGGACGGCAAGAAGGTGTCGCTGGCCGACCTCATCGTGCTGGCGGGCAATGCCGGCGTGGAAGAGGCCGCGAAGGCGGCGGGCCATGACGTGGCGGTGCCCTTCTCCCCTGGCCGCACCGACGCCTCCCAGGCGGAAACGGACGTGGACAGCTTCAAGTGGCTGGAGCCGGCGGCCGATGGCTTCCGCAACTACCAGAAGCCTGGCCTTGCCGTGCCGGCGGAAGTGGCACTCATCGACAAGGCCCAGTTGCTCACGCTGACGGCGCCGGAAATGACCGTCCTTATCGGCGGCCTGCGCGCCATCAACATCAATGTGAATGGCGCGAGCCACGGCATTCTCACCGACAAGCCGGGCGCCCTGACCACGGACTTCTTCACCAACCTGCTCGACATGGGCACCAAGTGGAAGGCGGTCGGGGACGGCAACGACGTGTATGAGGGCCGCGACCGCGAGACGGGCGAGGTGAAGTGGACCGGCACGCGGGTGGATCTCGTGTTCGGCTCCAACTCCATCCTGCGCGCCTTGGCGGAGGTCTACGCCTCCTCGGACGCCAAGGAGAAGTTCGTGAAGGACTTCGTGGCGGCCTGGACCAAGGTGATGAATCTCGATCGGTTCGACCTGGCTTGAGCCAAACCCACGCCGCCGCCGGAGCCTCGGGTTCCGGCGGCGTTGCATTTTCCGCGGTCTTGGGGCGGCGCCGGCCGATCGCGCATCAGGCCGTGACTTGATGCCCGCTTTTCCAACAGGTCTGCCCCCTTCAAGGCGAGAAGTATCGTCTGAGACTTGGCCCCGTCCGGATAAGTCCACTCGTATCCCTGGGGGTCGCCCGGCGAATTGACATGGTCAGCTGAGGCGTGAGAGCCCCTTGCGAGGGGGAGGAAAAAGGCGGGCGAGCGGCCGGTCAGGACCGCTCGGTGTCCGAGGCATGAACAACGCTCGCCACCGACCGCTTCAGGGCCTCGAGGTCGTCGAGCAGGGCCGCAACCTGTCGCTTGGACAGGTCGCCAAGCAATTCGTGGATCCATCCCTCATGCGTGCTGGCCATGATGCGGAACATGGTGGCCCCGGCGCGACTCAGCCGCACGGTTGCGGCGCGGCGGTCATTGGGGTCGACCTTGCGCACCACCAGGCCCTCTTCCACCAGGCGATCAATGAGCCCGGTGATGTTGCCATTGGAGACCATCATCCGGCGGGAGAGGTCGCCGAGCCGCAGGCCTTCGGGCTCCCGATTGAGCTGTGCTAGGACGTCGAAGCGCGGCAAGGTGACATCGAACTCGGTGCGCAGACGGCGGCGGATCTCGGCGCTGATGAGGTTCGACACCGACAGAAGGCGAAGCCAGAGGCGCAACTCCATCTTCGAGCCGGCGGGCTCGTCTCGCACCAGAGCCTCGACGTCTTCCGGGATGGGATCACTCATATCGGCTGCCATACCACCGTTCCGGACTTTTCAAGCATGAAATTCAGGGCACGGGTCACCCAACATCCCGCCACCACGCCGACGCAGATCGCGGGAACCGCATCCTAACGTCTCTAAACGGGCAGGATGCACTAGGGAACCACCGCAGCGCAACATTTCGACCGCACCGCCATGCGCCCAAATATGATGCTTTAAGCGGATATATTTTAGGCTTGAAGCAAATTTAGGCCTGTGCAAACGTGACGGCAATTGCGGCGTTGCGCAGATCCTGTCGGCCCCTCAGCCAGACCGTGTACTCCGCGCAGAAGACCGCGGTGATGCCTCGCAGGGGAGCATGGGAATGTTGGGTCCGTCGGTTCACGTCGATACGTTCACCCGCGATCGTCTCCCCCCGGTCGAAGCATGGCCGGTGATGAACGAAGCGGGGCTGGACTATCCCGAACACTTGAATGCCGCCGTGGAGCTCACCGACCGCATGGTCGAGCGGGGGTTCGGCGACCATATTGCGCTCATCGGCAATGGCCGCCGGCGCACCTACAAGGAATTGTCCGACTGGACCAACCGCATTGCGCGGACCCTGGTGGAGAATTACGGTCTCGAGCCCGGCAACCGGGTGCTGATCCGGTCGGCCAATACGCCGGCCATGGTGGCCTGCTGGCTCGCCGCCACCAAGGCCGGCGCCGTGGTGGTCAACACCATGCCCATGCTGCGGGCCGGCGAACTGGCCAAGACCGTGGACAAGGCCGAAATCTCAATGGCGCTCTGCGATACGCGACTGCTGGAAGACCTCGTCGCCTGCGCCAAGGAAAGCCGCTTTCTGAAGACCGTCATCGGTTTCGACGGCACCGCGAACCATGATGCGGAACTGGACCGGGCGTCCCTCAACAAGCCCGTGCATTTCGCGGCGGTGAAGACCGGGCGGGACGATGTGGCGCTGCTGGGCTTCACCTCGGGGACCACGGGTATCCCCAAGGCCACCATGCATTTCCACCGCGACATCCTCGCCATTGCGGACACTTATGCCAAGACGGTGCTTCAGGTGACGCCGCAGGACATTTTTGTCGGCACGCCGCCGCTGGCCTTCACGTTCGGCCTCGGGGGCCTGGCGGTGTTCCCGCTTCGCTTTGGCGCCACGGCGGCGCTGCTGGAGACGGCCTCGCCGCCCAACCTGATCAGCCTGATCGAAGATCTGCGCGCCACCATCTGCTTCACCGCGCCCACCGCCTACCGCGCCATGCTGGCGGCCATGGCGGAGGGGGCCGACCTGTCCTCGCTGCGCATCGCGGTGTCCGCTGGCGAGACGCTGCCAGCGCCCGTCTACGAGGCCTGGACGCGCAAGACCGGCAAGCCCATGCTGGATGGCATCGGCTCCACCGAGATGCTGCACGTCTTCATTTCCAACACACTGGACGACCACGGCCCCGGCCGCACGGGGCGTCCCGTGCCGGGCTTCGAGGCCAAGGTGGTGGACGAGGCCATGAACGAGGTGCCGCGCGGCACGGTGGGTCGCCTCGCCGTGCGTGGCCCCACCGGCTGCCGCTATCTCGATGACCCCCGACAGGGCGAATATGTGAAGGAGGGCTGGAACGTCACCGGCGACGCCTTCATCCAAGACGAGGACGGCTATTTCCACTTCGCCGCCCGCAGCGACGACATGATCGTCTCCGCCGGCTACAATATTGCCGGCCCCGAGGTGGAGGCGGCCCTCCTCTCCCACGATGCGGTGGCCGAATGCGCGGTTGTCGGCACAGTTGACGAGGAGCGGGGCCAGATCGTGCAGGCCTTCGTGGTGCTCGCTCCCGGCGTGCGGGAAGACGAGAGCCTGGTGCGCACCCTGCAGAACCACGTGAAGGCAACCATCGCGCCCTACAAGTATCCGCGCGCCATCTCCTTCGTGGATGCCCTGCCGAAGACGGCCACCGGCAAGATCCAGCGCTTCGCCCTGCGCGCCCGTCCGGCAGCCTGAACACGGATTGGTTTCGAGGATGGCGGCCATCCCGACCAAGGATGACCGCCATCCTTTTTGTGCCGGAGCGGGCGTGGAGCCCTATTGCCGCTGCCGCCTTCGCACGCAATGCAGGAAGACCCATCAGGGCTGCCGGCGGGCAGCAGCGATGGGCCTCATGATCCCTGCAAAGCGCGCAGTCCCGCCGCCGTGTCTTTCCACCGGCGGCAGCGCATCCGGCAAGGCGCCTCGCTCCGCCCTCACCCGCGTAAGCGGCTATTCCGGAACGACCGCAGTGGCCTGGATCTCCACCTTGGCGCGGTCCTCCATCAGCGCCAGCACCTGCACGGCGGCCATGGCGGGGAAATGCCGGCCGATCACCTCGCGATAGACCGCGCCGATCTCCTTGAGCCGGGCCAGATATTCCTGCTTGTCCACCATGTACCAGGTCATGGACACGATGTGGTGCGGCTCGGCCCCGCCCTCCTCCAGAACAGCAACAATGTTCAGCAAGGTCTGGCGGACCTGTTCCACGAGATCGTCGGTCTCGAAGGTCTGGTGGGCGGACCAGCCGATCTGGCCGCCAACCCAGATCTGGCGGCCTCGGGCGAGAATGCCGTTGGCATAGCCGATCGGCTTCGCCCACCCTTCAGGCTGCAGGATCTCGTGCATCATTCATCTCCAGGTGCGCCGCGAGACCGGCGCGAATATCGTCGGGCCAATGCACGGCCCGATGGCTGTCGAGGGAAGTGGCCACCAGCACCTGCCGGGCTGACCACAGAAGGCGATCGCCGGTGGCGACGCGGTGCCTCAGGTCCGCGGAACTGCCGCCGAGCTTCGAGAGGGAGACCTGGAAGGTCAGTTCATCGCCATGGAAGCCGGGCGCGGCGAAATCCAGGTCGAGTTTCACGGTGGGCACGCCGATGCGTCGCTCGCGCATCATGGCGGGCCAGGGGGCGCCGAAGGCGGCGAACATCTCCTCGGTCACGCTCACCAGCAGGCGCATATATCCGGGAAAAAAGGCGATGCCGGCGGGATCGCAATCGCCGAAGCCCAGTAGGCGTTTGGTTTCAAAAGCCATGGGTCGCCTCACCAGGTGGCCGCGCGGGTCGGCCAGGCACCATTCATGCCTGACCTCCTGCCGCGCTCGCCTTCAGCAGGTCGCGAGCGATGATGAGCTTCTGTACTTCGGTCGCGCCCTCATAGATGCGCAAGGCACGGATCTCGCGATAGAGCGACTCCACGATCTCGCCGGAGCGTACCCCCCGCCCGCCATGGAGCTGGACCGCGCGATCGATGACGCGCTGGGCCATTTCGGTGGCGGTCATCTTGGCCATGGCCGCCTCGCGGGTGGTGGGCAGACCCTGCACATCCCGCCGCCAGGCGGCGCGCCAGGTCAGGAGCGCGGCGCCGTCGATCTCGGCTGCCATCTCGCCCAACGCCGCCTGCGTCAATTGCAGGTCGGCCAGGGTGCCGGCCAGCATGCGCCGGCTGCGCACATGGATCAGGGCCTCGTCAAGGGCGCGCCGGGCAAAGCCAAGCCCCGCAGCCGCCACCGACGCGCGGAAAATGTCCAGCGTCCGCATGGCGATCTTAAACCCCTCGCCCGGCGCGCCGAGGCGGCGGGCGGCAGGGATGCGGCAGTTCTCGAACCGGATGGTGGCAAGCGGATGGGGCGCGATCACATGGATGCGCTCGGCAATGGAAAAGCCGGGATCGTCGGCAAACACCACGAAGGCCGAGATGCCGCGCGTGCCCGGCGCCTCGCCGGTGCGCACGAACACCGTATAGACGTCGGCAATGCCGCCATTGGAGATCCAGGTCTTCTCGCCATCGAGCACATAATGGTCGCCGTCAGCCAGCGCGGCACAGCTCATGGCGGCGACATCCGAGCCGGCATCGGCCTCCGATAGGGCGAAGGCCGCGAGCCACTCGCCCCGACGCACCTTGGGCAGCACCGCCTGCTTCAGTTCCTCAGTTCCGGCGAGCGCGATGGCGCCCGTTCCGAGGCCCTGCATGGCAAAGGCAAAGTCGGCGAGGCCGTCATGAAAGGCCAGCGTCTCGCGGGCGAGGCACAGTTCAAGCGACTGGATGGAGGCGCCGCCGGCCCCCGGCAGCGGCACCGCCGCCTCCAGAAGGCCCGCCGCCCCCAGCCGCGCCACCAGGGTGCGGCAGGTGCCATCCACGTCCCCATGGTTGAGCCCCTCAAGACCGCCTTCGGCGACGAAGCCGTCGAGCCGCGCCGCATAGGCGCGATGCTGCGAGCCAAAGAAGGGCCAGTCGAGGGGCTCCCGGGTGGGGCCGGTGGCAAAGCGGGGGCTCATGGTCAATTCCCCTCGAAGGCGGGCTTCGCCTTGGCGGCGAAGGCCTCGAAGGCACGGCGGAAGTCTTGCGTCGCCATGCAGATGGCCTGCGCCTGGGCTTCCGATTCGATCAATTCCTCCAGCCCCATGGCCCATTCCTGGTTGAGCATGGTCTTGGTGATGCCATGGGCGAAGGAGGGGCCGTCCGCCAAGGTGCGGGCGAGGTCCTGGGCCTTCGCCTCCACTTCCGCCGCTGGATGAAGGGCATTGTAGAAACCCCAGGCGGCGCCTTCCGCCGCCGTCATGGCGCGGCCGGTATAGAGCAGTTCCGCCGCGCGGCCCTGTCCGATGATCCGGGGCAGGATCCCGCAGGCGCCCATGTCGGCCCCGGCGAGCCCCACGCGGACGAACAAGAAGGCCGTCTTCGCCTCTGGCGTCGCCAGCCGCAGGTCGGAGGCCATGGCGAGGATGGCGCCGGCCCCCGCGCACACGCCGTCCACGGCGGCGATGATGGGCTGCGGGCAGCGCCGCATGGCCTTCACCAGATCGCCGGTCATGCGCGTAAAGGCGAGGAGATCGGGCATGGCCATGTGAGTGAGTGGCTCGATGATCTCGAACACGTCGCCACCGGAGGAGAAATTGCCGCCGGAGCCCGCCAGCACCACTGCCCGCACATCGGAGGCATAGACGAGATCGCGGAACAGGTCGCGCAGCTCCGCATAGCTCTCGAATGTCAGCGGATTTTTGCGCTCCGGCCGGTTGAGGTGGATGGTCGCCACGCGGCCATCCGCGCTCGCCTCGAAACGGAAATGGGTGGCGCGGTGGTCCTTGAAGGGGCGTTTCATGGCCGCCATCGTGAAACGGGTCTCAGTCATCCCACCATCACCTCGCCGCCGGCGATCGCGATCGCCTGTCCATTGATCGATGCCGCCCCGGGCGACACCACGAAGGCCACGGTTTCCGCCACCTCGTCCGGGTCCACCAGCCGACGTTGCGGATTGGCGGCGGTCATTTCCGCCAGCACCTCGGCCTCGGTCCGCCCGGTTTTGGCGACGATGGCCGCGATGGCCGCGCGAATGAGGGGCGTGTCCGTATAGCCGGGGCAGATGGCGTTCACCGTGATGCCGGTACGCGCCAGTTCCAGCGCCAACGCGCGCGTGAGGCCGATCACCCCATGCTTGGCGGCGCAATAGGCCGAGACATAGCGATAGCCCACGAGCCCCGCCGTCGAGGCGATGTTGACGATCCGCCCGCCCGCCCCGCCCGCCTCAAGATCCGGCAGCACCGCCTGGGTGACCAGGAAGACCGAGGTCAGGTCCACCGCGATGACGCTGTTCCATTGCGCCAGGGAGGTCCGGGCGAAGGGGGTGCTCTCGGCGGCACCGGCATTGTTGACGAGGATCGAGACGGGTCCGAACGCTTCCCGCGCGGTGGCAAGGCCCTCCGCAATGGCCTGCGGATCAGTCACGTCGAAGTCGGGCACCACCTGCGCAAAGCCCTCCGGCAGTTCGGCGGCCACCGCGCGCAGCGGGGCCGCGCGGCGGCCGGCCAGCGTCAGCCGCGCACCCGCCCGGCCAAGGCGCCGCGCGACGGCGGCGCCGATCCCAGAGCCCGCTCCGGTGACAAGAACGTGCCGGGCCGCAATGACGTCGAGATCGCCCATGCCGTCCCTCACTGCGCCGCAGCGCGTTCGAGATTGGCCTCATACTGGCCCTTGGCGGAGGCATATTGCTTGGGCCAGGGAATGGTCTTCAGGCCGATCCGGGCCGCCTCATGGAGCGACCAGGCCGCATCGGCCAGATGCGGGCGGGCGATGGCGCACAGGTCCGCACGGCCCGCCGCGATGATGGAATTGGCGTGATCGGCCTCGGAGATGGCGCCCACCGCGATGGTGGGGATGCCCACTTCATTGCGGATCTTGTCGGAGAAGGGCGTCTGGAAGAGACGACCATAGACCGGCCGTTCCTCCTTCCACACCTGCCCCGACGAGCAGTCGATGAGATCGGCGCCGGCCTCCTTGAACAGGGCGGCGAAGATGGCGGCGTCTTCCGGGGTGTTACCGCCCTCCGTCCAGTCATGGCAGGACAGGCGCACAGAGATAGGCCGCTCCGCCGGCCAGGCGGCGCGGATGGCGCGGAAAACCTCCAGCGGGAAGCGTGCCCGGGCCGCATGGGACCCGCCATAGTCGTCCGTGCGCCGATTGGTGAGCGGCGACAGGAAGCTCGACAACAGGTAGCCGTGCGCGGCGTGCAGTTCCAGCCAATCCACGCCCGCCGTGGCGGCGCGCCGGGAGGCGGCGACAAAATCGGCGATGATGCGGTCCATGTCGGCGCGGTCCATCGCCTTGGGCACCTGGCTGTGCTTCAGGTAAGGCAGGGCCGACGCGGACAGGAGCGGCCACCCCCCCTCTTCCAAAGGCTGGTCGATGCCCTCCCAGGCCCGCTTGGTCGCGCCCTTCCGGCCCGCATGACCGAGCTGGCAGGCGACCTTGGCCGACGTGTTGGCGTGGACGAAATCTACGAACCGCTTCCAGCCCTCGATCTGGCTGTCATCCCACAAGCCGAGGCAACCGGGCGTGATGCGCGCATCAGGGGAGATGCAGGTCATCTCGGCGAAGACGAGGCCGGCGCCGCCCATGGCGCGGGCGCCCAGATGCACCAGATGGAAGTCCCCCAGCACGCCCTCCGTGGCCGAATACATGGCCATGGGCGAGACCACGATGCGGTTGGGCAGCGTCACGTCGCGCAGGCGGTAGGGCGTGAACATGGGCGGCGTGACCCGGCCATTGGTCTCCACGGGCAGGCCCGCGCGGCGGGCAAACCAGCGCTCATAGCCCTCCACCCATGCCCGGTCGCGCAGGCGCAGGTTTTCGTGGCTGATGCGCTGCGAGCGCGTCAGCATGGAATACATGAACTGCTCCGGCTCCAGGCTGTCGGCATAGCGCCGGCCCACCACCTCGAACCATTCCATGGCGTTGCGGGCCGCATTCTGGATGCGGGCCACGTCCACGCGCCGCACCTCCTCATAGGCGCAGAGCACGGCGGGGATGGTCTCCACCTCATGGCCGATGGCCTCGAACTGTCGCGCAAGCTCGATGGCATCGTCGATGGCGAGCTTGGTGCCGGAGCCGATGGCGAAATGGGCGGTGTGCGCGGCATCCCCCATGAGCACCACATGCGAGCGACCGTTGAAGTGGCTCCACGTGCCACAGATCAGCCGATTGAAGTTCAGCCAGGCCGAGCCGCGCAGATGGCGCGCATTGGTCATCAGCGGGGCCCCGTCGAGCACCTCGGAAAACAGGCTTTCACAGAAGGCGATGGAGCCGTTCTGGTCGAGATCGCCGAGGCCGTGAGCCTCGTAGGCCTCTTCGGTGGTCTCCACGATGAAGGTCGAGGTCTGCGCATCGAACTTGTAGATGTGGGCCTGGAACCAGCCGTGCTCGGTCTTGCGGAAGTCGAAGGTGAAGGCGTCGTAGAGCTTGCTGGTGCCCAGCCAGATATAGCGGTTCGGGCGCACCAGGAGGTCTGGCTGAAACGCCTCGGCATAGCGGTTGCGGATCTTGGAATTGATGCCATCGGAAGCGATGATGAGGTCGGCGTCCGGAAATTCCAGGTCGCTGTCCACGTCGCGCTCGAACACCAGTTCTACCCCCAGCGCCTCGCAGCGCCGTTGCAGAATGTTCAGCAGCGCCTTGCGGCCGATGCCGACGAAACCGTGGCCGGAGGTGCGCTGGCGGGTGCCCTTGAACCAGACCTCGATATCGTCCCAGTGGTTGAACGCATCTTCGATCTCGGCGGCGGTCTCCGGGTCCCACACGCGCATGGCGGCCATGGTGGCGTCTGAGAACACCACGCCCCAGCCAAACGTGTCATAGGGCTTGTTGCGCTCCACGACGCGGATGTGATGCGCGGGGTGCAGCTTCTTCATCAGGAGACCGAAATAAAGCCCCGCCGGGCCGCCGCCGATGCAGACGATGCGCATGGAGATACTCCCCCTGGTCGGACACGCGACGGGCCGCCGCAAAATGCTTTAAAGTTAAAGTAATAGACCTCTTGCGCGCCTGTCAACCGGATCGGGAGGCTGCAAGAGCGCCATTCGACGGCACGGGCGGAAATGCGCACCCTCGCGCGCTTCTGGCTTATTTTCAAGCGTTTCCCCCCAAAGGGGGACCCGCTACCGCCCAGACATTAAGCACGGATCGCCCATTCGATTTGCTTGACACTTAAATTTTCTATGTATGAATTGATCTGAAGAATATGGATCTGCAGCACCACGGTCCGTGGGAAGCGTCAGACGGTAAAGGCCACGGATTTCTGGCCGGCTCGTTCGCACAAGCATCAGTGACCCAAGCGTCAGTGACCGAGGAGGGGAATTGTCATGCCGTCGCTCCACACATCGCTCCGCCCTGCCAAGCTCATGGCACTGGCCGCCGCCGGCGTGCTGGCGCCCACCCTCGCTTGCGCGGACCCCATCAAGATCGGATTCGTCTCCACCCTGTCCGGCCCCTCCGCCGCCCTCGGCGTGCACATGCGGGACGGCTTCCAGCTGGCGGTGAAGGAGCTGGGCGGAAAGCTGGGCGGGCAGCCCACCGACATCATCGTGGTGGACGACGAATTGAAGCCGGATGTGGCCGTCAGCAAGGTCAAGGCGCTGCTCGACCGCGACAAAGTGGATGTGATCGCCGGCGTCGTCTTCTCGAACGTGATGATGGCCATCTCCAAGCCGGTGCTGGAGAACGACACCTTCATCGTCTCCGGCAATGCCGGCCCCTCGCCGCTGGCGGGCAAGAGCTGCTCACCATATTTTTTCTCGGCCTCGTACCAGAATGACCAGAACCACGAAGTCATGGGCAAGTATGCCCAAGACAAGGGCTATAAACGCGTGGTTCTGATGACGCCCAATTACCAGGCCGGCAAGGATGCCATGGCCGGCTTCAAGCGCTATTTCAAAGGCGAGGTGGTAGAGGAGATCTTCGTCCCGCTGGGCCAGATCGACTTTTCGGCGGAACTGGCCAAGATCGCCGCCGCCAATCCCGAGGCCTTGTTCACCTTCATGCCCGGCGGCATGGGCGTGAACCTGGTCAAACAATTCAAGCAGGCGGGCCTGGACGGCAAGATCCCCTTCCTCTCCGCCTTCACGGTGGACGAGACCACCCTGCCCGCGACCCAGGACGCCGCCGTCGGCCTCCTCTCCGGCGCCGAGTGGGCCCCGGACCTGGACACGCCCCAGAACAAGGCCTTCGTGGCGGCCTATGAAAAGGAATATGGCGTCGTGCCCTCGCTCTACGCGGCCCAGGGCTATGACGCTGCCAAGCTGATCGACGGCGCGCTGAAAGCCACCGGCGGCAAGGTGTCGGACAAGACGGCGCTGCGCAAGGCGCTCGCCGCCGCGCCCTTCCAGTCGGTGCGGGGCAGCTTTGCCTTCAACACCAACGGCTTCCCCATCCAGGACTTCTATGTGGTCAAGGCGATCAAGCGCGACGATGGCAAGTATGCCACGCAGACCGTCGCTAAGGTCTTCACCGCCGCCCGCGACAATTACGCGGCCGATTGCCCTTTGAAGTAATCCGCCGCGCATGACGAGGGACAGCGCCTGCGCCATCCCTCGTCCGCCTGCCTTCCGCATGTTCCGACGCCGAGAGGGGCCATGACCACGGCACTGTTCGTTTCCCAGTTACTGAACGGGCTTCAGTTCGGCGTCATCCTGTTCCTCGTCGCCGCAGGGCTGACACTGGTGTTCGGGGTGATGGACTTCATCAACCTTGCCCATGGCGTCCAATACATGATCGGTGCCTATCTGGTGGCGGTGGCCACCGCCTCCACCGGCAATTTCGCCTTGGGGCTGGTGATTGGCCTCCTTGGCGCGCTGGCGCTGGGCATCGTCCTGGAAACGCTGGTGTTCCGGCATCTCACCCGGAAGGATCACCTGGACCAGGTGCTGGCCACCTTCGGCGTCATCCTGGTGGTGACCGAACTGGCCCGCATGGTGTTCGGCGCCGCGCCCATCGCCTTCCCCTTGCCCGCCGCGCTCAGCGGGGCGGTGACGCTGATGCCGGGGCTCATCTATCCGGTCTGGCGTCTCGTCATTCTCGGCGTCGGCGGGGCCGTGGCGCTTCTGCTCTGGTATCTCGTCACGCGCACGCGGCTCGGCATGCTGGTGCGGGCGGGGTCCACCCACCCTCAGACGGTGGCGGCGCTGGGCGTCGATGTGGACCGCCTGTTCCGCGCCGTCTTCGCATTCGGCGCCGTGCTGGCCGGCCTTGCCGGCGCCATGGCGGGCCCCCTCGTCTCGGTGGAGCCCACCATGGGCGACCGCATCCTCATCGTCGCCTTCGTGGTGATCGTCATCGGCGGCATCGGCTCCGTCAAAGGAGCCTTCGTCGCAGCACTGGTGGTGGGTCTGGTGGATACGCTGGGCCGCGCATTTGCGCCGGATCTGCTGAAACTGCTCATCGGCAAGTCTGCGGCCGCAGCCGCAGGGCCGGCATTGTCATCCATGACCATCTATCTCCTCATGGCCATCGTGCTGTCCTTCCGGCCCACCGGCCTGTTCGGCGGGAGGTCCGCATGACCTTGCGGTCCTTAGGTCGCGATGAGGCACTCGTCACAGTCTGCGCGCTCCTGCTGCTGCTTGGCCTTGCCCAAGGGCTCGGCTTCACACACGGGGCGACATTGATGACCCGCACGATTGCCTATGCGCTGGCGGCAGTGTCTCTCTCCTTCCTCATCGGCCAGTGCGGCCTCGTCAGCTTCGGCCACGCCGCACCCTTCGGCATCGGCGCCTATGCGGTGCTGATCGCCGGCGAGGCTGGCATTCGGGAGATCCTCGTGGTGCTGCCACTGGCTGCCGGGGCAGCGGCGCTCTTCTGCGGGCTCACGGGCGCCATCGCCCTGCGCACGCGGGGGGTCTATTTCATCATGATCACGCTCGCCTTCGCGCAGATGGCCTTCTATGTGGCTGCCAGCCTCTCCGATTATGGCGGAGATGACGGCATGGCGATCAACGGGCGCTCCACCTTCCTCGGCATCAAGGTCCTGCGATCTGAAACGTCTTTGACGCTCCTGTGCATCGCGATGCTGGGGCTCGCCCTGTTCATGTTCCAGCGCCTTTCGGCCTCCCGCTTCGGCCTTATGCTGCGGGCAGCACGGGCGAATGAGAGCAAGGTCGTCGCCCTCGGCCTGGCACCCTATCGCCACCGGCTGATCGCGCTTTCCGTTGCCGGCGCAGTGGCAGGCCTTGCCGGGGCGCTGCTCGCCAACCAAGTGGAATATGTCTCCCCTGCCCTCATGGGCTGGCACATTTCGGGCGAGTTGATCGTGATGGTGGTGCTGGGCGGCATCGGCAGGCCGGTGGGGGCCGTCATCGGCGCCCTGGTGGTGACGCTGCTGGACGAGAGCCTTGGCCATCTCACGGAGCATTGGCGGCTGGGACTGGGGCTCGTCATCATCCTGGTGGCCTTGATGCGGGATGCAAACGTGCGGTCCCTCTTGCGCGGAGCCGTCCGATGAGCGCGCCGATCCTCGCCCTCGAAAACCTGGTGAAGTCCTACGGCGCCATGCCGGTGACACGGGACGTGTCGCTGGATGTGCAGCCCGGCGAGGTGCATGCCCTCATCGGCCCCAATGGCGCCGGCAAGACCACGCTCATCGCCCAGATCGCCGGCGCCATCACGCCCAATTCCGGCACCATCCGCTTCAATGGCGCCGATGTCACCGAGGTAGGCATCGCCACGCGCGCCCGACTTGGGCTCGGGCGGGTGTTCCAGATCTCCAACGTGGTCGGATCATTCACGGCGCTGGAGAATGTGGCCGTGGCGGCGGTGGCGGCGGGCGACGGGCCGTTCCGCTTCTGGCGCCCGGCGCTATCGGATCCCAAGCTGGCCGCCCGCGCGGGCGACGCCCTCGATCGGGTCGGCCTCGGCGACAGGTGCCTGACGCTCGCCCGCGATATGTCGCACGGGGAGCGCCGCGCGCTGGAACTGGCCATGAGCCTGGTGCAAGAGCCCAAGCTCCTGCTTCTGGACGAGCCCATGGCCGGCACCGGCCGAGCGGAGGGCGAGCGGCTGACCGAACTGCTCCTGTCCTTGAAGGGCCGCATCCCCATGCTGCTGGTGGAGCACGACATGGCGACGGTCTTCCGTCTCGCCGACCGCATCTCCGTCCTCATCTACGGGGCAGTGGCGATCACCGGAGATCCCGCCACGGTGCGAACGGACCCCGTGGTGCGACAGGCCTATCTCGGCGAAGAGGAGGCGGTCTGATGGCACGGGCGCTGATCGCACTGGAAGGCATCGAGGCCGGCTATGGCGGCGCACAGGTTCTCTTTGGCATCGACCTGGAGGTCCGCGCCGGCGAGGTGGTGACCCTCATGGGTCGCAACGGCATGGGCAAGACCACCATTATCCGAACCCTGTTCGGCCTTCTGGCCCCGAGCCGAGGCCGGCGGATGGTTGCCGAGCGAGAGATGACGCAGGCCCCGCCCCACAAGATTGCCGCCTGCGGCCTCGGCTATGTACCGGAGGGCCGCCAGATCTTCCCCCGCCTCGACGTGGAGGAAAATCTCCTGGCCACGGCCCGCCAGCGGGGCGCAGGCACAGGGCGCCCCGCCTGGTCGCTCGATCGGGTCTATACGCTTTTCCCACGCCTGAAGGAAAGGCGGGCCAATATGGGAACCCAGCTCTCCGGCGGCGAGCAGCAGATGCTGGCCATCGGACGGGCCCTCATGACCAATCCGGACCTGCTGGTGCTGGACGAGGCCACCGAGGGCCTGGCACCGGTGATGCGCGGCGAGATCTGGAGCGCCATCGGCGTGCTGCGGTCGGATGGGCTCGCCATCCTGGTTGTGGACAAGAATTTGGAGGCGCTCATGCGCATCGCCGACCGCCATGTGGTGGTGGAAGGCGGTCGCGTGGTGTGGACCGGCACCAATGGGGAGCTTGCCGCCGACCGGACCCGCGCCACCCGCCACCTGGAAATCTGAGGCCGCCAAGGTCCTGCGGCGCGGGCGGGTTCCGGCTGCACAACGCCAATTCGCAGGTGTGACGCATCGCCAAGCGCTGGAGTGGCGCGCATCGCCTCTGCACGGCCTTAGAGCATGCGCCGATCAGATGGCATCGCCATCTGATCGGATCACGCATTCTCTATCAATGGGTTAGAGGGAGATTCACCCATCAGATTGATTCAATCTGATGGGATCGCGCTCTAGGAGGCCGCGCGGAGGGTGGTCACGGCGACGCAATTGTCGCCGACCGGCACAAGCAGGGTCTGCTCCCCACTCGGCAGCAGGTAGAAAGCCAGATCGGCCAAGGGCGACATCGGCTTGGAGCCGGGCGGGAGGAGCGCGGTTGCCTCGGTGCAGCGCTGCTTGAGGGGGATGACCCGCACGGAATTGCCTTCGCAGGATGACCCATTGGGTGCCACAAGGATGACACCCGCCGCCTGCTCCAGCCCGCGCGGGCTGGCCCCGAAGCGCATGCCCACTGTCCCCTGCACGGAATGGGCATTGGGCGCGCCTTCAGCCACCTGCGTCTGGAAGGCGAAGGTCGCGCCATTGGTCAGTGCCTTGCCGAGTGCTGCATAGGTGGCGGCACAGGTCTTTACCCCCCGGGCGAGGGCATGGGTGGTGAACAGGTCCTTGCCTTCGTCCGCGGCGGGCGCCGGCTGAGCAGCGGGCCGCTGCAAGGCGGTGAGCCCCTTGGCCTGGGACATCACCCATCCAAGGCCGAAGCCAAGGAGAAGCACACCCGCCAGGCCCGCAGCGAACATCAGGGGGCGCCGTTTGGCGGGCGGGCGTTCCGAGGGAACATCCGGCGCGCGAGGCTGCCCGGCTGTCCCCATGATGCGTTCATAGACGCTTTGTTTCTCATCCATGACCCAGATTCCAGAAAGACTGCGGACGGACCGCGGGCGCGCGCGCCCAAAATGCGGATCAGATCGCTGAAAGCGCCTGCTTCACACCGGCGAGCGGTGCGCGGAAAGCCACGGTGCGCACCGCACCATTTTCCTTGAGGTCATAGGAGATCCCCACGACTCGCTCCGTCTCGATCGCCGCGCGCAGACGCGGGTCGACGGGCTGATAGGCGATGCAAAGCCGCGCATCGCACCCATAGACCTGCACCTCGACCGAAGGCTGGCCGTCATGAAGATCGACCAGGATCTTGCCGGCGGCGCTCCCCGCCGGTGTCCGCAGGATCATGATCGGTCGGCCATCGGCCATGGCGGCCAGCGACCAACTGAAAACAAGGGTGCCCGCCGGCCCCAGGATTTCCTGGGATATGTTGCAGATCCTCTGCTTCTTCGCCCGGTTCTCATCACAGATGAGGGTCCAGTTCGGGAAGGGGCGGATGGAGCGCACATATTGGCCGGGCGCAACGCCCGGTGGGAGCACCACCTCCGACGGCTTCACCTGGTAACCGGGCGAGAGCGCGTTGGAGGCCGCAGGAGCGGGGGGCCCCTTTTTCTCTTTCTCCGCCGCCGGGGCTTGGCCGCCGAGAAGGAGAAGCAAGAGCAAAAAGGCGAAGGCGCGACAGGCACCTGAGCTTTTTGTCATGAGCCTCGCCCCTCTCAATTGAGGGTCAGGCTCAGCCCGCCGCCAAAGCCCCAATCCCCGCCCGCAGTGCTGCCGGAGAGATTCATGCGCACCCGCTGGTCCTGTGTGGTGTAGCCAACGCCCATGGCGAAGGCCGCTTCCCCTCCCCAGGTCCCGGCGCCGGCGGCGGCGCTGAGTTTTCCGGGCCGGTCGTCATAGCGCAGGGATCCGGCGGCCAGGCCCACCGCCGCCGCCTGGTTCGCCTGGCTACGGACGCCTTCGAGCGAGCTGTTGAGCATGGCAAACTTCTGGTCCGTATAGGCATTCGCCTGGGCCAAGGTCTGCCGCGACTTGGTGTCGGTGTAGGTGTTGGCGGTGCTGATGGCGGCGGACGTCCGGGTATCCGTATAGGAAGTGGCGGACGCCAGGGCCTGACTCAGGCCCGCATCCATCTGCGCCACGTTGACGGCATCGGTGGCGGCCACACCGGTCGCGACATTCCGGATGACCACGGGGGCATTGGGGTCCCCGCCCGCGAGGGTTATGGAATTCAGCTTCTGGTCGCCGGAGTCCGTATCATAGCGCACCGCGTTCTGGTTGAGGGTGTTGACGCTGCCCATGGCGGCGCTCAGCGCCTGGTTGGTGGCATAGAGCTGCGAGCCGTTGACGGCATCCGTGGAACTGGCATTCACCTGCCCCGCCGCCACATTGGTGATGGTGCGCTCCGCCCCCGCCGCCCCCACCGACACCGTGCTGGTGGCCAGACCCGCCACCGCGTAGGTGGTGCCGTTCACCACCATGGAAGAGGTCTGGACCGCCGCACCGGTGGACGAACCGGCCCCCAACGCCACGTCTCCCGCGTTGTTGGCCACCGCGCCCTGACCAATGGCCGTGGCATTTGCGGCGACGGCCTGTGCGGCCGACCCGATGGCGATGCTTTCGGCCCCCGTGGCCTGCGCGCCCGGGCCGGCAGAATTGATCTGCACATAGGCCGAGCCGGTGTCGGCGTTGAGGTTCGCGATGGAGCCCTTCAGGGTGGACAATTGCGTATCGACCGCGCCGAAGGCGTCCCCCACGCTGTTGTAGGCCGCATTGTTGATGAGGTAACTTGGGGCCAGGATCGTGCCGTTGGCTGCCACCGACGCGCCGCCCCCGAAAATGTTCGCGATGCTGGCGGACACGGCATAAAGCTGGGATCCGTTCAAGGCATCGGTCGAGGACGCGGAGACCGCGCCCGCCTGCACATTGGTCAACAAGGTTCCGCCGGTCCCGGCAAGGGTTATGGTCTGCTTGGGATCGCCGGAGGCGCCGTCATAAAGCACAGCGCGGTCGGACAGACTGTTCACCCCGCTGGCGAGTGAATTCAGCTGGGCCAGATTGACCGCATCGCTGGCAGCCGTACCTGCGGCGACGTTGGATATCTTCTGCGGCGCACCGCTGCGGCTGGCATCATAGGCGCCGAGCGAGGAACTCCATTGCAGGGCATTGGCCTGCAACAAGGCCACGTTCTCATTGGTTGCGAACAATTGCGATCCATTCACCGCGTCGGAGGAGGCGGACGACAGGGTGCCTGCCCTCACATTGGTGAGCGTCGTTCCCGATGCTCCCCCGAAGGTGACCGTATCCTTCGAGCTTCCCACCGCCCCGTCATAGACGACGGCCCGGTCGGAAAGGTCGGACAGGCTTGCCGATACCGCATTCACCTGGCCCAGATTCGCGGCGTCCGTGGCGGCGGTGCCGGCTGCAACGTTTGAGATCTTCTGCGCGGTCCCGCCGTAGCCGGCATCATAGGCACCAAGCGTTGAACTCCACTGCAAGGCATTGGTCTGAAGCCCGGCAACGTTCTGGTTGGTGGCGAACAATTGCGCGCCGTTCACCGCATCGGAGGAGGTGGACGAGAGGGCTCCGCTCTTCACATTGGTCAGGGACGTGCCGCTGGCGCCGCCCAGGGTAATGGCATCTTTGCTGGTGCTGTCATAGGTCACCGCCACGTCCCGGAGGGTGGTGACGGCAGAATTGAGGGCCTTCAGTTGCGCCACGTTTACGGCATCGGAATCCGCCGTGCCTGCGGCCACGCCGGAGATCTGGCGGAATTGCCCGGTGGCAGCGTTGCCGATCGAGGCGGACGCCAGGGTGCTCTTCGTGGCGGCGAGCGCGGTGCTGCTCCCAGGGGTGGCGTTGTCGGGGGTATAGCCGGCGATCCCAGCCGCCGTGTTCGCAACCGATCCGCTGCCGAGCGCCACGCCGCCTGCGGCGCCCACGCTCGCCCCAGCGCCCATCGCAACGCCGTTCGCGACATTGGCGGTTGCGCCAGCCCCTATGGCCACAGCGCTGGCGCCCGTCGCAGAGGTGGCCTGGGTGCCGATTGCGACCGACTGGGATCCGATGAATGGAGCAAGGTCCGCCCCCTGAACGGTCAGGGACGTCCCGACCAAGCCCGACACCCAAACCAGCCCTCCGCTGGCGGAATTGGACTGGCAGCTCCAGGTTGCGCTGGAGGAGGTGGGATCATTGGGGGTAAGGCACATATTGCTGAGCCCGGTGTCCGTGCCCGTTCCCGAGGTGCCGCCAATCACATAGCCACCGGCATGGGCAAGGGATGTCGCACCCAATGACCCCGCTGCGGCGACCCCCATATGCAAGCTGAACGCCAGCGCCCTGCGCCGTGCGTCCGCGAAATTCTGCCCGACTTTCAAATTCAATATGAATGAGTGACGCCGCGCCGAATAAATGGGCAGAGACGCGCCTCCAAAACTCCGATATCTTTGGCGATATGGTAAATAATACATCGCTGCCCCCTTCGAATATTCTACGTCTTCACTCAACAACTCCCCGCATAAATCCAACCACTTCAAGTTGCGTCAAGGCGCTATTTTTGACCACGTCATCTCTTTGGCGTCATAGAGCCCCGCTTGCTCCGCAGCTTCGATCGCGCTCGCCAAAGATCCGCGACCGGGAGGCGGGGGCCTATGAAGCGCAAGACTTGCCTCTTCTGATGGAAGCTCATGTTCTGTTATGTGAGAGATGAGTTCGAATTTCTCCGCCGCGCTCAAAGTCGCAGAAGACGAAACGACCAGTCCCATGACATAATGGACAAAGATGAGATTGAGGTTTTCCTCGCTCCAAATATCGCGACACTCGGCCAGGAGCGTTGCGCGAAATGCGCTGGCAAGCCCCTGAAGGGCACCAGGCTTATCCTCTCTCCCGATATGATGTACCGCCGCGGATGGCGCACCTCGGCCCTTTCCCATACGCACCCCCTCAACGAGGTAGGTTGGTACGTTTCAAACTTTTACCAAATCCCTAAGGAGAGACAACCCAAGCGCGCATTTTTGCTCAACTACCGGCACCATATAACCACCAACAGATCTATGCCTTTGAAAGCCCTAGGTATAACTTTATTTCAGAATCAACCTCATGCACTTCATCGACCGGGCGATGAACGCCATCCACGCCTGTGCGGGATGCTCATGGGCTGACCAGGGCGTAGCGCCCCGGCTGGTGGTTGATGGCGATGATGGCGTTCAGCACCAGCGCCCCGGCGATGGACAAGAGAACCTGCGCCAAAGGCAGGATGAAGAGAGATGCCAGGAGAATGGCCACGTCCACACACAGTTGGAACCAGCCTGCCCGGATGCCAAACGCCTCCTGGAACCACAGCGCCAGGATGTTGACACCTCCAAGCCCGGTCCGGTGGCGGAACAGCACGAGCATGCCGGCGCCCATCAGCGCGCCGCCAACGAGCGCGGCATAGGTCGCATCGATGGCCTCGATCCTGAGCCAGACAGGCGTGAAGCGAGAGAAGAGGGAGACGAGACCCACCGCGATAAAGGTCCGCAATGCGAACCGCCAGCCGAGCCGATGCCACCCGAGCACATAGAAAGGCAGGTTGAGCAGGAAGAAGACGGTGCCGAATTGGGCGCCGGTCGCATAATGGATCAGGAGGGCGAGGCCCGCCATGCTGGAAATGGCCAGCATGGCCTTGGTGTAGAAGGCGATCCCCAGAGCCACCAGCGCCGTCCCAATCAGGAGGGCCATGCCGTCTTCCCAAAGGCGGTGGCGAGAGGCTTGTGCGTCCATCGGCTGGCTCCAGGTATCCGGGTCAAGCACCGCTCCCATGGAGCGCCGTGCGAAGGCGGCTCGAAGACCTGGGGCCTCCAAGGAGGACACCGGCTCTCCCCATTCCCGCGGCGCCTTTGGGCCAAGCGGTAACATGGCCGCAGGGAAAGGGCACGTTTCCATCCTTGGCCGCGGGTCGCGGCTCCCCCGCCCGCCTCCCCTGCCCCGCAGAACCCTCGGCCGCGAAAGATTTTCCGAGACGTTGCACGCACGTTTTCGCAGCCAATACGTGAGATTGCAGCTTATCCATAGGCGTTACCTTTCCATCGAAAGATGTTGCAAAGCACAAGAAGGTGCGCGCACCGCACAATGAAAACAGTCTTGACCGATCCGAGGACGCGCCGTACCGTCAAAATAACAAAATGATGTTTCATTATTCAAAACGAAACATCTTTCGGAAACGCCCTTAAGAGGATCGGAACGTGCCACCACGTTCGACGACGCGCGGCGCGCGCGGCGCTACCCCTTTGCCATCCGCGCCCACGTCCGGCGACAACCCCGCGACGGCTCGCGGGGCGGCGCCCGCGCCGCATTCCGCCACCGGCACCAGCACGCTCGACCTTGCGTTGCGCATGGTGGAGTTCCTGGCCATGCAGAGCCGGCCGCTGGCGCTCGCGCAGATCACCGCCCATTTCTCGGCCTCCAAGGCCACCGTCTATCGGCACCTTGTCACCCTCCAGCGGCACGGCTTCGTGCGTCAGGATCCGGAGACCGGGCGCTATGATGCGGGCGTCAAGCTCATGGTGCTGGGCGAGGCGCTGCGTGCCCGCTTCGACGTGCTCTCCGCCGCCCGCGCCGAGCTCATGGAATTGCGCGACCGCACCGGCCAGGCGGTCACCATCTGCGCCCTCGTCGACGGCGAGGTGGTGGTGCTGGAGCTGGTGCAAGGACGCACCCTGATTGAATTTGCCACCCGTCCCGGCACGCGGCTCGACTTTCACGCCAGCGCCCACGGCAAGGTGTGGCTGGCCTTCGGCGCCGACGAATTGCTGGCACGGGCGCTCGCGGCTCCCCTCAAGAACTGGACCGCGCACACCATTACCGACCCGGACGCCCTTCGTCGCGAAGTCGGCCTTGTGCGCCAGCGGGGCTGGTCCACTGCTCCCGACGAGGTGCTGACCGGCGTCAACACGCTCGCCGCCCCCATCTTCGACCATCGCGGCGCCCTCGTCGGCTCACTCGCCATTGTCGGCGCCACCCAATTCATCCCCCCCGATCCCCCCGATACTCAGGTTGCAGAGGTCACCGGCACCGCCGCGCGCATCTCCCGCAGCCTGGGATGGAGAAGCTGAGCCATGACATATTCGCTGGCCGTCGATATTGGCGGCACCTTCACCGACATCGTGCTGCGCCATTCCGACGGCCGCCTGCAGGTGGACAAGACTCTGACCACCCACCACGACCTGCTGGAAGGCTTCTTCCGCGGCGTCGACCAGGTGCTCGCCAAAGCCGGTGTCTCCGCGGAGGCGGTGGATGGCGTGGTGGTGCATGCCACCACAGTGGTCACCAACGCGCTCATTGAGCGCAAGGGCTTTCCCACGGCGCTCGTGGTGACGGACGGCTTCCGCGACGTGCTCGCCATTCGCAATGAGCACCGCTACGACATGTATGACCCGCAGATCGAGTTTCCCGAGCCGTTGGTCCCCGAGGACCTGACTTTCGGCATCAAGGAGCGGGTGCTTGCCGACGGCACCGTGCTCGCCGAGCCCACAGACGCCGACATCGCAGCGCTCGCCGACGCCATCCGGGCTTCTGGCGCAAAGGCCGTGGCGCTCTGCTTCCTCAATTCTTTCGCCAACGGCGCCAATGAGGCGAAAGTGGCGGGGCAATTGCAGCGTCTGCTCAACGACACCTTCTTCTGTACGTCGTCCGACGTGGCCCCCCAGATCCGCGAATACCAGCGCGCCTCAACGGCGACGGTGAACGCCTACACCATGCCCATCTCCCAGCCTTATCTGCGCCGCCTCTCCGAGCGGCTGCGGGACGAGGGCTTCTCGAATACGCCGCTCATCATGCTATCCTCCGGCGGCGTGGTTGGGGCTGAGACCGCCGGCCGCAATCCGGTGCGCATGATCGAGAGCGGGCCGGCCGCCGGGGCGCTCGCCGCCTGCCATTATGCGGAAGTGCTGGGCATCGACCGGCTCATGAGCTTCGACATGGGCGGCACCACCGCCAAGGCCTGCCTGATCGAGAACCGCACCCCCCTCGTCACTGGCCTGTTTGAGGTGGACCGCCGCTATCGCTTCAAGGAAGGCTCGGGGCTTCCCGTCACCGTGCCCTCCATCGACCTCATCGAGATCGGCGCGGGTGGCGGCTCCATCGCCCATGTGGATGATCTCGGCCTGCTGAAGGTCGGCCCCGAGAGCGCCGGCTCCAATCCGGGTCCGGCCTGCTATGGGCGCGGCGGGCGCAATGCCACCGTCACCGATGCGGACCTGGTGCTGGGTCTCATTGATGCGGAGAACTTCCTCGGCGGCGACATGCCCCTCGACACCGCCGCCGCCGATGCCGCCATGGGCCGGCTGGGCGCGGACCTGAAGGTGCCCGCCGTGCAGGCCGCGCGGGGCATCTATCGCATCGTCACCGAGGCCATGGCCTCCGCCGCCCGCACCCATGCCACCGACCGCGGCGTGGACTATCGCGGCCTGCCGCTCTTCGCCTTCGGTGGTGCCGGCCCGCTCCATGCCTGCGGCGTGGCCGAGCTGCTCCAGAGCACGGCAGTGATCGTGCCGCCGCAGTCCAGCGTGCTGTCCGCCTTCGGCACGCTGGTGACGCCCGTGCGGCTCGATCTGGTGCGCTCGGACCTGACGCTCCTCGACGACATCGACTGGACCCGCGTCGACCGCATCCTGGGCGACCTGGAAGCGGAAGGCCGCGCCGCTTTGCGCGAGGCGGGTTGCCTGCCCGCCGACGTCTCGCTCCTGATCGGCGCGGACATGCGCTATCTCGGCCAGCAGCACGAGGTCACCGTCACCTTCGAGGGCGACCCCCGCGAGACCCGCGACACCGCCGCCATCGCCAAGTTGTTCGCCGGCGCCTATCGCCACCTCTATGGCGTGAACCCCGACCATGTGCCCGTGGAGATCGTCACCTGGCGGATCACCGCGCGCGGTCCCGTGGTGCCTTTCCACCCGGCGGCGCGTGTGTCGGAGGGCCTCGGCAGCCCCAAGAGCCACCGCAAGGTGCATGCCTGGACCGACAACCAGGATGCCGCCGTCTATGAGCGCTCCACCCTCGCCGTCGGCCAGAGCGTCAGCGGCCCCGCCATCATTGAGGAGCGGGAGACCACCACCGCCCTCCCGCCCGGCTGGACAGCCACCATCGACCGCTTTGGCTGCATCGTCGCCACCAAGAATTGAGGACAGGTCCCATGGCAAACGTAAAGATGGACGGCGTCGAGCTGGAAATCCTGTGGTCCAACCTCATCGGGGTGGTGACCGAGCGGGCCAAGGCGCTGCAGCGCATCGCCTTCAGCCCCATCGTGCGCGAGGCCGGCGACCTCGCCTGCGCCCTGTTCGACCAGCGCGGGCGCATGGTGGCGCAGGCCAATACGGGCACGCCTGGCCACATCAATTCGCTGGCCTTTGCCGGCGCCCATCTGGTGCGCCTCTTCGCCGGCAAGTGCGCGCCGGGCGACGTGCTCATCACCAATGACCCCTGGCTGTCGGCGGGGCACTTCTTCGACATCACGGTGCTGACCCCCATCTTCAACGGGGAGAAGCTGATCGCCTATATCGGCTCCACCATCCACCACACGGACATTGGCGGCTACGGCATCGGCGCCGGCGCCCGGGACGTGCACGAGGAGGGTCTCTGGATCCCGCCGCTCAAGCTCTATGAGAAGGGCGAGCCGGTGGAGGTGCTCCACACCATGATCCGGCGCAATGTCCGCACGCCGGACGCGGTGTTCGGCGATCTCTCCGCCCAGGTCTCCAGCGGGCAGGCGGCGGCCGAGCATCTCATCGCCCTGTGCGAGCGCGCCGGCCTTGAGGATATCGAGACGTTGTCCGACGAGATCATCCAGCGCTCCGAGGAGGCCACGCGCAACGCCATCCGCAAGCTGAAGGCCGGCACCTATCACGGCGAGAGCCTGTTCGACGTTCCCGGCGGCGAAATCATCACGCTCAAGACCGCCGTGACGGTGGACACCGACACCGGGACCATCATCGTGGACTTCACCGGCACCTCGCCGCAGACGGCCACCGGCATCAATGTGGTGCTGAACTACACCCACGCTTATTCCACATTCGCCATCCGCTCCTGTCTCAATCCGGACCTGCCGAACAATACCGGCTCGCTCGCCCCCATCGAGATCCGGGCCCCGGAAGGCTCCATCGTCAATTGCGCTTATCCGGCGCCGGTGAATGCGCGCCATGTGGTGGGCATGTATGTGCCCATGCCCATCCTCAAGGCACTCCACCAGGTGATGCCGGACCGGGTTCTGGCGGAAGGCTCGGGCGCGGTGTGGACCATCCAGGTGCAGGGCAAGCGTGCCGACGGGCGGCCCTTCACCTCCTCCATGTTCAACTATTCCGGCGGCATGGGCGCCCGAGCCGAAAAGCACGGGCCGAGCGCCACCTGCTACCCGACCGGCGTTGCCGCCGTGCCCATCGAGATCCTGGAAGCGGCCATGCCCATCGTGTTCGACCGCAAGGAATTGCGGCGCGGCTCGGGGGGCACCGGTCGCACCCGGGGCGGCGACGGCCAGTTCATCCAGTTCCACCTGCGCACCGAATATCCCTGGCTGCTCAATGCGGTGCCGAGCCGGCTGGAAAGCGGGCCGGACGGCATTGGCGGCGGCGGACCGGGCGCAGCGGGGCGCTTCCTCGTCAATGGCAAGCCAGTGAGCGAAGCCCGCAAGCTCACCATGAATGCCGGCGACGTGGTGGTCCTGGAAACCCCGGGCGGCGGCGGCTTCGGCCCGGCAGCCTGAACGATTAGCTCGACCAGCGGCCCGGCCAGCAGAAGCCGGGCCATCTAAAAGAACAAACTTGTTTCGGGAGGAACATCGTGACGCTACGCACCCTCGCGGCCACAGCGCTGGTGGCCGCTTCCACACTGCTGGCCGTCCCGGTCGGCGCGCAGGAGACCTATAAGGTCGGCATCTCGGCCGGCCTCACCGGCTATGCCGCCACCGTCGACCGCGCCTGGCGCGACGGCGTGGAACTGGCCGCCGCCACCGTCAATGCCCGCGGCGGCGTGATGGGCCGCAAGATCCAGGTGATCGTGGAGGACAACCGCTCCGAGCCCCAGGAGGCGGTCACCGTCTATCGCAAGATGCTGTCCTCCGACGGCGCCCAGGTCTTCGTCTCCGGCTGCGTCTCCGCGGGCAATTTCGCCGCTGCTGGCCTGCTGGTGCGGGCCAAGGTGCCGATGATGCTGTGCTCCATCCTGCCGCAGCAGCCGGACCAGCTGAAATGGGCTTTCTCAACCCTGCCGCCGGCCGGCTTCGAGGTTGAAAAGCGCCTGGAATATCTGCGCGACAAGACGCAAATCCGGAAGGTGGGTGTGCTTCACGATCCCACCCCCTACGCCAATCTTCAGAAGAACGTGGCTGAGAAGGTCGCCGCGAAGTACGGCATCGAAATCGTGGCGGTGGAGCCGTACAAGCAGGATGACGCGGATCTGTCCGTGCAGATCTCCAAGATGCGCTCGGCCGGCGCTGGCGCCATCATCAAGATCGGCCTCGGCGGCACCACGCTGACCGCCGCCAAGAACATCAAGCAGCTGGGCGCGGACATGCTGCTGCTCACCAGCCTGGAAGACATCGCTGTGTTCCGTCCGGTGGCGGAAGTGCTGGGCGACAAGTTCTTCTTCGTCGCCTCGCCCTCGCAAGTCTATGACGCCCTCCCCGAAGGCGCGCTGAAGGCCGAGATCACCAAGTTCCTCAACCCCTGGAAGGAAAAGTATGGGGATCGCGACCCCAACTGGGCCTCGCGCGGCTGGGACGGGCTGATGCTGACCGTGGCAGCGGTCGAGAAGGCCAAGTCCTTCGAGGGTGCGGCGGTGCGCGATGCCTATGAGGCTATTACCGGCTACCAGGGCACGACGGGCGTCTACAATTTCTCGCCGGAGGTCCACCAGGGCATCACCGAGAACCCGTTCGTCATCGCCACCATCGTCGACGGCAAGGTGAAGGTGGTGCAATGAGCACCGCCCTCGCCACGCCCGCCAGCGCGCAGAGCGCGCTGGCGATGCTGGAGACGCGCGGCCTTGGCGCCCGCTACGGCCATGTGGAGGCGCTGCACCCCACCGACCTCCAGGTGGGCGAAGGCGAGCTCGTGGCCGTGCTCGGGCCCAACGGGGCGGGCAAGTCCACCTTGCTGCGCGCCATCCTGGGCCTCGTCACCAATTTCGGCAGCGTGCACCTGCGCGGCCAGCCCTTGCCCCGGCTCGATCCGGTGGCGGTGGCGGCGCGCGGCGTGGTGCTCGTGCCGGAAGGGCGCGGCATTTTTGGCCCCATGAGCGTGGCTGAGAACCTGGAGCTGGGCGCCTATCGCCTGCGCGACCGGCTCGAATTCCAGCGGCGGTGGGAAAGGGTGCTGGAACTCTTCCCGCGCCTCAAGGAGCGGCTGTCCCAAGTGGCCGGCTCCATGTCCGGCGGCGAGCAGCAGATGCTGGCTATCGGGCGCGCGCTCATGGCCGGCCCGACCGTCCTGTTGCTGGACGAGCCCTCCCTCGGCCTCGCGCCGCGGGTCACGGAGGAGATTCTGGCCACCCTCGGCCGGCTCAATGCCGAGGGGCTCTCCATCATCCTCGTGGAGCAGAAGGCGCCTTTGGCGCTGGAGCTCGCCAACCGCGCCTACCTGCTTTCGGTGGGCCGGATCGTCGCCACTCTCGATCCCCGCGAGATCACATCCTATGACGAGCTCGCTCAGCATTACTTCACCTGAGGCCAGGCGCCGACCACGCCTGTCCTGGCGCGGGCTGCTGCCATACGTCCTCGTGGCGGCGGTGGTTGGCTATGCCATCGCGGTGGGCGGCTATCCCGCCACCGTGGTGTCCTTCGCGCTCATCTACGCGGTGTTCGTGATCGGCCTCAACCTGTTCATGGGCTTTGCCAACCAGGTATCGTTCGGCCAGAACGCCTTCGCGGCCATTGGCGGCTATACGTCCGCCGTGCTCACCGCCACCTATGGCTGGGAGCCCTTGCCCGCCATGGCGGCGGGCATGGCCGGGGCGCTGGCCGCCGCCTGCGCCATCGGCTATCCGACCTTGCGTCTCAAGGGCCATTATCTCGCCATGGGGACGCTCGCCATCGGCCTCATCGTCTATGAGATCACGGTGGAATGGTCGAGCGTCACCCAGGGCTATATGGGACTGTCCGGCATTCCCCCGCTCGGCATAGGCAGCTATGAGATCAGCTCCGACCGCGGCCAGCTCATCGTGCTCACCTTGGTGGTCGCCGCCGCCACCTTCCTCTCCGCGCGCCTGCGCCGTTCCCGCATGGGCCGGGCGCTCTCGGCGGTGGCGGGCAGCGAGGAGGCGGCACGGGCGCTGGGCATTCCGGTGGCGCGCTACAAGCTGCTGGCCTTTCTCCTCTCCGCCGCCCTCGCCTCTCTTTCGGGTTCGCTGTTCGTGCATGTGGTCGGCTTCGTCAGCCCCGAAGTGTTCGGGCTGCACATGGTCATCCTCACCTTCACCATGCTCTATGTGGGCGGCATCGGCACCATTGCGGGGCCGGTGGTGGGTGCGCTCATCATCAGCCTGCTGCCCGAGACCTTCCGTGCCTTCAAGGACTATCAGGACCTCGCTTATGGCGCGGCGCTCATCCTGATGCTGATCTATGCCCCGAAGGGCCTCTCCGCCCTCTTCACCCTGCGGAGGCGCGCATGAGCCGGCTGGTGCTGGAAAACGTCACCAAGCGCTTTGGCGGCCTCGTGGCGGTGGACGGCGTGAGCTTCGCGGTGCCGGAGGCGGGCGTCACCGCCGTCATCGGGCCGAACGGTGCTGGCAAGACCACCCTCTTCAGCCTCATCTCCGGCTTCCTGCCGCCCACGGAAGGGCGCGTGCTGTTCGATGGGCAGGACATTACCGGCCTTGCCCCGGAAAAGGTTGCCCGGCGCGGCCTCGTGCGCACCTTCCAATTGGTGAAGCTGTTCGAGGACCTGACCACGCTTGAAAATGTGAAGGTGGGTCGTCACCTGCACACCAAGGCCGGCCTGTTCTCCGCCTTCCTGCGCCCACCCTCGGCGCGGCGCGAGGAAAGACAAGTGGAGGCCCGGGCCCGCGAACTGCTCGGCTTCGTGGGCCTCCAGCACAAAGCGGACGAGGATGCCTCCGGCCTCTCCTATGGCCAGCAGCGACTCCTGGAAATGGCCCGGGCGCTCGCCGCCGACCCGCGCCTCGTGCTGCTGGACGAGCCGGCGGCGGGGCTCAACGGAGAGGAATCCGCGGCCCTCTCCCGCATCATCCGCCGCATCGCGGACGAGGGCACGACCGTGCTTCTCATCGAGCACGACATGACCCTCGTCATGAATACGGCGGACCGGGTGGTGGTGGTGGATTTCGGCCGCAAGATCGCCGAAGGCACGCCGGCTGAGGTGCGCACCGACCCGGCGGTGATCGCCGCCTATCTCGGCAGTTCCAAGGCCGCCACCGCCGGCAGGGAGGCCAAGCATGGCTGACTTTTCTTACATCCCCCAGGTGCTGGTGTCGGGGCTCGGCATTGGCTGCGTTTACGGCCTCATCGGCATCGGTTTCTGCGTCATCTACAATGCCTCTGGCATCGTGAACTTCGCCCAGGGTGCCTTCGTCATGCTGGGCGGCATGATCACGCAGAGCCTGATGCAGGCCCAGGGCCTGCCCCTCATTCCGGCGGCGCTGGTGGCGGTGGCTCTGGTGGCGCTGCTGGGTGTCGGGCTGGAACGGCTGGTGGTTCGCCCGCTCTGGAACCGCAAGGCCACCATGTTCACCATGATCCTGGCGACGCTCGCCGCGCAGATCGTGATCGAGCGCGTCGCACTTCTCGTCTGGGGTGATCAGCCGCGTTCCATGACCGTCTTCACCGATCTGCCGCCGCTTCAGTTCGGTGGGGTGGCGGTGAGCTACCAGTTGCTGTGGATCGTGGGCGCGTCCCTGATCGCGGTGGGCGGGCTCGCCGCCTTCTTCCGCCTGTCGCGCACCGGCAAGGCGATGCGCGCCTGCGCCATCAACCGGGAAGCGGCGGCGCTCCAGGGCATTCCGGTCTCGCGCATGCTGGCGGCCGCCTTTGCCATCAGCGCCGGCCTCGGCGCCATGGCCGGCATCCTCATCACGCCCACCCAATACACCGCCTTCAATGTGGGCGTGCCCTTCGCCATTTCCGGCTTCATCGCGGCAATCGTCGGCGGCTTCGGGCGACCGTTCGGCGCCTTCCTGGGCGGGCTGATGCTCGGCCTTGTGCAGTCGCTGGCGATCCTGGGTTTCGGCGCGGGATTGAAGACGGTGGCCGCGCTCTCCGTCCTGCTGGTCTTCCTCTTCATCCGGCCCTCGGGCCTGCTCGGCGCGGCGAAATAGCGCTCATCTTTTCAAGGAGTTGCTTCCATGGACATCACCAAGATCAATTGGGACGCAATGGAATGGACCCCGGTGCGCGAGGGGGTCGAGCGCAAGGCCGTGTCCGGCGCGGGCGCGACCCTCGCCCTGCATCGCCTCATGCCCGGCCATGAGCCCAAGCCGCACAGCCATCCCCATGAGCAGATCGCCTATATCGTCTCGGGCACCATCCGCTTCTTCGTGGGCGAGGACGAGCACCTGATTGGCCCCGGCGGGGTCATCGTGATCCCGCCCAATGTACGCCATTGGGGCGAGGTGGTCGGCGACGAGCCGGTCATCAATCTCGACATCTTCACCCCCCGCCGGCCCGAATACGCCTGAGCAGGATCCGACCGATGGCCCCCTTCCGCGACCGCCTCGCCCATCCGTTGCTCGGCACCTTCATCAAGTCGGCGTCCTATCAGATGGTGGAGATCCTGGCGCTGAGCGGGCTCGACTGTGCGATCCTCGATGCCGAGCACGCGCCCTTCTCGCCAGGCGATCTTGATCGCATGATCCTCGCCGCCCGCGCCGGCGGTCTGCCGGCCTTGGTGCGCGTGGCGGGGCTTGATCCTGCCCCCATCGCCGCCTGCCTGGACATGGGTGCCGCCGGCATCGTGGTGCCCCATGTGCGCACGCCGGACGAGGCACGCGCGGCGGTGGAAGCGGCCAAATATGCCGGACGGCGGGGCTTTTCTCCTTCCCCCCGCGCCGGTGGCTATGGCACGCGGGGCGCGGATGCCTATCTGGCGGCGGCGGACGGCGAGACCTCGGTCTGGTGCCAGATCGAGGATGCGGAAGCGCTCGACCGGCTGGACGAGATCGCGGCCGTGCCGGGCGTGAACTGCCTGTTCGTGGGCCGCGCTGACCTCTCCCTCTCGCTTGGCGCCTCGGGCACGGGCGATCCCCGCGTGGGTGAGGCCGTGAAGGCGGTGGGCGTGGCCTGCCGGCGCGCCGGCACCGCGGCCGGTCTCTTCATTCCCGGCACGGCGGAAATCGCCGCGCGGGCTGCCGAAGGCTACAGCGCGTTCATCTGCGGCTCGGACCAGAGCTGGCTCCTGGACAAGGCCCGCACCACCGTGCGCGCCTTCGCGGAAGCAACGGGGCCGACCTAGAGTCCTTCCAGCCAATTTGTTGAAATCGCTGAGGCGTTCTAGACGGACGCCGGCGTATCCGTGCCGCGCGGATCGAGCCGCCGAAGCTCGTCCGCGAGGAAGGCGACGAAGATCCGCGTCGCCTCGGGTAGCACACGGCCCTGCATGGTTTGGATCTCATAGCGCCGCTCGGTGCTGGCACGCGTCTTCAGCGGCAGCGAACGCATGCGGAAACGGGAAAGACGCGTTGCGGCGGTGATGCGGCCGGTCATGATGATGCCGCCACCAATCTCGGCGAAGCTCCAGAGGCCTGCCATGTAGTTGGTGGTCATCACGGGCTCGATGACCACGCCCTCTACGCCGCATAGGATGTCGAAGAGCTGCCGGGCCGTTGTGTCCTTCCCGGAAAGCCCCACCGGATACTCAGCCACCTCCGCAAGCGTTACGCCGTCCTTCTCGGCCAGGGGATGGTCCGGAGCCATGAGGGCGACCAGGGGCGCGCTGCCCGCCAGCTCGACCCTTATGCCGGCATCGGGCACGAAGCCGAAGGAGAGGCCCACATCCACGATGCCCTCGCTCACCATGCGCGTGGTCTCGCGTGGGGCCGCCACGTGCATCTCGAACGAGATGCCGGGATATAGGCCGCGAAACATGCCGATGGCGCGCGGAACGAAGTCCGTTCCGAAGCCCTCTGTGCAGCCGACGCGCACGAGGCCACGTTCCAGCCCTTTCAGGCGGCGGATCTCCGCCACCACCTGCTCCTCGCCGAGGCGGGTGCGGCGGGCGTGCTGGGCCAGGAGTTCGCCGGCCGCATTCAGCACCAGCCGACGGGAGCGGCGCTCGAACAATTGCGTTCCAAGATCGGCCTCCAGCTTGGCGATCTGCCGGCTGATGGCCGAGGCGGCCACATTCAGGCGGGCGGAGGCCTCCGCGATGGAACCCACTTGAACCACTTCAAGAAAATAGCGCAGCGCTGCATCGTCCAAGGGTGCACTCCGCCTCAATTGCCGTTTAGGCAACAAATCCGACTAAATATTCTAATTGCGATAGCTCAAAAGCTCAATAATCTATCTCGCCTAGAAGCTGAGCAAAAAGCGCGGCTCAATCAATAAAGTCCAGAGAGAGAACATGGCCAGCATTCCGTCCCGTCTCTCGTGTCTCCTCGCGTCGGCGCTCATTCTGGGCACGCTCCCCGGTGCAGCCTTGGCCGACAAGGCCAAGGACACGCTCGTCTATGCCTCGGATTCAGAGCCGGAGAACATCAGCCCGTACCACAACAACCTCCGTGAAGGCATCATTGTCGCCCGGCACGTCTTTGATAACCTGATCTTTCGCAATCCAGATACAGGCAAGTACGAACCGCAGCTCGCAACCGAATGGACCTGGGTCGACCCGCAGACGCTCGACCTGACCATCCGAAAGGGCGTCACCTTCCACAATGGCGATCCGCTGACCGCCGACGACGTGGTGTTCACCCTCAACATGGTGGTGTCACCCGATTCCAAGGTCGTCACCAAGCAGAACGTAAATTGGATCAAGAGCGCTGAGAAGATCGGCGACGACAAGGTGCGCATTCACCTGGTCGGCCCGTTCCCGGCCGCCATCGAATATCTGGCCGGACCGGTGGTGATCTACCCCGAATCCTATTTCAAGAAGGTGGGCCTCGACGGCTTCGCCAAGGCGCCCATCGGCTCCGGACCCTACAAAGTGACCTCGGTCACGCCCGGAAAGGGCGTGAAGATGGAGAAAAACACCGCCTATTGGAAGGACAGCCCCCTCGGCCAGCCCAAGATCGGCAAGCTGGAATTCCGCGTCATTCCGGACCCCGAAACCCAGGTGGCCGAGCTGATGACGGGCGGCCTCGACTGGATCTGGCGTGTGCAGGCCGACCAGGCCAAGCAACTCGGCGCCGTGCCCAACATCACGGTGCTCGCCGCCGAGACCATGCGGGTGGGCTTCCTGCAGTTGGATTCCCAGGGGCGCGCGCCGGGCTCGGAGCCGCTGAAGGACCCGCGCGTGCGCCAGGCCATCGCCTATGCCATCGACCGCAAGGCCATGGTGGACAATCTGGTCCGCGGCGGCGCCCGCGTCATGAATTCGGCCTGCTTCATTGACCAGTTCGGCTGCACCGACAAGGGTGTGCCGCGCTATGATTACGATCCCGCCAAGGCCAAGGCGCTGCTGGCGGAGGCCGGCTATGCCAGCGGCTTCTCGGTCGACCTCTATGCCTATCGCGAGCGCGAATATGCGGAGGCCGTCGTGGGTTATCTCGGCGCGGTGGGGATCAAGGCCAAGCTGAATTACATGAAGTATGCCGCGCTCCGCGAGCTCGCCCGCGCCGGCAAGGTGCCGATCTATTTCCAGACCTGGGGCTCCTTCTCGGTTGCCGATGCGTCCGCCTTCACCGGCGCCTGGTTCAAGGGCGACAGCGACGACATGGCCCACGATGCCCAAGTCTCCGCTCTGCTCAAGAAGGCCGACACCACGGTGGAGACGGACATTCGCCTCGCCACCTACCAGGAAGCGCTGACCCTGATTGCGCAAAAGGCCTATCTGGTGCCGCTCTTCTCCTATTCCGCGAACTATGCCTTCACCAGCGACCTGAAGTTCACGGCACAGCCGGACGAACTGCCGCGCTTCTACAAAGCCAGCTGGAAATAGGCTGTGGAGGCAAGGCGGGGCGGTCTCCGTCGCCCCGCCTTGGTTCAGTGTCAGTCCGGGACCACCCCGCCCCGGCCCTTTCGGATCCTTCCGAGGACGCCTCCATGCTCGCATTCACCCTTCGCCGCCTGGTGGTGGCCATTTCGGTGGCGTTCACCGTATCGGTCATCGCCTTCCTGCTGCTGCATCTGTCCGGCGATCTCGCCACCACCATTGCGGGGCCCGAGGCCTCCGCCGAACAGGTGGAGCAGATCCGGCAACAGTTCGGCTTGGACCGCCCGCTCTCGACGCAATATCTCGACTGGCTATGGGGCGCGCTGCACCTCGACTTCGGCACGTCCTTCTACTTCCGCAACTCCGTCGCCAGCCTGCTGGCGGAGCGCATGCCCGTTACCCTGACGCTGGGCGCCATCTCGCTGGTCATCTCGCTCGTCATCGCCGTGCCGCTCGGCGTGCTCGCCGCCGTCTATCGCGGCACGATCATCGACCGGCTGGCATTGACCTTCTGCGTGCTGGGTCAGGCGCTGCCGACCTTCTGCCTGGGCCTCGGCCTCATCATCGTGTTCGCGGTAAACCTGCGGTGGCTTCCGGTCTCCGGCAACGCCTCCTGGCAGAATTACGTTCTGCCTTCCATCGCGCTCGGCTGGTACGCGGTCCCCGCGGTGATGCGCCTGTCGCGCAATGGCATGCTGGAAGTGCTCTCGCAGGATTATATCCGGACGGCCCGCGCCAAGGGACTCCCGCCCGCCAAGGTCATTCTGAAGCACGCCCTGCGCAATGCCATCATCCCGGTGGTGGCGCTGGCGGCGGTGCAATTCGGCTTCATGCTGGGTGGCTCCATCGTGGTGGAGGCGGTGTTCTCCATGCACGGCATTGGCCACCTGGCTTGGGAGGCCATCGCCCGCAACGACTTCCCGGTGGTGCAGGCGGTCGTGCTGGTACTCGCCGCCATCTACATCACGCTGACCTTCCTCGCTGACGTCCTCAACGCCTTGCTCGATCCCCGGATGCGCGTCGCATGACCATGACCCTCACATCCGCCAAATCCGAGCCCGGCCCTCTGGACCAGCCCCCGGTCCGCCGCGCGCCGCTCCACACCTTCCTGCTCAAGAGCCTCAACCATGGCGGCTTCCTGGTGGGCGCGGGGCTGCTCGCCTTCATCGTGCTGGTCGCGCTCGCCGCGCCCCTCATCGCACCCCACGATCCCTATGCCCAGAACCTCGCCCAGCGCCTGATCCCGCCGGTCTGGGATGCCAAGGGCAGCTGGAACCACATTCTCGGCACCGACAAATTGGGGCGCGACTATCTGAGCCGCCTCCTTTACGGCGCGCAAATCTCGCTCTTGATTGGCACGCTCACCGTCATCATTTCCGGCGTCATCGGCACGGTGCTGGGGGTGTGCGCCGGCTATTTCGGCGGCCGGGTGGATGCGGTTCTGAGCTACATCGTCACGACCCGCCTCGCGCTCCCCGTGGTGCTGGTGGCGCTCGCATCGGCCGCCTTGGTGGGCAGCTCGCTCCAGGGCGTCATCATCGTGCTGGGCCTGTTGCTGTGGGACCGCTTTGCGGTGGTGACGCGCTCGGCGACGCAGCAGGTGGTGGGCTCGGATTATATCGCTGCCGCCAGCGCCATCGGCTGCTCGACGCCCCGCATCATCCTCTCCGAGGTGCTGCCCAACATCCTCAACCCGCTCATCGTGGTGGCGACGCTGGAAATGGCCCACGCCATCCTGCTGGAGGCCGCGCTCTCCTTCCTCGGCCTCGGCGTGCAGCCGCCGCTGCCGTCCTGGGGGCTGATGATCGCCGAGGGCAAGCAATACATGTTCTTCAGCCCCTGGGTGATCGCCATTCCCGCGACGGCTCTCGTGGTGCTGGTGCTGGCCATCAATCTCATGGGCGACGGGCTGCGCGACATCACCGCGCCCGAGAACAGGAACTGAGCCATGGCCCTGCTGGAGGTGAAAGACCTCGTCATCGACATCCCCACCGGCGCCGGCGTGCTGCATGCGGTCAGCGGCGTTTCCTTCTCCCTGGAGCGGGGCGAAACGCTGGCCATCGTGGGGGAGAGCGGCTCGGGCAAGTCGCTGACCTCGCTCGCGCTCATGGACCTCTTGCCCAAGCGCGTCCAGCGCAAGGCCGAAAAGCTCTCCTTCGACGGCATCGACCTGATGACGCTCTCGGATTCCGGCATGCGCCGGTTGCGGGGCAACCGGATGGCGATGATTTTCCAGGAGCCCATGACCTCGCTGAACCCGGCCTATACGATCGGCAACCAGCTCACTGAGGCGCTGACCTGCCACCGCAAGGTCTCCATGCGCGAGGCCACGGACCGGGCCGTATATCTCTTGGAAAAGGTGGGCATCACCGCCGCCGCCCGGCGCCTGTCGCAATATCCCCACCAGCTCTCAGGGGGCCTGCGCCAGCGGGTGATGATCGCCATGGCCCTCATGTGCGGCCCCGAGCTCATCATCGCGGACGAGCCCACCACCGCCCTCGACGTGACCATCCAGGCACAGATCCTTCATCTCATCGCCGACCTGCAGAAGGAATTCGGCATGGCGGTGATCCTCATCACCCACGATCTCGGCGTGGTGGCGCGGGTCGCCGACAAGGTGGGGGTGATGTATGCTGGCCGCCTGGTGGAGACCGGCGCGGCGCGCACCCTCTTCCGCCATCCCGCCCATCCCTATACGCGCGGCCTCCTGGACTGCATCCCCGTGCCCGGACGCACCGTGCCCGGGGCGCCTTTGGGCGCCATACGCGGCCAGGTGCCGAACCTCATCGGCCGGCTGGAAGGTTGCGCCTTCCGCAATCGGTGCGATCTGGCCAGCCCCGAATGCGCCGGCGCCATCCCCCTTCTCCATCCCGAGCCCGCCCATGACGTGCGCTGCCTGCACGCCAGCATCCCGGAGGCCGCGGCATGAGCGACATCGTCCTTGAACTGAAAGACGTCACGCGCACCTTCCAGGTGTCGCAAGGGCTGTTCCGCCCCAAGGCCACCCTTACGGCGGTCGCTGGCGTCTCGCTCCAGGTGCGCCGGGGCGAGGTCTATGCCCTGGTCGGGGAAAGCGGCTCGGGCAAGTCGACGCTGGCCAAGATGCTGCTGGGCCTCCTGCCGCCTTCGTCCGGCGAGATCCGCATCGACGGCACGCCCATCGCCGACACCAACCGCATCGCGGTGGCGCGGCGCATCCAGCCCATTTTCCAGGACCCCTATTCCTCGCTCAATCCGCGCAAGTCCATCGCCGACCTCATCGCCTTGCCGCTGGTGGTGCATGGCATCGGCAGCGCGGCCGAACGGCGCAAGAAGGTGCTGGAGATGCTGGACGTGGTGGGTCTGCCGCGCCGTCTCCTCGATGCCGGACCGAGCCAATTGTCCGGCGGCCAGCGCCAGCGGGTCGCCATCGCCCGTGCCCTCATCATGCGGCCGGAAGTGGTGATCTGCGACGAGCCCACCTCCGCGCTCGACGTCTCCGTGCAGGCGCAGATCCTCAATCTGCTGCTGGAATTGAAGCGCGAATTGGGGCTCACCTACTTCTTCATCAGCCACAATCTGGCGGTGGTGGAGCATCTGGCTGACCGGGTGGCGGTCATGTATCTCGGCCGCTTCGTGGAGGAGCGCACGCGCGCCGGCCTCTTTTCCGGCCCGCAGCACCCCTATAGCCGCGCGCTGCTGGAGTCCGTGCTGACCCCCGATCCCGATCTCGGTGTGCCGGACACGCATCTGGGCGCCGTCTTTCCGAACCCGCTGACGCCCACGCCCGGCTGCGCCTTCCATCCGCGCTGCCCCTCCGCGCGCGATTTGTGCCAGCGCATCTCGCCCGAGGCCCAGTCGCTGCCGGACGGCTATGCCGCCTGCCATTTCGCCACGCCGGCCGCCCTGCCGAGCGCCGCCTGATCTTTTTCCAGCAAGGTCCCGTTGACATCATGAGCCGACAAGAAGCCGTCGCCCGCGCGGCGACCTATTTCGATCGCGGAGATTTCCGCACCGATCTGGCCCGCCGCGTCGCCATGCCCACTGAGAGCCAGACGGGGCAGAGCCTGGACACGCTGCGCGCCTATCTTACCGACGAGATCATTCCCACCGTTGGCAAGCTCGGCTTCGCCTCGCGCGTGGTGGACAATCCAGCGCCTGGCCACGGCCCCTTCCTGATCGCCGAGCGCCATGAAGCAGACGGCCTGCCCACTGTGCTGCTCTATGGCCATGGCGATGTGGTGTTCGGCCAGGATGCGGGCTGGCGCGAGGGCCTGAAGCCCTGGGCGCTGGTGGAGGAAGGCGACCGCTGGTACGGGCGCGGCACCGCCGACAATAAGGGGCAGCATTCCATCAATCTGGCCGCCCTCGAACAGGTGCTGGCCGTGCGCGGCGGGCGACTCGGCTTCAATTGCAAGCTGCTGATCGAGATGGGCGAGGAAGCCGGCTCGCCGGGCCTGCGCGAGATGGCCCGCCAGGAGCGCGCGGCGCTCCAGGCGGACGTTCTGATCGGCTCGGACGGACCGCGCCTCTCCGCCGTGCGCCCCACCGTGTTCCTGGGATCACGGGGCGCGTTCAATTTCGAATTGGAGGTCAATCTGCGCGCGGGCGGACACCATTCCGGCAATTGGGGCGGCGCGCTCTCCAATGCGGGCACGCTGCTCGCCCATGCCATTGCGAGCCTCGTGGATGCCAAGGGCAGGATCCTGGTGGACGGCCTCAAGCCCAAGGAGATCCCCGCTTCTGTGCGCGCTGCCTTGGATGGCATTTCGCTGGAGCAGGGCATGGGCGATCCGGACATCGATCCGGACTGGGGCGAGCCGGGGCTCACGCCGGCCGAGAAGGTCTATGCCTGGAACACGCTCGAGGTACTCGCCTTCGTCACCGGGGCGCCGGACAAGCCCGCCAATGCGGTGCCTCCCTCTGCCAAGGCCACCCTGCAATTGCGCTTCGTGGTGGGCACCGATCCAGAGACGGTGATCCCCCTGGTGGAGGCGCATCTGGCGGCGCGGGGCCTTGGCATGGTCAAGGCGCGCCCCGCCCGCTCGGCCACGTTTGAAGCCACGCGGCTCGACCCGTCCGACCCCTGGGTCGACTGGGCGCTCGCCTCCATTGCCCGCACCACCGGCAAGACCCCGGCACTGCTGCCCAATCTCGGCGGCTCGCTGCCCAATGACGTGTTCGCCCTGATCCTCGGCATGCCCACGGTGTGGGTGCCCCACTCCTATCCCGCCTGCTCCCAGCACGCCCCCAACGAGCATTTGCTCGCCTCGGTGGCGCGAGAGGCGCTCCAGCTCATGGCGGGGCTGTTCTATGACCTGGGCGAAGAGGGCGGTGCGGTGCTGCAGGCGCGGGCGGCCTGATCCGCCATCGCACGCCTCTCCGGAAAGGCCGTCCCTCGGGGCGGCCTTTTGCTTTCTGAGGGACGCGTCAGAAATCCAGGGGTCGATTGTCCACCACTTCCTTGATGACGAAGAAGGTGCGGGTCTGCCGCACGCCCGGCAAGGCGATCAGGCAATTGGCATGGATGCGGTTGAAGTCCGCCATGTCGGACACCCGGATCTTGAGGAAATAGTCGAAATCGCCGGCCACCAGATGGCAGTCGAGCACGAAGCTCAAGGCCGCCGCCGCCGCCTCGAAGGCGGCGAAGCTCTCCGGCGTCGAGCGATCGAGCACCACGCCCACCATCACCAGCGCGCCCCGATCCACCTTCTGCGGCGCCACCATGCCCCGGAAGCCGGAAATATAGCCCTCGCGCACCAAAGCCTGGGTGCGCCGGTGGCAGGTGGCCGGGCTCAGTGCCACCTTTTCGGCCAGTTCCGCATTGGACATCCGCCCCTCCTGCTGCAGGAGGCGCAGGATTTTCATGTCGGTTCGGTCGAGCGGCTCTGCTGTGGAAGGTTCTTTCATTTGTTGGACCAAAAACGAGATGAATCTGTCCGCCTACCTATCATAAGAGCGCATAGAAGGAAAATAATGCCATCATAAAGAAAGGACATTTCATCTCATCTATGGCTAGCATCCGGCCCATCAGAACACCTTCCACGGGGTCGGCCATGCTCTCCAAATTCGAACGTTATCCGCTCACCTTCGGTGCCACGCCCATCGAGAAGCTCTCGCGTCTCACCGAGCACCTGGGCGGCAAGGTCGAGCTTTATGCCAAGCGCGAGGACTGCAATTCGGGCCTTGCCTATGGCGGCAATAAGCTGCGCAAGCTCGAATACATCATCCCCGATGCGATCGCCTCCAATGCCGACACACTGGTGTCCATCGGCGGCGTACAGTCCAACCACACCCGCATGATCGCGGCCGTGGCGGCCAAGATCGGCTTCAAGTGCCGCCTGGTGCAGGAAGCCTGGGTGCCCCACGAGGACGCGGTCTATGACCGGGTGGGCAACATCATGCTCTCGCGCATCATGGGCGCGGACGTGCGCTGCGTGGATGACGGCTTCGACATCGGCATCCGCAAGAGCTGGGAAGATGCCATCGCCGAGGTGAAGGCCGCCGGCGGCAAGCCCTACGCCATTCCGGCTGGCGCCTCCGTGCATCCCAAGGGCGGCCTTGGCTATGTGGGCTTTGCCGAGGAAGTGCGGGCGCAGGAAGAGGCACTGGGCTTCAAGTTCGACTACATCATCGTGTGCACCGTCACCGGCTCCACCCATGCCGGCATGACGGTGGGCTTTGCCAAGGACGGCCGCTCGCAGCGCGTGATCGGCATCGACGCCTCCGCCACCCCGGCCCAGACCAAGGCACAGGTGCTGGAAATCGCCAAGCGCACGGCGGACCTGGTGGAGCTCGGCCGCGAGATCACCGAAGAGGACGTGGTACTGGTGGAGGACTATGCCTATCCGGTCTACGGCGTGCCGTCCGAAGAGACCAAGGACGCCATCCGCCTCGTCGCCCGCCTCGAAGCCATGATCACGGACCCTGTCTACGAGGGTAAGTCCATGCAGGGCATGATCGATCTGGTGAAAAAAGGCTATTTCCCGGAAGGTTCCAAGGTGCTCTATGCGCACCTCGGCGGCGCACCGGCCCTCAACGGCTATGGCTACGCCTTTCGCAACGGCTGATCGGTCACACTTTGGCCGTTGGGAGGGAG
The DNA here is from genome assembly GCF_017742835.1 of Aquabacter sp. L1I39. Taxonomy (GTDB): domain Bacteria; phylum Pseudomonadota; class Alphaproteobacteria; order Rhizobiales; family Xanthobacteraceae; genus L1I39. The sequence continues at coordinate 2,469,216 of NZ_CP072392.1, forward strand.
GCGCCTGCGGGGGACGCCTCCCTTTTTCTTTGGCCCTGCCGGATGCGCTCAGGACGGCCCCCGGGTGCCGATCAGCCGCCGCAGGAGCAAGGTCAGGAGCCCGGCGGCGCACACCACCGCCGCCAGCACTTCGAAGCCGGCGGTAAAGCGGCCGGTATGCTCCTTGATGAAGCCCACCAGATAGGGACCGAAGAAGCCGCCGAGATTGCCGATGGAATTGATGAGCGCGATGCCCGCCGCCGCCGCCGTGCCGCGCAGGAAGAGCGGTGGCACCGACCAGAAGGGGCCGAGCGCGCCATAAAGGCCCACCGAGGCCGCCGTCACCGCAAGGATGGCCAGGGCGTGGGAGGAGGTGTGGACGCTCGCCGCCAGCCCGACGGCGCCCAGGAAGGCCGCTCCCGCCACGTGCAGGATGCGCTCGCGGGAATGGTCGGAATGCCGGCCCCAGGCCAGCATGCCCACCGCGCTCAACGCATAGGGCAGGATCAGGATGAGACCCACCTCGCGGGTGGAATAGCCCAGCGCATGGATGATCTGCGGCAGCCACAGCCCGATGCCGTAAATGCCCACCACGATGCCGAGATAGATGATGCCCAGCAGCAGCACCCGCCGGTCCCGAAGGGCAGGCCACAAGGCATGATGCGTTGCCGCATCGTCTCCGGCATGGTCCGCCGCGAGGCGCGTGGCGATCGCCTGTTTTTCCTGCGCGGTCAGCCAGCGGGCATCCTGCGGCCCATCCGGCAGGAAGAAAAGCACGAGCACGCCCAGGATGCAGGCTGGCACTCCCTCAATGATGAACAGCCACTGCCAGCCGGCAAGCCCCAGAAAGCCGTGGGTTTCCAGGATCGCCGCCGACAAGGGCGCGCCGACCGCGCTGGCGATGGGCACCGCAGCCATGAAGAGGGCGATATAGCGCGCCCGCATCGCGAGCGGGAACCAATAGCCGAGATAGAGAATCATGCCCGGCAGGAAGCCGGCCTCCGCCGCGCCCAAGAGGAAGCGCAGGATGAAGAAGCTGGTGGTGCCCGAGACCCAGGCGGTGGCCGCCGAGATCAGGCCCCAGGTGACCATGATGCGGCAGATCCACAGCCGCGCGCCCACCCGCTCCAGCACCAGATTGCTCGGAACCTCGAACAGGAAGTAGCCGATGAAGAGGATGCCCGCACCCCAGCCATAGACTTCCGGGGAGAAGCCCAGATCGGCATTCATGGTCAGCGCGGCGAAGCCCACATTCACCCGGTCCAGAAAACTGACCAGGTACAAGAGCATCATGAAGGGTATGAGCCGGCGCACCGCCTTCGCGAACGCCCGCGCCTCCACCTCGCTCTCATCAGATATAGCCTGATGCACGATCACCCCCACCCTTGCACGTCCCCGGCCCGCTTGTGGAGCGCCGGGCCGATGCCGTCAACGGCCTGCGCACGGCGGAGGCGATCCAACCGCAGGTGGCTGGTGCAACGCACAAAGTGTGTTGATCAATCGCATCGAACGGGCCCTTATGGATGCCCTGCCTTTGCCGCCTTCCGAGTTGCCTATGCCCCCCTTCGCAGTCGCCCCCCAGCTCCCCCATGCGCAGCAGGCGCTGGATGCCCTCGCAGCGGCGGCGGCGCGCGACGTCGCCCTGCTCGGTGACGATGCCCAAGGCTGGGTTCCGGAGCGACCAGGCGTCGACCATGACGTGCTGATCGTGGGCGGAGGGCAAACTGGCTGCGCTGTGGCCTTCGCCCTGCGCCGCGCCGGGGTCACCCGCACCAGCGTGATCGATGCGGCCCCCGCCGGACGGGAGGGCGTGTGGCGCAACACCGCCCGCATGCGCACGCTGCGCTCCGCCAAGACGCTACCTGGCCCGGAGGGGGGCATCGCGCCCTTGAGCTTCCGCGCCTGGTACGAGGCCAAGTTCGGCGCGCTGGCTTATGAGGCGCTGGTGCGCTGCGGGCGCGAGGACTGGGCCGATTATGTGGAATGGTTCCGCAAGACCGTACAGGTGCCCGTGCGGAACGAGGTCAAGCTCCTGCGCATCGAGCCGATGATCGAAGGGTTCCGCGTGCATCTGTCCGACCATGGCATCGAGACGGTGGAGACGGTGCGCAAGATCGTTCTGGCTACCGGCATGGCGGGCGGCGGCCGGCCTCATATGCCGGCGCTCCTTGCGGCCTTGCCCGCGCATCTGCGCTTGCATTCGGAACAGGAAATCGATTTTGGCGCCCTGCAGGACAAGCGCATCGGCATATTGGGGGCCGCCTCCGCCGCCTTCGACGCGGCGGCGACGGCAGTGGAGCGGGGGGCGTTGAGCGCCGATCTCTTCTGCCGCAGCCCGGACCTCAACCGGGTCAATACGCTGAAAGCCATGTCCTATGCGGGCGTGCTGGACAATTTCCACGATCTGCCGGATGCCGCCCGCTGGGAACTGATGTCCTTCTATCGTCGCCGCGCGGTGGGGCCGATCGCCGATACGGTGCGCCGGGCGACCGGGCTTGCGGCCTTCCGCCTTCATCTGGGCGAAGGCTGGACGGCCGCGCGCGCCCATGGCGCGGGGGTGGAGATCGTCACGCCGAAGGAGACGTATCATTTCGACGTGGTGATTGCCGGCACGGGCTACGATGTGGACCTCTCCACCCGCCCCGAGCTCGAGGGCGTTGCAGAGCACGTCGCCCTCTGGCGGGACCGCTACACCCCGCCGACGGGCCTTGAAAGCACAAGCCTTGGCCTCAGCCCCTATTTGGATGGCGGCTTCGCCTTCCAGGAAAAGGTGCCGGGACAAGCCCCCTACCTGAAGGACATCCATCTCTACAACATGGCCGCCACCACCAGCCACGCCCGCGGCGCCGGCGACATCGGGAGCCTGAAACACGGCGTGCCCCGTTTGGTGCGCGCCATCAGCCGCGACCTGTTCCTGGCCGACGCGGCGCACCATGTGGCGCGGCTGAAATCCTTCGACGAGCCGGACCTCACCGGCGAGGAATATGCCCGCCCTGATGCGCCATAGGCCCAGGCGGATGGGACCTGGGACATCCGTGGCGGTGGGCAAAGGTGTGTTTTTTGTTGGCGGTGCGGCCGCGACCCTATATTGAAGGCAGCGATGCGGGCGTGGCGGAACTGGTAGACGCAGCGGACTCAAAATCCGCCGTCCTCACGGATATGTCGGTTCGAGTCCGACCGCCCGCACCACTCCCCCCATGGTCCGAGGCACCGCATCTCATGGCGCCTCCCGCGCCAATCGGGTGCCGAGCGCAAGCTTTCCTGCAAGTTCATTGGCAGCAGCGCTGAGCATCGCGACGCGCGAGGGCAGCTCTTCGTTCATGATGCGCGGCAGGGGGCCGGTGAGTCCCACCGAATAGAGCACCTGCCCATCCGCCTGGACCACCGGCGCGCCGAGCGCCGCGAGGCCCTCGTCCACCTCGCCGACGCAGGTGGCATAGCCCTGGGCGCGCACGCGGGCGAACTCCTCCCGGATCCAGGCCTCGTCCGTGTGGGTGTTCACCGTCAGCTTCGGGAGATCGGCGGCCAGCGCCTGGCGGATCACCGCCTCGTCCTGGAAGGCAACGATGGCCTTGCTGGTGGCGGCGGCGTTGGGGGGCATCTCGATACCAGGCTGGACATAGGAGCGCCAGCGCACCTCCGGCGCTTGCGAGGCGACAACGAAGACACGGCTGCCGACAAGCCGGGTGACATAGCAGGCCTCGCCCGATTGTTCCGCCAGCGCCACCAAGACAGGGCGCACCAGAACTTCCAACCAACCGTCATCGGCAGTGGAATGCAGCATGCGCGACAGGCGCGGGCCGATCACATAGGCCTTGCCCCCCTGCCCCCCCGCCGCCAGCCCCGTCTTGACGAGGCCCTTCAAGAGGCGATGGGCGGTGGTCTTTGGCAGATCCGACAATTCCGCCACGTCGGCCAGCGCCAGGCCGCCGGGAAAGCCTGCAATGAGTTCCAGGAGGCGCATGTAGCGCTCAAGTGGGCTTTCCGTGCCTGCCTCATCCACCATGGCAACTCCCTCTCTCCCGGTTGTTGACATCACCCGGAGAGCCTTCTAACGTTCGTTCAATAAATAGAACGTTATTCCGATTATCGGAATAAGTCAAGCGAGCGGTGCAGGCGGCCAGCACGAATGTGCCGCCGCTCAATGCGCCCCCGATGCCTTTCAACAGAGGGTTCCAAGATGGATTTCACGAGACAGCAGTTTCTGAAGCTGGCGCTGGCCGCCAGCCTTGCGTCCATCGGCGCGGGCGCGGCCCTGGCCCAGCAGGGAGAGATCCTCGTGGGCGCGACCGTGCCGATGACGGGTCCGCTCTCCCTGACCGGCAAGCAGTATCACAACTCGCTGCGCATGGCTGAACAGGACATCAACGCAGCTGGCGGCATCAACGGCCGCAAGGTCAAGTTCGTGTTCGAGGACACGCAGGCCTCCAACGGCACGGCCGTGAATGCCTTCATGAAGCTGTCTCAGGAGGTGAAGCCGTCATTTTACTTCCTGTCGAGCTATTCCACGCAGAACCTTGCCGTATCTCCCGAAGTGAAGAAAATCGCGGTGCCCGCCATGTATGCGGGCGGCGCCGACGTGGTGGCGGAGGGCGGCAATGAATGGCTGTTCCGCGTGCGCCCAGCCGACAGCGTATCCGCCGCCGGCATGGTAGAGGCGGCCAAGCTCCTGGGCGCCAAGAAGCCCGGCATCCTCTTCATCCAGAACGATTTCGGCCAGGGCGGCGCGCAGATCGCGGCGAAGCTGCTCGAAGCCGCCGGCACGCCGGTGGTCGGCATGGAAGCCTATGGCCAGAACGACAAGGACTTTTCTGCCCAGATGCTGGCCCTGCGCAGCAAGGGGGCGGACGTGATCTTGATGTTCGTCTATCCTCAGGACGGCGCTCTGCTTCTGCGCCAGGCCAAGATGCTGGGCATGAAGATGCCGATCGTGACGTCGTCAGCCGCCTTGGTGCCGGCCGCGCTGCAATTGATCTCCCCCGGCGACCTTGAAAACGTCTCCGGCGTGGTGGACGCTTACATGGACCCGGCTGCGGGCGGTCGCATGAAGGACTTCATCGAACGCTACCGGGCCGCATACGGCATCGATCCCGATCCCTATGGCCTCGCCTATTATGACGGCGCGCTCATCATGGCCGAGGGCATGCGCAAGGTGGGCACGGACCCCAAGGCGCTGCGCGACTGGCTCGCCCAATTGCGCGACTGGAAGGGCATCGGCCATGTCTATTCCTACGATGCCAAGGGCAACGGCGTGCATGACCTGGCCGTGGTCAAGGCCAAGCCCGGCACCAAGACATTCGAGCTGGTGAAGACCATCACGGTCAACTGACAGCTCGAAGCGCGGCCGGCCCGCCCCTCGCCGGCCGCGCCTTTCAACGCCTTCGCCAGTCACGCCCCGCCCGAAGCTCCCTTCGCGCGAATGACCCATCGCGAGCGCAGCATGGCAGATTTCATCCAGTTGTTCGTCAACGGGCTCGCGCTCGGCAGCGTCTATGCGCTGGCCGCGCTGGGCTTCGTGATTGTCTATTCCGCCACTGGCGTGGTGAATTTCGCCGCCGGCCAGTTCGTGATGCTGGGCACCTTCTCGGGTGTGGCCATGATGGTCAATCTGGGCCTGCCCTGGCCCATCGGTTATGGCGCCGCCTTGTTGGCCATGGTGGCCTTCGGGATGCTGTTTTTCACCCTGGTTTATCTGCCGCTGCGGGCCAGTCCGGTGGTCACCGTCATCATCGGAACGGTGGCGGTGGGCATCATCCTGCAGAATGCGGCGCTGCTGGGTTTCGGCTCCTGGCCCTTCCGCCTCACCTCCCCGCTGGAAGGGGTCACCCTCGACATTGCCGGCGCGGTCATCACGGCCCATGCGGCCCTCACCGTGGTGGTGACGGCGGTGCTGGTGGGCCTCATCTGGCTGCTCTTCTACCGCACGGCACTTGGCATCGGCATGCGGGCGGTGGCGCAGGACATGGAGGCGGCCCGCCTGATGGGGCTCAACGTGAACCTGCTGCTGGCGCTGACCTGGGTGCTGGCTGCCGTGCTGGCTGGGATTGCCGGCCTTTTGCTCGGCCCCATGTGGTTCGCCGACGTGAACATGGGCGATCCCATCGCGCTGAAAGCCTTCGCGGCGACCATCATCGGCGGGTTCGGCAGCCTGCCCGGCGCCATTGCGGGGGGCCTCATCGTCGGCCTGACCGAACTTCTGGGCGCCTCCTACATCTCCTCCGCCTACAAGGACCTCATCGCCTTTGTGGTCATGATCCTCTTCCTGCTCGTGCGCCCGCAGGGTGTGTTCGGCGAGCGCATCCAGGACAGGGGCTGAGCCATGCGCCTGCGCCATCCCCTCCTCGCCGCCCTCGTCATCCTCGTTCTCGGCGGTCTGCTCTCCCTGGTGCTCGCCGACTACAGGCTGCGGCTGCTGAATGTGTCGGTGATCTCCGCCATCGCGGTCATCGGCTTCAATTTCGCCTTCGGCCTGGCCGGCCTCATTTCGCTGGGCAGTGCCGCCTTCGTGGGGTTCGGCGCCTATAGTCTGGCCATCCTGACCACGGCGGCGGGATGGTCGCCCTGGCTGGCCATGATCGTCGCCATCGTGGTGACCACGCTCTTCGCGACGATCATCGGTACGCCATTGCTGCGGCTGAAGGGGCACTATCTGGCGCTGGCGACGCTGGGGCTGAATGTCAGCTTCACCATCGTCGCCACCAATTGGATCGGCCTGACTGGCGGCACCAACGGCATTTCCAACATTCCAGGGCTGAGCCTCGCGGGCTTCGCCTTCGATGACGAGCGGCGCTTCCTCTGGCTTGCCCTCCTCTTCCTGGCGGTCTGCGCGGCCATCGCCATCGCCCTCCAGCATTCGCGCCACGGCCGCGCCATGATGGCCGTGCGCGACGACGAGACCGCCGCCCGCATGATCGGCATCGACGTGACGCGGGTGAAGATCGCGGCCCTGTGCCTGTCGGCGGCGTTCGCGGGCCTCGCCGGCGTCTTGTTCGCCACCCACATGCGGTTCGTGGCGCCGGAGGATTTCAACTACGCCCACTCCATCGTGTATCTCGCGATGCTGATCGTGGGCGGCGAGGGATCCGTGGCGGGCGCGATCATCGGCGCGGTGCTGCTGACCTTCCTGCCGGAATGGCTGCGCTTCCTGGGCGATGCCTATCTCGCCTTCTTCGGCCTGATGCTGCTGCTGATCCTCATCTTCCTCCCCACTGGTCTCATCGGTCTCGCGACCCGTGTGCGGGACCTCGCGAAGAAGACTGCGAAGAGGTCGACGCCATGACACTGCTGCAGGCTTCTGCCGTCTCGAAGCGATATGGCGGGCTGATGGCCCTGACCGACGTGGACTTCACCGTTGCGGCGGGGGAATTCGTCGCCGTCATCGGTCCCAATGGGGCGGGCAAGTCCACTTTCCTCAACGTGCTGACGGGACTGGATTTTCCAACCACCGGAACGGTCCAATTCGAGGGCCGTGACATCACCCGCACGCCCACCCATGGCCGCATCCGGGCGGGCCTCGGGCGCACCTTCCAGCACGGCCGGCTGTTTCCGCGCCTGTCGGTGCTGGAAAACGTCATGACCGGCGCGGCCATCCAACCCGGACGCAGCGAGCGGCAGCTGCGGGAGGCCGCCCTGGCCATTCTCGCCCGCATGGGCCTCGCGGATGAGGCGGACCGGATGGTGGGCGCCCTCTCCTATGGCCAGCGCCGCATGGTGGAATTGTGCCGGGCGCTGGCCTGCGGGCCGCGCCTCCTCCTCCTCGACGAGCCGGCCGCCGGCCTCAATCTGGGCGAGGTGGAACTGCTGATGGAGCGCCTCACGGCGCTCAGGGCGGAGCACAGCCTCGCCGTGGTCCTCATCGAGCACAATATGGGCATGGTCATGCGGCTCGCGGAGCGCATCCTGGTGCTGAATTTCGGCTGCCGCATCGCCGAGGGCACGCCGGCGCATGTGCAGCGCGATCCGGCCGTCCTGTCCGCCTATCTCGGGGAGGGCTACAGCCATGCTGGCGATTGAAAACCTGGTGGTCGCCTATGGCGGCAATGTCGCGCTGCACGGTCTTTCCCTGCATGTGAGGGCGGGCGAGACGGTGGCGCTGATCGGCGCCAATGGCGCGGGCAAGACCACCTTGCTGCGGGCCATATCGGGGCTCAACCCCGTCGCCTCCGGCGCCATCCTGTTCGAGGGGCGCCCCATCACCGGCATCGCCAGCGAGAAGCGCGTGAAGCTCGGCATCGCCCAGGCGCCCGAGGGGCGGCGGATCTTTCCCGGGCTCACGGTGGAAGAAAATCTCATCCTCGGCGCCACACCCTGGCGGCGGATGGGCCAATCGGTGGCCGACGATCTCGCTCAGGTGTTCGATCTCTTCCCCCGCCTGAAGGAACGGCGCGTCCAGCTCGGCTGGTCACTGTCGGGCGGCGAGCAGCAGATGCTGGCCGTCGGCAGGGCCATCATGGCGCGCCCGCGCCTTTTGCTGCTGGACGAACCCTCCCTCGGCCTCGCGCCGCGACTTGCGGAGGAGGTCTATGAGCGCATCCGGCAGATCGCCGCCGCTGGCCTCACCATCCTGGTGGTGGAGCAGAACACCGTGCTCGCATTCGCGGTCGCCGATCGCGGCTATGTGCTGGAAAACGGCCGCATCGCCGCCGAAGGCAGCGCCTCTTCCCTCAGACAGGACGACCGCGTCCGCCAAGCCTATCTCGGCCGCTGAACCGGCGCCGACGGAGTGTCATCCATGACCTATCCCGACCCCTCCTCCCGCTCCCAGGCCCTCTATAACCGCGCCCTCAAGAGCCTGCCCGGCGGCAATACCCGGACCACCGTCTTCATGAAGCCCTATCCGGTCTATGCGGCGCGGGGCGAAGGCTGCAGGGTGATCGATGTGGACGGCGTGTCGCGCATCGACTGCATCAACAATTTCACCGCCGGCATCCATGGCCATGCCCATCCCCGCCTGGTGGAGGTGGCCACCCGCCAGATCGCGCTCGGCAGCGCCTTCGGGATGCCCACCGAGGCGGAAATCGATCTTGCGGAGCTGCTCGCCGAGCGCCTCGACAGCGTCGACCATGTGCGCTTCTGCAATTCCGGCACCGAGGCGGTGATGATGGCGCTCAAAGCCGCCCGCGCTTATACGGGCCGCGCCCGCATCGCCAAGTGCGAGGGGGCCTATCACGGCTCCTATGACTATGCGGAAGTGAGCCTGGATCCTGGCCCGGAAACCTGGGGCGCCAATGCGCCGGTCTCGGTGGCCTATGCCAAGGGCACGCCGCCCAATGTGCTCGCCGACACCCTCACCTTGCCCTTCAACGACGTGGACGCGGCGGTCAGCCTCATCCGGGAACATGGGTGGGATCTGGCCTGCATCCTGGTGGACCCCATGCCCAACCGGGCGGGCCTGGTGCCGGCGGACCGGGCCTATCTTGAGGCCCTGCGGGAGGTGTCCCGCGAGGTGGGTGCGCTCCTCATCTTTGACGAGGTCATCACCTTCCGCCTGGGCTACAAGGGGGCGCAGGGGCTGTGGGACATCCAGCCGGATCTGACCACGCTCGGCAAGATCATCGGTGGCGGCTTTCCCGTGGGCGCGGTGTCCGGCGGGGCTGAGTTCATGGCCGTGTTCGATCCCACCTCCGGCAAGCCCGCTTTGCCCCATGGCGGCACCTTCTCGGCCAATCCTGTCACCATGCGCGCCGGCCAGGCGGCCATGGAGATGCTGGACGAGGCCGCCTTCGCCCGGCTCGATGCCATCGGCGAACGCATGCGCGTCGGCACCAATGAGGCCTTCGCCCGCCATGGCGTGCCCGGCCGCGCGGTGGGCCTCGGCTCGCTCGCCAAGATCCATTTCACCGACCGGCCGGTGCGCGAATATCGCAGCGCCTACCCGACTCCGCAGGAGGCCGCGCGCCTCGCCCGCTTCAATCTGGGCCTGCTGAACCGAGGGGTGCTGGCGGCCGGCTATGGCCTGTTCGCCCTCTCGACACCCATGAGCGATGCGGACCTCGACCATATCGTCGAGGCCATCTCCGCCTCCATCGCCGACGTGGCGGCCCTGTAGTTTCAGCCGCCCCGGTCCCGCTTCCATCCCATGAGCGACTTCGGCGGCGGCGCTCCAGGCGCCGGACGGCCCCGCTCACGCGACGAAAAGGCATCCCCCATGTCGACTGCGGTCGATCCCATCACGCGCTCCGTCGTTCAGCACCGCCTCTCCTCCATCGTGGCGGAGATGGGGGAGGCGATGCTGCGCACCTCCTATTCCCAGATCCTCAATTCCAGCCGCGACTTCTCCATCGGCATTTGCGACACCCGCTCGCGTCTGATCGCGCAGGCGGACCATATTCCCGTGCATGTGGGCGCCCTGCCCTGGGCGACGCGGGCGGTGGAGGCGCGCTTCGACGACATCGCCCCCGGCGACGTGTTCCTGCTCAACGATCCCTACCATGGCGGCAGCCACCTGCCGGACCTCACCGCCTTCGTGCCCGTGTTCGCGCAGGGGCGGCGCCTGCTGTGGACCATCGTGCGCGCCCACCAGAGCGACATCGGCGGCGCCACCCATGGCGGCTATAATCCGCAGGCCAGCGAAATCTGGCAGGAGGGCCTGCGCGTGCCGCCGGTCCGGCTTTATGACGCGGGCAAGCTGCGGGCGGATTTCCTCGACCTGCTGGCGCTCAATGTGCGCAATCCCCGCGACTTCCGGGGCGATCTCGCCGCCATGGTGGGCGCGGCGCATTTGGGCCAGCGCCAGCTGGAAAAGCTGTTCGCCGAATTCGGGCTCGACATGGTGGAGCGGGCCGTGGAAGCCATCCTCAATGCCGCCGAGCACCAGACCCGCGCGGTGGTGGCCGGCTGGCGGGACGGCGTGTTCGATGGCGAGGCCTTCCTGGACGATGACGGCCACACCCGCACGGACCTGCGCATCGCCGCCCGCGTCACCAAGTGTGGCAGCGACATCGAGGTGGACCTCACCCAGTCCGATCCGCAGACCGACCGCTTCGTGAACTCCTCCCACGCCAACACCCAGGCCGCCGTGGCCATGGCCTTCGCCTATCTGATCGACCCGCAGACGCCCAAGAATGACGGCGCGCTCCGCCCGCTGAAGGTGGTGCTGAAGCAGGGCACCATCGTGTGGGCCGATCCCGGCCGGCCGGTGACCATGTGCACCAGCCATCCCTCCAATGAAATCGTGGAAGCGGTCATCAAGGCCATGGCCCAATGCTGCCCCGATCGGGCCATGGCCGGCTGGAGCCGGCGCTTCCGGGTGGCGATCCAGGGCGAGGACCCGCGCAATGGACGGCCCTTCATCTGGCATATGTTCCAGGCCCGGCCCGGCGGGGGCGCCTCACCGGGCGGAGACGGATGGTCGTCCATCGGCGAATGGCACACGGTGGGCGGCATCAAGTTCGGCCCCATCGAAGTGGCGGAGGCCCGCTTTCCCCTGCATTTCCGGCACCACGAATTCCGTCCCGATTCCGGCGGGCGCGGCCAGCATCGCGGCGGCCTCGGCGTGGCGCTCGATTTGGTGCTGGAGACGGAGAAGCCGGCGCTCGCCAATACGGCGGGCGATGGCACCCGCCATGGCGCCTGCGGCCTCCAGGGCGGCGAGGACGGTATCCCGCACACCTATCGCCTCCTTTCCGAAGGGCGCCCGCCCCGCCCCCTCAAGACAAAGGAAGTGGGCATCGAATTGCGCCCCGGCGACACCCTGGCAATCCGCTCGGCCGGCGGTGGCGGATGGGGACCGCCCGAACGGCGCGCACCGGCGGCTCACGCGCGCGATCTGGCCCAGGGCCTCGTGACGAAGACCGGGAAGGAGCAGTGACCATGTACGCCATCGGCATCGATGTGGGCGGCACCTTCACGGACCTCGTGGTGATCGGACCGGACCGCAAGGCGGTCTTCGCCAAGTCGCCGTCCACCCCCGCCGACCAGTCGGTGGGTGTGATGGCCGGCCTCGAGGATCTCGCGGCGCGGATCGGGCTCACCCGCGCCGAACTCCTGGCGCGGACCACGCGGCTGGTCCACGGCACTACGGTCGCCACCAACGCGCTCCTGGAGCGCAAGGGCGCCAAGGTGGCGCTGCTGACCACGCAGGGCCATCGCGATGTACTGGAAATGCGGGAGGGCCTGAAGGGCGACCGCTACGACCTGCGCACGCCCCCGCCCGAGCCACTGGTGCCGCGCGAGCTGCGCTTCGGCGTGCGGGAGCGGATCGGGCCGGACGGCGCGGTGCGCATTCCCCTCGACGCCGCCTCCCTGGGGGAAGCGATCGAAGCCGTGAAGCGGTCCGGGGCCACATCGGTGGCGGTCTGCTATCTCCACGCCTATCGCAACCCCGCCCATGAAATCGAGACGGTGGAGCGCCTGAAGCGCGAACTGCCGGGCCTCTATGTGTCCCGCTCCAGTGATGTGTGGCCGCAGATCAAGGAATATGAGCGGGTCTCCACCACGGTGGTGAATTCCTATGTGGGCCCGGCGGTGCAGCTTTATCTGCGCAATCTGGAGCGGAGCCTCGCGGAGGCGGGATTTGCCGGCTCGCTCTTCATCATCCTCTCCCATGGCGGCATGGCGCCCGTGGAGGAGGCCGCGCGGCTGGCGGCCGGAACGGCCCTGTCCGGCCCGGCGGGCGGCATTTCCGGGTGCCGGCGCTGCGCCGAGCTGCTCGGCATTGCCGACCTCATCCCCTTCGACATGGGCGGCACCAGTACGGACATTTCGCTCATCGCCGATGGCCGCGCCATGCTGACCGCCGATGCGGGCTTGGCCGGCCAGCGCATCGCGCTCCGCAGCCTCGACATTGCCAGCATCGCGGCCGGCGGCGGCTCCATCGCAGCGGTGGATGCGGGCGGCACGCTCCATGTGGGCCCGGCCAGCGCAGGCTCGCAGCCCGGCCCCGCTGCCTACGGCCAGGGGGGAACAGCCCCCACCGTCACCGACGCCAATGTGGTGCTCGGCACGCTTGATCCCGATGCCTTCATGGGCGGCCGGCGGCGCCTCGACACGGACGCGGCGGGGGCGGCCGTCGACACCGTCGCGGGCGCCCTTGGCATCAGGCGGGAAGAGGCCGCGGCCGGCATCTACCGGCTCGTGAACCTCTCCATGGCCGACGGCATCCGCCTGATGACCTTGCGCAGAGGCGTCGACCCGCGCCGCTTTGCCATGGTCAGCTTCGGCGGTGCAGCGGGCCTCCATGCGGTGGAGGTGGCGCGCGAGCTGGAGATCCCGCGGGTCATCGTCCCGGTGACGGCCTCCGTACTCTCCGCCTGGGGCATGCTGGCGAGTGACCTGCGCTACGAGGTGAGCCGCACCAGCATCGACACGGGCGAGGCGGATCGCGCCGGCGCCCTACGCCATGTCTTTGAGGAGCTTGAGGAGACCGCCCGCACCCGCATGCAGGCCTGGTTTGATGGCCCCATCCGGATCGAGCGCTCCGCCGAGATGCGCTATGGCGAGCAGGTGTTCGAGATCGATGTAGACCTGGACGGCCTCGACCTGAACGATGGCGACATCCTCTCCCAGATCGACGCCCGCTTCCATCGCCGCCACGAGGAGCTCTACACCTACGCCTCACCGGACCAGGAAGTGGTGTTCGTGAATGCCCGTGTCTCGGCAGTGGGAACGGTGCCTAAGGTAATGGAAGATAACGGCTTCCGCCCGGCCTCCGCGCCCCCGGCCCCGCGCCGAGCGCGCGAAATCCGCCTCCCCGCGCTGATGCGCGTGCCGGTCTATAGGTTCGAGGACCTGCGGCCCGGACACGAGGTCCATGGCCCGGCGCTGGTGGAATCGGAGACCACCACCGTTCTTATCGGCCGAGGGGACAGGATGTACGTCAATAAGCTTGGCTGGCTGGACATCGCGGTGAGCCGGAGCGCCTGATTGTCGGCTCGCGGGACCTCAAGGCTGGAGGGTGCATCCGCGCGGAATGCGGGGACATCCGCCCGGCGCACCCTCCTTCCCCCGAGGAGGCCGCTCCCACAAAGGGCGCGCGCCTATTTTCGCTCCATCGCGCACCCCGGGGCACGCGCGGGATGCCGACAGGTCCACAGGAGCCCCCAACCCGTGGACCGTACCCGGCCGCTTCGTTGCCCCGCGGGCGGGAGCCGGAGGCCGCGACACACCGGGCCCTTGCCAGCATTCCCGTCCTATGACGGGAAATTCCGGTCCCGTCCTGGAATATAATATTAGAAGGCTCCACCCCGCCCGCGGACGGAAGCCCGTTTGCGAGAAGGGGGCTAGCCGAGCGCGCCGCGCCGGGCATGCCGGAACGAGAACCGGGAACGTTCCCGCATCAGGTCTTGTGTCAGCCGCCCTGCCGTCGTTAAGTGGCGCTGAGGCAGGTTTTAGGGGGATGGCTTGGACGACGGGGCGAACGAGCGACACGGGCGGGTCACCATTCACGACGTGGCGGCGGCGGCTGGCGTCTCCAAGTCCACCGTCTCCCGCATCCTGGATGAGCGCCTGCCCCGCTCCGAGAGCGACACCGCCCGCCGGGTGCGCGAAGTGGCGACGAGCCTTGGCTATGTGCGGGACGTGTCGGCCGCCAGCCTGAGGCGCGGCCAGACCCACACCATCGGCGTGATCGTGCCCCGGCTGACCGACACCGTCATGGCCATGCTGTACGAGGCGCTCGCACGGGCCTGCGCGCGCTCCGGCCGCTTCGCCATCGTGGCCACCACCGAGGACGAGCCCCGCGCGGACCGGGCTGCCGCCCAAACGCTGCTCCAGCGGGGCGTGGACGGGCTGGTGCTGTCCACCGCACGGGAGGGCGATGATTTCGCGCGCGAACTGGCCGACAGGGGGGTCCCCTTCGTTCTCGCCTTGCGCAGCGATGGCCGAAGCCTTGCCTCGGTGGGCGATGATCATCTGGGCGGCTATCTTGCCACCCGCCACCTGATCGATCTCGGCCATCGGCGCATCGGCATCATCGCCGGACCGAACTATGCGTCCTCCAGCAAGGGGCGCCTGGAGGGCTACAAGCAGGCTCTGCGGGAGGCCGGAATCCCGCAGGATCCAGATTTGGTGGTGGATTCCACCTTCGGCATCGATTCGGGAGCGGAGGCGGCGGACCAGTTGATGAACCTGCCGCAGCCCCCCACCGCCCTGTTCGCGGTCAATGACAATACTGCCATCGGCGCGCTCTCGACCCTCGCCCGCCGCGGCCTTTCCGTCCCGGGCGACGTTTCGCTGGTGGGCTATAACGACATCCCCATCGTCAGCCGGCTGCCCATCCCGCTCACCACTGTGCGGGTGCCCTTCGACCAGATCGCCAGTTCCGCGCTGGAGCTTATGATGGGCAATCCCGACACGCCCGGCGAACGCACGCGGCTGGCGGCCCCCACCCTCATTCCCCGTCGCTCCACCTCGGCCCCGCGACCATCGCGCTGACGCGGCCGCATTTGCGGACCGACCGTGGGCGAGGTTCGCCCTGGCCTGGCGGGCGGCTTATCTATAATCCCTCTCACATCAGGGACGGAATGGATAACCGGATGTCACCGGATTCGCAGGAGACACGCGCCGCCCGCATCAGCCGGATCCTGGCCGAGCGCATCATTGCCGGCGAGATCGAGCCGGGGACACGGCTGCGGCAGGATCATGTGGCCGAGGAGTTCGGGGCGAGCCATGTGCCGGTGCGCGAGGCCTTTCGTAAGCTGGAGGCGCAGGGCCTGGCGGTCAGCACGCCCCGGCGCGGGGTGAGGGTCGCGGCCTTCGATCTGGCAGAGGTGAGGGAAGTGGCGCAGATGCGCGCGGCCCTGGAGGTGCTGGCCTTGCGCCATGCCGCGCCGAACCTCGCCGCGGCGGACCTCGACGCTGCCGAGGACGCCGCCCGCGCGTGCGACACCTCCGGCGACGTGCGCGCCTTTGAAGAGGCCAACCGCCGCTTCCATCGCCTCATCGTCACGCCCTGCCGGATGGGACGCCTTCTGGCCACCATTGACGACCTCCATGCGGCCAGCGCCCGCTTCCTGTTTGCCGCCTGGCGCTCGAACTGGGAGGCACGGACCGATCACGACCACCGCGCCATCCTGGCCGCTCTGCGCCAGGCCGACGTGGACGGCGCCTGCGCCATCCTCGCGCGGCACGTCCAGTGGATCGGCCATCGCCCAGTGCTGGGAAAGGGTGGCACCGCGCGGGAGGCATTCGCCATCGTGGGCTAATTTATCTATAGTTTAATTGCTTTGCAGCGCGCGCTTATGGCTTCATCATGGAGGGGATGTATTTTAATCTATAGTTCTGAGGAGCGCTCATGACACTCTCCCTCGCAGTCTCCCCGGCTACGCTGCGCAGCACCGCGCGGCAGGGCTTGGCCCTGGTGGCTGGCGTCGCCCTGCTGACGCTGAGCGCCAAGATTCGCATTCCCGTGGGTCCGGTTCCGATCACACTCCAGACCTTTGCCGTGCTTGCTCTGGCGGCGACGCTGGGGCCGCGCCTCGCGCTTGCGACGTTCGTGGCCTATCTGGGGGTCGGGGCGGCTGGTCTTCCCGTGTTCGCCGGCACGCCGGAGCGCGGCATCGGCCTCGCTTACATGGTGGGTCCGACCGGCGGCTATCTGGCGGGCTTTCTCGTGGCGACCCTGGTGACCAGTCTCGCCGCCGAGGGACGCGGCGTGGTCGCGCGGACCGGCGCCATGCTTGCGGGTCTGGGCACCATCTATGGTCTCGGCCTGGCGTGGCTCGCCCTCTACGTGCCCGCCGACAAGCTGCTTGCTTTCGGATTTACGCCCTTCATCATCGGCGACCTGGTGGAAGCGGCCCTCGCCGCCGGCCTGACGCTGGTGGTCAGCCGCGAATGGATGACGCGCCTGCTGCGCTGACGCCCCTGGCTGGCGCGCCGGTCGCGCCAGCCGCCCTTGCCGAAGGTTCAGCTGGCGCGAAAGAAGCGGGCACGGCGGGGCAGAAGTGGCCCCGAGACGCCGTTTGACCTTGCGCCGCCGGCCGCGAAAAAGTAAGCACGCTCCATGCCTCGTCGGCCTGTCGGAGCATAGCGCAGCCTGGTAGCGCATCTGCTTTGGGAGCAGAGGGTCGCAGGTTCAAATCCTGCTGCTCCGACCATACCCATCTTTTCCGACATCTGGGGCATTTCCGGGCGAAGGGGCGCCGGGCCGCGTGAAGGAAATGCCTTGAAAAAAGAGAGAGCGGCGCTGCGTATCCGTGAAACGCTGACGCCCTCCATGGGATGAAGCACCCCGAGGCCGCGGCGCCATCCCCGCATGCACAATCCGCTCCCGATCCTCCAAGCACCGGACGCACGCCTTGCGCCGCAGCGCCTCCGTGAAGAGGAGCGGCGCCCGCAAACCGCTTCACCTAGAGCATGCGCCGATCAGATGGCATCGCCATCTGATGGGATCACGCATTCTCTATCAATGGGTTAGAGGGCGATTCACCCATCAGATTGATTCAATCTGATGGGATCGCGCTCTAAGCCGGTCTTCGCCACCGAACAGCAAGGGACAGAGGGAGGGCCAGTCGCGCGCCATCCATGGCGATGAGCCTTCAAAAACGCAAACGGGCGGCCCTCCCGGACCGCCCGTCAGCAACATGGGGAACTGAAATCAGAAGGTGCGGGCGAACATCAGCAGGACCTGATGGGCCTTCTGGGACGACACTGGCAGCCCGTAGCCAGTGTCCACATAGCCATTCGCCTGCCAGACATTGTAGTCATATTGCAAGGTGATCGCGAGCGGTTCCACGGGCACCCAGGTCAGATTGGCACCCACATTGTAGTTGGTGCCGCTGGTCGCCCCATAAGCGATTTCGGCGGTGGGGTCGTTCAGGTCGAAGCGCGCATAGCCGCCAAAGAGCGCCGAGTTCCACTTGTCGTTCCAATTGTGGAGCAGCTGGCCGACCAGGTTCCAGCCGCTGACGCGGGACAAGGAACCGTTGGCATTGATGTAAGCATCCGGCGGCTCGAACTCGCCGCTGGGATTGTTCAGGCCGAGATAGGAGACAGCTCCGTCCACATAGGCCGACTGCAGGTAGAGGTTGTCACCCTCGCCGAGGAACGGCAGGTTGAACATCACACCGGCCTGCAAGGCATAACCCCAAGAGGTGGTCGTGCTGCCAAGGAAGTCCGCGGTGGTGGAGGCCACCACCTGGTGGAGGGCTCCGGAGAGCTGCCACTGCCCCCATTTTCCTTCCTGGCCGAAAGCGGCGACGAATTCCGGCATGCGTGCGCCGGTCTGGTAATTGTCGGTCACGCCGGGCCAAGCCGGGTCAGAGGGGGAGATGCCCGAATTGCGGACGGAGGCATCCTCGAGAGACGCCTTGGCGATGAAGCCGTTGGGCAGTTCCCAGGTGTAACCGGCCAAGGTGATGCGGGTGTCGTCGCCGATGGTGGCGGGGTCAGTACCCATCACATTGGCATTCGCATAGAAGTCAAAGAAGGACTGAGCGTAGCCGAAGGTGAATCCGGCGAATTGGATATAGATGTTCCAGGGATCTGCCTCCGCCTTGTTCGGTCCGTCCGAGAACATGTCGGAGGTACGCCAGCGCAGGCGGACGTCCATATAGGCACGCAGGGTGCCATATTCGGTCTGCGTGCGGGAATCGACCTGAAGACCGAAGGTCGCGATGGAGTATGTTTTGTTGTTGGAACTCGGATAATCGGTGTAGGTATTATAATATCCTTCAGCCCAGGTATATCCGCCAATCCGCAGGCAGGTGTCGCTTCCGGGAACATAATAAAATCCCGGGCCTTCCGCCGTGCACTGGCGCACATAAGTGGCTCCGGCAGCCTTGACCGGAAGATCAGCGGCCGTGGCAGCGGTAGACGCAACGCCGGCCAGGAGGGCAAGGCCCAGTCCCCTTCGTCTCATAAAGAACCCCCAAGCTTCGCCGCCCAAGACGGGACTCGATGCGGCGAACCCAACCAATAGCCAAGTTAATATGACATGCCCACTTCGGTCGCGCAGCGAAATTCGCCAACCGAGTCGTACTTTTGATATATTATAACATCTCTGACGACGCAACCATTGAAGCAATATCGCCGCGACCACTGTGACTATACAAAAAAACCCCGGCGGTTGCCCGCCGGGGTTCTTCCCTGAGACCAGTAAGACTGGATCAGAAGTTGCGCTGAGCGCGGATGCCGCCCGACCACACGTCGGCCGAACCACCATAGATGGTGGTGGGGACGCTGGAAGCGCTGCCGCCGGTGTAGGTGAGCGGCGCATCGCCGTCGACCTTCGAGTAGAGGACTTCGACGCCGAGGTCGAGGTTCTTGACCGGCGACCAGATGGTGTTCAGGCCGACCTGCCACATCTGGGTGCTGTAGGCGTTGAGGGTGTTGGTGGGCACGTCCACGGAGACGTAGCCGCCGAACACGGCCGAACGCAGGCCAGGGGTCCAGAAGTGACGATACTGAGCCTGGATCGCCCAGCCGGACTCCTTGGAGAAGCCGGTGCCGGTCCAGATGGCGTCCGCGAGCGGATAGTAAGCGCCAGACAGGGCGTTGGCGAAGGTGCCCACGCTCAGGGTGCCGAGAGCCGTCGCGCGACCCTGGGACGTGCCAGAGAGGCCGAGGTAGCTCAGAGCGCCGTCAGCATAGTTGGCCTGGATGTACAGGCTGTCGCCGGGGGACAGCATGGGGAGCTTGAACTCCACCGAGCCACCGAGCGCCCAACCCCAGCTGTCGGTGGAGGTCGACCCGAGGTAGAACGTGCCGGGAACGGCGGTGGGGGTCAGAGCAGCGACCTGATGCAGGGCGCCGGAGAGCATCGCGGTACCCCAAGCCTGGTCGAGGCGGAGGTTGGCGACGATGTCCGGAGCAGCCTGGCCGTCCTGGTAGTTGGCATAAGCGCCGCCGGCGCCCGTGAAGGCCACGGAGGTCGCCTGGATGCCGGTCGTGCGGTTGGCGGCGTCTTCGAGGGCGAGGGTCGCCGAGAAGCCGTTGCCGAACTGCGCGGTGTAGGCCAGAGCCGTCGTCCACTGGTAGGAACCAGCGTACAGCGTGGTCATCGCGTAGTTGATGCCCGTGTCGAAGAACGACTGGGTATAACCGAACGTGAAGCCAGCGAACTGGATGAACGCGCGCTCGAAGTAGAGGCCGGAACCGGCCGGGCTACCAGCAGACGCCTGCGAATCCCAGTTCATGCCGAAGCGGATGTACGAACGCAGCACGCCGTAATCGGTCGCGGTGCGGGCGTCCATGTCGAACACGGCGCGGGCGCGGGTCAGGTAGTCAGACGAGTCGCTCGTCTTGAACGGGTAGCCAGCGATGGCACCAGCGCCGGGCGAATTGAACTTGATCGCGCCGATGTTGGAGATCGCGGGGTTAAACGTGCCGACCGCGTTGATGTACGTGTCGAAACGGGCATAACCACCGATCTTGAGGCAGGTGTCGGTGCCGGGAATGTAATAGTAGCCCGCGCCATAAGCGGAGCACACCTTCACATATTCCACAGCCTTTGCCTTCACAGGCAGATCGGCGGCCTGGGCTCCAGCCACCGCGACGAGACCCGCCGCGCTGCCGAGGAGAAGGCTCTTCACCATCTTCATCGTGACCTCCAAAAATTTTGTTCCGAGGGAGCGAGCGCCGCTTCGGTGTGCCTGAGCACGCGAGAGAGGTTCTTGCCCCGATTCCCCTCCGACGGATTTGCGCCCAAACCGGAGAGGCGACCGGGGACTGCCCCCCTTCGTCGCAAAGCCACCATACAAAAGGCCGAACCTGGATCAACGGGCGAAAGCGCCGAAACCGCCTCTCCAGCCTGGATTTACGGGGAGTGTTGCAGGAATGGCACGCCACTCTGGCGCTACCTTATTACCTCATTTCGCCTTGGAAACACATAATTTGCCATATTTCCAGGAAAGCGGCGGGACACCCTTGGCGGGGCGTGCGGCCCGACCTCCGTGGCTGTGGACAGGCTCGGGCCAGCTTGCCGTTTGCGCTCACAGCGCCGCGATCAGGCCGAATCAAGCTGCCATCGGCACAGGGGCGCCTGCTAAGGTATTATCGGAGCTTGGCGCGCGTCTCGGGTCAGCGCCGGGGCACGTGGGGAAGAGTCTGGAGCGGGAATGAGTCAAGGCGAACGGCACGGCGCACAGGACGGCACGTGCGGAGCGGCACCAGGCGGCGATGCCACACTCTCCCCTGCCGATCTCGTCAAACGGGGGGACGATTTGCTGAAGCAGGGCCAGCCGGCCCTCGCGGAACGGCTTTTCACCGACGCCTTGGATCGCGATCCCGGGCAGCTGCGGGCCTACCTGCAGCTTGCCAGCTTAGCCTCGGATCGCGGCGACACCGACGCGGCGCTCGCCTTTCTTGAGGCCGGGCTGGCCCGCAAGCCGGCAAGCCCGGCCCTGCGGCATGCCAAGGCGAAGGCCCTTCGGCACGCCGGCCGTTTCTCGGAAGCGCGCGAAGCCATCAGCCCGCTGCTCGATCAGCAGCCCCCATTGGCGGACCTCATCCTGCAGGCGGCCGATCTCGCACGGCTCGATGGCAAACTCGAGGAAGCCGGACGGCTGCTGCGCGGGCTTGGCCTTTCGGTGAAGGGCGCGGCGGGTGAAGCGGTGCGCCTCGCGCGCGCCTATCGGGATGCCAAGAGAATGGACGAGGCCCGGACGCTCATGAAGGAGACGCACGAAGCCTGTCCGCAGGACAAGGGCGTGCTCAACCTTTATGCCGACCTCCTGGCAACCGCGGGAGCCGCCGCCGACCCGCAGGCCTTCGAGACGGTGCTGGCGCTGCGCCTGGCCGACGAGCCCCCTCACCTGCGTACCCTGCTTGCGCTCGCGGAGCACCGCATCGCGCAAGGGCGGTCCGAAGAGGGCTCGGCTTTGCTGGCGCAGGCAAATGCCGCCCATCCGGAGGCGCCCCAGCCCTATCTGAAGCGGGCGGCCCTGCTGCGCGAGGCGGATGCCAAGGCGGCGCTGGCGATCATCGAGGCAGGATTGGCGCGCTTGCCGCTGCATGAGGCCCTGGCGCGGGAGAAGGCGCGGATCCTGACCGCTCTCGCGCGGGACGAGGAGGCCGAGCAGGTGCTTCGGTCGGTCCTCGACAGCGGTCGGGCAAGCGAGAAGTTCGCCTCGGCGCTTGGGCTGGATCTGGTCGCCGCCATCCGGCGGCAAGGGCGGCTTGACGAAGCGCGGCAAAAGCTGGGGACGGACTTTGCCACGGAGGCGCACGCGCGGGAGGGACTGCGCCTTGTGAATGATTTGCGGGCCGCAGGCCGGACGGCGGACGCCCTGGCGGTGATTCGTCTCATCCTGGAGCGCCATCCGCGGGACATCAACACCCTGCTCGCCCTCGCCGCCATCCTGCAGCGCAAGGAGGCCTACGGCGAAGCCGAGGACGTGGTGCGGCAGATTCTGAAGATCGACCCGACGCACGGGCGGGCCTATGCGGTGCTCGCGGATATTCAGGGACGCAAAGAGTCCGCCGCGGCCGCATTGGCCACTCTCGACCTGGGCTTTGCCCTCGGGCCGCCCAAAGCCGAGCTTTACGCGACTTCCGCAACAATTCTCTTCAACCGCGGTGAGGATCAGGCCGGCTGGATTCGTCTCAAGGAGGGTCTGGAGCACTTCCCCACTCATCGAACCCTGCTGCGCCTCGCCATCGACCAAAGCATCGCGTCAGGCCGCTTCGGCGACATGGAACCCCGTCTCGCTCTGCTGCCGGACACAGCAGAGGAACGATCCATGCGGCATGTCTTCAGGGCGAAGGCGGCTCTGGCGCGGCTGCAATTCGATGAGGCGGATCCGGCGCTGGCGGCGGCGGAGCGCGAAGCACCCGACAACCACTATGTCTTCATCCACCAGCTTGTGGCGGCCATGCCCCGGCTGCGCATGGAAGAGGCGCGGCGGGCACGACGTTTCCTGCGCCACCTCGTTCGCAACGGCGACCCCGACCAGGTTCATTCCGCCCACAGGGTCCTCGGCTTCTACAGCGAGGTGTTCAACGATTTGCTCACCGACCCGGCAGCCACGGTGGCGGGAAACGAGGCGCTGGCCCGCAACGATCTGGACAGGCTGTGTGAGGTGGCACGCGACTTTCCCGATTCGACGGGCTTGGCCGTGGCTCTGGTGGTCGCCCTACGTCGAGCTGGCCGGTTGCCCGGGCCAAAGCCCAGTCGGGCGGGCGAGGCGTTCATTCCGCGCCTCGTGCACCAGTTCTGGGACACGCCAGATATCCCCAAAGATCTCGACCCGTTCATCGAGAGTTGGCAGACGATCAATCCGGGCTGGACCTACCGCCGCTATGACATCGAGGCAGCGGCCAAGCTGCTTGCGGAACGAATGCCGGCCCCGGTCCTCAGTGCCTTCCACGCTGCCCGCCATCCGGCGCACAAGGCCGACATTTTTCGGCTCGCGGTGCTGTTGTTGCAGGGGGGGGTCTATGCGGACATCGATGATCGCTGCACGGGACCGCTCCACCAGTTGTGCGCCCGGGCAACCCTTGTCCTGCGGCACGAAAATCTTGGGTCGATCGGCAACAATTTCATGGCCTGCCGCCCGGGCCATCCGCTCATCGGCAAGGCGCTTCTGGGCGCAGTCAAAGCGACGCTGGAGGGGCACTCGGAAGCCATATGGCTTTCCACCGGCCCCGGCCTCATCACGCGCACCTTCGCCCAGCTATATGCAGGCGACGCGGCTGTGAGGAGCGAGTTGGAGGCCCAGACGCACCTGCTCCCGGACTTCGTGCTCCGCAACTTCGTCGCATGCGGCCTGCGCGCCGTCTACAAGTCCACGGACAAGCACTGGGTGCAGCGGGATTTCGGTGGTCGGTCTACAACTGGTCGCGCCGAAACACAAACCGCGGCGGCAGCAGACGGTCCGGCTGCGCCCCTGGCGGCCGAACCCACCAATTAGGCGTAAAGTGCCGGCGAATCAGCGCGCCCTGTCCCAGGCTCCGCAAAAAGAAGAAGAAACAAAGCCAAGCTGATGAGGCACAAGCCGTCATCGCGCCGTTACGAGCGGACTGTGTGGGATTTGTCGAAGAGCTAGAAATGGGGGCTGGGTTTTCGTCTTCGCCTCAATCCCCGGGACCGGATTGAAACTCTGAAAACCCTTGAGTCGGCTGGTCGGAGTGGCAGGATTTGAACCTGCGACCCCCACGTCCCGAACGTGGTGCGCTACCAGACTGCGCTACACTCCGAACCGAGGGCCGAGCGTCTAGCATCGCCTGTTCGGGGACGCAAGGGCGATCTGGGGACAACCTCGCTTGAACCCCCATCGCCCACATGCCATAGGAGGCGCCGCCTGCCACGGCGTATCGTTACGGACAGCCATGTGACCGGCAGGCTTGGCACCAGGGAGTACTCGAAGATGGCGAATGACGTCGGCGCCAGCGGGCTCATGAACGGCAAGCGCGGGCTGATTCTCGGCGTCGCCAACAATCGATCCATTGCTTATGGCATCGCCAAGTCCGCGCGCGCCCACGGGGCGGAGATCGCGCTGACCTATCAGGGCGAGGCGCTGAAAAAGCGGGTGGAGCCTCTGGCGGCGGAACTCGGCGGGCATTTGGTGGGCCATTGCGACGTCACCGACCCGGCCACCATGGACGCTGTCTTCGCTGAGACCGAGCGCCTGTTCGGCAAGCTCGACTTCCTGGTCCACGCCATCGCCTTTTCCAACAAGGACGAGCTGGACGGCCGCTACGTGGATACGACGGCGGACAATTTCAACAAGACCATGCTCATCTCCTGTTACTCCTTCACCGCCATCGCGCAGCGGGCGGAGAAGCTGATGGCGGATGGCGGGTCGCTGCTGACCCTCACCTATTACGGCGCCGAGAAGTGGATGCCGCACTACAATGTGATGGGTGTGGCCAAGGCGGCGCTGGAAGCCTCGGTGCGCTACCTGGCGGCGGACCTCGGCCCCAAGGGCATCCGTGTGAATGCCGTCTCGGCTGGCCCCATCAAGACGCTGGCCGCCTCGGGAATCGGCGATTTCCGCTACATCCTGAAGTGGAACGAACTGAACTCCCCTCTGCGCCGCACGGTCACCACCGACGAGGTGGGCGATACCAGCGTGTATCTGCTCTCCGATCTCTCCCGCGGCGTTACGGGCGAGGTGCATCACGTGGATGCGGGCTATCATATCGTCGGCATGAAGCATCCCGACGCGCCGGACCTCGCCCTCGTCCGGGACTAGCCACGTCGTCGTCGGGACCGAGGAGTTGACCATGAGTCCATCCCGCCTTTCCGCCCGGTCGCCGTCCTCCTGTCTGCGCCTCGCCGCCCTTGCCGCCGCCCTGGGCGCGGCGGCGGTGTGCGCGCCCGCACCGGCCGCGGCGCAGGCACCGCCGGATTTCCAGGCCTATCCCCTACGGGATCGGCTGCTGGGGCCGGGTGGCGCCGTGTTTCCTGACTATGTGAACCCCTCGCTGCCCGGCATCGCCTATCTGACAGGCACCACGGGCGGCCCGAAGGGCATGGTGTTCGGCACCGCCACGGCGGACATGCTGTGCCAGGCTTCGCAGCGGCCGGTGATCCAGGTCCTTTCGGGGCCGCCGGGGGCACGCATCTCCGTGGAACCGGGCACCTTCACCGCGACGCGGACCGATGCCGGCTCCACCTATTGCCTGGGCCGGCCGGTCAGCGGGGCGGTGGTGCGCTATTCCGGCCGGGTTCCCAAGGGCGGAACCACCTTGACGCTCCGCGTGACCTACCCGCCGCTCGGCGCCTGGTATGACCACGTGGTGCGCGTACCCGTGCGCTGACCGCGCCTGGCTTGGAGGGGGAGAGGGCCATGACGAGACAGGCAATGCGTGCGAAGGCGGCCCCTGCAGGGCTGGGTGTCGCCTTGCTCATGGCCGCAGCGGCCACACCCGCCTGGGCCGAGCGCGACAATGATCCGGACGCCTATGTGGTGAATTTCTTCACCGGAGGCGGCAAGGACGGGGTGCTGTTCGCGGCCGGTACCGCGAACCAGCAATGCATCAGCCAGGGCCCGGCGCGGATCGAGGTGGTGTCCACCTCTCCAGGCGTCCGGCTCAGCGTGCAGCCGGGCACCTTCGTCGTTACCGGAACGGACTATGGCTACCTGGTGTGCCTGGGACAGCGTCTGCCGGGCGCGGTGGTCACCGGCAGCGGAAGTGGCGAGGCCCATATCCGGGTCTATTATCCTCCCGTCGGCCAGTGGTACGACCACACGCTGACCGTAGGCCGCTGACATGAAGCGGCACTTTCTGGTTCGCCACGGGGAGACGGACTGGAACGTCGCCGGCCGGCTCCAGGGCCGCACCAATGTGCCGCTCAACCGCCTTGGCCGCTTCCAGGCGGCCCAGGTGGGCCGCGTGCTGCATCAGTTGGTAGGGGACGTGGCGGCGCTCGCCTATGTGTCGAGCCCCCTGGTGCGGGCAGTGGAAACCATGCGCATCCTGCGCACCACGCTCGACTTGCCGGCGCTGGAATTCGAGCAGGACGCTGACCTCGCCGAAATCTCGTTCGGACGGTGGGAAGGCCATACCTGGCCGGACCTGCGCCGTCGCTTCGGCGATGACGTTACGGCGCGCGACCTCGATCCGTGGAACTTCATTCCCCCCGGCGGAGAGAGCTATGTGCAGCTTGCCGCCCGTGCCGAGGCTGCGCTCGACCGGTTGCCGGGCGATGCAGTGGTGGTGACCCATGGCGGCGTCATCCGCGCCCTGCTGCACGTGCGCGCGGGCATGCCCGCTGGCGAAGCCGCCATCCTGCCGGTGCGGCAAGGGGCGATCTATGTGCTGGCCGGCGGCATGTTCAAGGTCGCCGACTGAGGTGCCAGGGGCCGCGTCGCCCGCAGGCCGCCCCTGCCCTGTCTTCAGCTGACCGCGACCCAGTTGCCTTCCGGGGTGCGGCAGGCGACGCCGCGCGAGAGCTGCGGCTTGCCCTGCAGGTAGATGGTGTGGGTGAAATCCCGGCAGCGGGCATAATTGGGCCGCGAATAGGCCGGACCGGCGATGACCGTGCCGTGCGCGCCATTGTCGCCCCGCCAGCCCACCGGCGAGCCCGGCCCGCCGGTTTCCAGCGCCGTGGTCTCCGCCGTCATGGCGCGCTGACGGTCGCCGTCGTCGAGCCCGGTGCCGAATGCTCCGCCCAGGAGGCCGCCCGGAGCAGCAACCAGCCCCTTGGTTTCCGGCGCTGGCGTGGGTCCGAGGCTGGCAAACATGCCCGCACCCGGCGGCTTGGTCTCGCCATCGGTCACGCAACCCGCAAGCAGAGCGGAGCCGAGCACCACAGCTGCCATCCTGCACGCGTTCATGAAGCCGTCCCCTTCAAGCCGATGCCCTTCCGATAAGCACGCGCGCGGCGGGACATCAATGCCTGACCGCCGGAATGCAGGTGGCATTTTTCGCGTCCGTCCGGTCACGCCGAGGGGGCGGACGGCAGGACCAATTCGGCGCGCAGACCGCCAATGGGGGCCGTGGAGAGCTCGAGCCGGCCGCCATACAGGTCCGCCAGTTCCTGCACGATGGACAGGCCGAGGCCGGAGCCGGGCTTCGATTCGTCCAGCCGCCGCCCCCGGCGGCCCACCTCCGCGCGCTTGGCGGCGCCGAGGCCGGGGCCGTCATCGTCGATGATCACGCGCAGATAGGTGCGGTCCGCGGGATGGCGCGGGCGCTCGGCAAACAGGCGCACCTCGATGCGCGCATGGGCCCATTTGCAGGCATTGTCCACGAGGTTGCCCACCATCTCCTCCACGTCCTGCCGCTCGCCCCGGAAGCGCACGCTGTCGGGAGCGATGACGTCGATGGCAAGGTCCTTGCCACGGTGAATCTTCTCCATGGTGCGGGCCAGGGCGACGACGATCGAGCGGACCTCGCAGATGGTGGCCGGGGCGGCGGAGACGCGGGCAGCGAGGCGCGCCCGCTCCAGATGGTGCGCCACCTGGTCGCGCATGACGCCGGCCTGGTCCCGCACCCGCTGGGCGAGCGGATCGTCGCGATTCCCGGCCTCGTTGAGGAGGACGGAGAGCGGGGTCTTCAGGGCATGGGCGAGATTGCCCACATGGGTACGCGCCCGCTCGACGATCTCCTTGTTGGCGTCGATGAGGGCGTTCAGCTCCGTCACCAGGGGCGAGATTTCCTCGGGATAGTCACCCTCGAGCCGCTCGGCCCTGCCGGAGCGCACCGCGGCGAGGTCGGCCGAGATGCGCGCCAATGGCCGGAGGCCGAACCGCACCTGAAGCAGCACGATGAGGAGAAAGGCGACGCCCAGCACCGCGAAAGTGCCCATCAATGCCAGGTTGAAGTGGACCATGTCCCCCTGGATCTCGCCGGCATCGCCGGCCACGGTGACCACGAAGCGGCCGTCCTCGCCGAGATCCACGCCGCGCTCGACGGCTCGCAGCGGCTGGTGCTCGGGGCCTGTCAGATAGCCCTCGCTGACCGCACCGAACGGCCCGGCCTGCGTGTCGGGATGCAGCAAGGGCAGGACGAAGTCCGCCAGCGAGCGAGAGGTCCGCACACGGGTGGCCGCTCCATCCACCCGCGTCACCTGCCAGTACCAGCCGGACATGGGAAACAGGAACAGGGGATCGCTGAGCACCTGGGGATTGGGCATGTCGGTGCCGGGCGCTTGCGTCGCCGCCACCTCCGCCACGATGGTCTTCAGATAGATATCGAGCCGCCGGTCGAACGCCCGTTCCACGCCGTTGCGATAGAGCGAGGAGAGAACGAAACCCACCACCAGCAGGACCGCCGCGGTGACCACCACGGCAAACAGGAACAGGCGGAAGGCAAGGGAGCCGGCCTGCGTCTTCTCGCTCATGGCTCAGGCCGATGCGCCGGGTCTGGCGTTCCCCATCAGCGTGTCTCCGGCGGAACGAGCAGGTAGCCGAGCCCGCGGACGGTCTGGATGACATCGCATTCCAGTTTCTTGCGCAGGCGCCCGACGAACACTTCGATGGTGTTGGAATCCCGGTCGAAGTCCTGATCGTAAAGGTGCTCCACCAGTTCGGCGCGGGAGACCACCCGGCCCACATGGTGCATGAGATAGGCGAGAAGCCGGTATTCGTGGCTGGTGAGCTTCACCGGGCTGCCATTCACCGAGACGCGCCCGGACCGGGTATCGAGCCGCACCGGCCCGCAGGACAGTTCGCTGCTGGCATGGCCGGTGGCGCGCCGCAGCAGCGCCCGCAGGCGGGCCAGCACCTCCTCCATGTGGAAGGGCTTGGACACATAGTCGTCCGCGCCCGCATCGAAGCCCTGGACCTTGTCGCTCCAGCGGTCGCGGGCGGTGAGGATGAGCACCGGCATGGTCTTGCGCGATCGCCGCCAGCTTTCCAGCACGGAGATTCCGTCGCGCTTTGGAAGCCCGATATCGAGCACCACCGCGTCATAAGGCTCGGTGTCGCCCAGATAGAGGCCTTCCTCGCCGTCAAAGGCGGTATCGACGGCATAGCCTGCCTCGCCGAGGGCCGAGACAAGCTGCCGGTTAAGGTCCGGGTCGTCTTCGATCACAAGCAGGCGCACGACACACGTCATCCTTCCAGACACGGCCCCTCAACACTCCGACCATGTCTTCAGCCAATGGAGGAGTGCGGCAGCCCTGAATCGCGTTCCTTCAATAACTTGGAAGCTAAATCAGCGGCCAGTGCTGTTCAACCCGGTGCCTGTGCGGCTTCACCGCCATCCGCACAGGCGACGGCCGACCGCATTATGGGCCTTCACGTCGCGGATGGTCTGGTCCGTGTCCGCAGGGGTCCAACTGATGGGGCGGGCTGCCCGGCAGAACACCTCCGTCCCGCCGCCAGCCGTCATCGGCGCGCAGGCGGACAGGATCAAGAGCATCCCGCTCGGCGCCAAGGCGCGCCAGCCGCGCCGCCTCCAGGGCATGTGCCGCATCGATTTCTTCCTTGCGTTGTCGATCGCGCCATCCGCGCTGTGCAGCGCGGCGGTCCACGATGAGGAGGAGGCCGGCCAGGCCGGCCATCCCTGCCGCCCGCCAGCCCAGCCGCAGTCCGGCCAGGATGACCGCCCCGCCCACAAGGCCGGCAATGATCCACCAGGGCAGACCATAGAGGAGCGCCTCGCGCACGCCCTGGGCGAGGCCGGTCACGACGTCGCCCCCGGGAGGCCGAGATCGAGGGATCGCTCCTGCCGCCGGCGCGCCCGGCTTCTGTGCCAGGCGAGGGCAAGGCCCGCGCAGGAGGCCAGCAAGCCCGCCACGGTGAGGGCGGTGAAGACGAAGGCAAGTGTCGGGGAGCCCGAAGCCAGCGGCGCCACCTGCCGGGCGGCCTCGGCGCAGGCGGTGGCAAGCAGGCCGCCGGCGGCGGCCGCCTGTCCTGCTTCCGGCCGGGGCAGCACGCGCAGGCTGTCGAGGGGCGCCTTCCCGGCTTCCGGCATGGCCCCTCCCGTCGCGCCGCCGAGGGCCACCGGGACGGCCGGCCCACCCGCTGCCAGAGACCGCGCAGCAATGCGCACATCCGCGACCCGACGGCCCCAGCCGGTGCCGAAAACCGGCCAGGTCTTCAGCGCCCGCAGCATGGCGAGGCGGCGGTCGCACATGTCGTCGATTACCCGGCGCAGGTCCGGCGTCGCCCGCGCCGCGTCGAGCGTCAGCGCTCCCACCTGGCCGTCCGCCGCCACGCCGAGGGCACGCTGCAGCCATTTGGCAGCCTGGGCCGGGCCGGAATTCACGGCCGCGTCGAACACGCAGTAATCGAGACCCTGGGGTAGGTCATCGGCCCGTATCGCATCCCAATATTGCCGCCGGTAGATCAGGTGCAGCTCATCGTCCGCGATGCCCCGGACGGGGCGCGTCGGCTGTCCCGCGGCGCGCCGGAAGGCATCATAGACGCGCTGGGTGATGCCGCGCATGGTCGGTCCTCCCGGGTCGGCGGGATGGTTGGAATAGCCGCCCTCATGGGCAAGCACGCGCTCGAGCGCGGGGGCGAAGCTGGACGCTGCCACGCAAACCTCCTAATGTCCGGAAAGTGACGGGCTTTGGCCCGATGGTTCGGCCGATTTGCCGGGGCGCTTGCGCCAGTACGGGCGGCCCCAGGCCACGAGAGGCATCTCGGATGGAACGTGTATTGGCTTGGATCTTCATGATCCTGGCCCTGATTTGCATCACCTTTGTTTTCTATCTTCAGGTGAACGCGCTGGGCGTGCTTTACAGCTACCATCGCAGATCGAATGAGATCGACTGCCACTATTTTACTGGGACTTATTTCACCAAGATCACCTACCACAATGCGAGGAGCTTCTGCCCCATCTGGCAGGACATTTTCTAGGGCTGGACCCGACCGCCCCTTACGCGCCCGCTGGCAGATCCGTTGGGAGAAGGTTGGCGCGCGGCAGGCTTTCAAGGCGCGGCCAAGCGGCGGCATGCTCTGGGTCCCACAGCACCCGCTCGGGCAGGATGTGGATCTCCCCGTCGGCGAGTGGCACGGGGGCAAGCCAGGCACCGGGAGAGGTCTCGCCCCGCACCGCATCGGCCTGGGCCGTGGTCAGGATTAAGAACAGGTCGCTCATGGGGCGATGGCTCCCACCTTGAGAAGATAGGTGCGAAGCGCCGCGTGGAGCGCGGCATGTTGCGCCTCCGTCAGCGAAGCCCCCGCGAACACCACCGCGATCTCCGCATCGGACATGGCGGAACCCGCGCCGGCCGCGAACAATCGCAGGATGGTGGAATTGCCCGTGGAGGCGACGGCGGCGCTATGGGTCAGCGCGCCGTTGCGGTACAGGGCCTTGGTCGCGGCATCCGCGCGGTCGGCCACCATGAGCCCGTCCAGGGCTCCGCCCGAGGGCCAGAATGTGCTGGTTCCGTCGTTGGCGCGATAATGCAGGTCATTGGAGCCGGATGTCCTGCGCTGCACCCGGCTGTTGCCACCGTAAACGTCCAGCCCCACCGCCGCCGAGGACGGGGTCAGCATCCAGGCGCCGAGCGTCATGCTGTTCTGCGCGAAGCGGAGCGTCGCGGCGGAAGGGTTGTACCCGGCCGCCTCCAGGTAAGCCGCCGTGCCGTCGCCCTTGAAGCCGCGATGAGCGGTGAAGAGGGGACTGTTATAGGCCGCCAGATCGTAAGCGGAGCTGATCCAATTGAGCCGCGCCGCCTGGGTGTCATGGGCCGCCAGCACATGCAGCAGGTCGAGGCGCGACCAGACGCCGGCCGCCACCAAGGCGCGGACGAGGGCATCGATGGCGACGACACGCCCCGCAGGTGGCGCGGCCGTCATCCGCGCCACCAAGGCGGTGGTGGCAGGCAGGAGGCCTGCCCTTGGCCGCCAATAGGCGGCGCTCATGAGCCCGGTGCCGAGGCGGATCATCGGTCGGCCAGGGCATAGAAGAAGAGGCCCGTCGAGGTCCCGGTCGCCCAAATGCGCCGCAACTGCACCGGCGGCAAAGGCTGGAGGCCGGGGGTGGCGCGCACATCCACCGTTTCGGCATCGCTGGCGGCGCCCACGGCGGTGACGCGGATGGTGGCGACGCCGCCGGACACATCGCCGGGCACATAGACCCACACGCCCTTGGCATAGGGATCAAGGTCCGCGCTGTCGGAGGGGCTCACCAGGCGCAGGGTACGGGCCGGCGAGGAGGCGGAGGGGGAAAGCGCACGCAGGGGATCGCGCGCCGCATCATAGGGCATGGTCGGTCTCCGGAAGGTGGGGGAAGGACGGCCCGCTCAGGCCACGGGGGCCGGGCAGGACAGGACATGAATGGCCACCCGCACCGTGCCGCCGGTGAAGCCGCCGCCATTGGCGGAGAGGCGCACGGGGGTCGCCGCGTAGAAGGCGGTCGGGCCGATGACGCCCATGTTGGAGGCGCCGGCGGAAATCCCCAGCGATCCGCCGAACTTGGTCCGCTCGGACGCGGTGCCGCAATCATATGAGGTGGCACCCGTCACGGCGGTGATCGTGCGGGTGGAGACGCCGAGCAGGATGGCCCGGTCGGGGATCGCCATGGTGGTGGAGACGGTCGAACCCGTCAGCGCCAGGTCCTCCTCCATCACCCGCGCCTCGATGGCGGCGCCATGGGCGCTGGCGGCGAGCGGCGACACCCAGCGCGCACCATCGAACAGCAGCACGCGGCGCACATCCGCCACATAGGCCAGGAGTCCGGCAGGCAGGTTGAAAAAGTCCCAGGCCCCCGCCTCATAGGCCGCGATGCGCCCGGCCTGTCCCGCCCAGGCGCCGGTGGCGCCGGAGGGCACCAGCCAGCATTGCCCCTCCCCCGGCGCGCTCGGGGGCGTCGCCAGCGTCAGACTCTCCAGGCGGGGCTGGATGAGCGCGTCGAGGCGGCGGATGGCGTCATTGTGGGTCACATGCTTCTGCGCCTGCGCCGCCGCGATATAGGGCAAGGCAAGGCGCGCCGTGGTCTCGGCCATGGCGGTCTCCGTCGGGTTCGAGAAGGGATGCCGCGCTCAAACGGTCCGCGTGGCACTGGCGTGCGCACCCGGCCCCAGCACGGCGGAGACCTGGGCAACGCGGAAGGTGATGGCTGAGAGCGGGCTGCCGAAATCGGCGATCTCACTGGCGGCCGGATAGAGCCATTCGGGGGTCGAGACCGTCACCGCGCGCCGCACGCTTTCGCCGTCCAATATCTCAAGGCGATAGGCCTCCACCTCCTCGGCGAGTGGCGTGTCGGCGGCGTCGAAATCCCCGTCCACCCGGCTGCGGCGCACCCAGGCGAGGCGGATCCCCTCCCCCGTGCGGCGCGCGGCGAGATGGACCGGCGAGAGCGGCCGCAACGCGCGGCCACCGACGGCGCCGGACACCTCGCTCACGTCTTCATCGCCATGGTCGCGATCGGCCCGGCCCACGCGATAGATGAAGCTGCGGCCATAGGATGAAGCGCCGGAAGCCAGCACAGCCAGGGTGCGGTCCAGCATCACAATGCGCGTTCCGGCGGGCCATGTGGACCCGCCGGCCGTTTCGGTACCCGCCTGTCCGCGCAAGAGGCCAGTGAGGGCATAGGTGCGACCTTCCAGCAGCTCGGCGTTGGTGAACTGGATCACCTCGCTCTCCCCCCCCTCGGCCATGAGGGCGAGGAGGTTGCCGCCCTCCAGCACCTGCGCTTCCAAAAGGCCTTGGAGCAATCCGCCATTCAGCTCCACCAGCAGGCGGGCGGAACGATCGAAGCGCCAGGCGGGGCCGGGCGGCAGATCCTCCAGCACCTGCCCGAGGATGGCGGGCGCGGAGAGCGCGGCAATGGCCTCGAAGCTCGCTCCATCGGAGGAACGCCAGACTGCGAGCGCGCCCGGCCAGGGCGACACGAAGGCGGCCACATGCTGGAGCGGCACGGGATCGGTCGCCTCCAGGAGCGGCAGGTCCAGCAGTTGGAGATCCGGCGGACCCGACACCGCAGGCAGGCGCACGGTGCCGCCGCCATCGGCGCGGAGCGAGGCCTCGAACAGGTCCGGCTCGATGGAGCGGGCGCTCACCGCGCGCACTTGCGTGTCCTCGATGCGGGTGATCTCCAGAAGGCGCGTGCGCCCGTCGCAGGTCACTTCCACCACGTCCCCGGTGGCAAGCGCCAGATGGGAGGGCGGCAAGGAGAAGGTGGCGGTCTCCCGCCCCGCCCACAGATCCTGAAGCCACACATCCGCCGCCCGCCCCATGAGCGCGGCGGAAGCCACCACGGACAATTCCGTGCGCGCCACATGGAGGCTCGCGCCGGACAGGCGGCGGGAGGCAACGGTGGCGGTGCGATAGTCGCTGGCGCCATCGATGAAGGTGAGGCCCACCTCCACCGGCAATTCGCTCTCCTGCGCCCGGGTCAAGGCGAGCGGCGCGGCGCCCTCCTCCACCACCAGATCATCCTGCGTGAGGGAGGCCACCACCGGCCCACCGCGCGGCCGGAACGAGAGGGTGCCCTCCTGTTCCACCGCATCGAAGCCGAAGGCGCGGCCGAGCGGCTCGAGCGCGGATCGGGCGGACATGGGCCGGTCCACCAGATAGCCGTCCACCACACCGGGCAAGCTGCCCGCCTCCACCCCGCCGGCGCCATGGTCGGCGCAGATCTGCGTCACCAGGTCGGACAGCGGCGCGGTGCCCAGGCGGCCATTCAGCCAATGGCCGGTCTGCCAGTTGACGCCATCCGCCCAGAGATTGGTGGCGAGGGGAAATTCGGGATAGGGCCGCGCGTCCCAGGTCCACAGGAAGACGCAGCCTTCCTCGACCATGCGCCCACCGCCGGAGCGGGGCGGATTGTCCGCATCCCCGGCGCCGAAATCCGCATCGAAGGTGGAAAGCACAGCCTCCAGCGCCCGACGCTGGATGAGGTCGTCCCGGCGCCGGTCTGAGAAAGGCGGATAGCCGCCTTCCGACGACTTGGCATCGGGAAAGACGCTGGGCCGGTTGCTGCCCTTGTCCACCGCCGGGCAGCCGGCCTCTATGAGGCGGATGGGCTTGCCGTTGGGCACAAAGGCGGTGGGTGATGCGGAGCGCACGCCGCCGATGCGCTCGTGATGGTCCCTCGACCACCAGGACCAGAGATCCTTTTGCCGGAAGACCCACGGCTCGTCATATGCGGCATCCGCGATGGCCGTGCGGGCCTGCGCGGCACGGGCGGCCTCGTCCGCATAGAACCAGTCGAACGCCTCGCCGGCCTTGAGATTGGCCTTCAAATAAGCGGGGTCGTGGATGGATCGCGCCTGGGCGCGATCAAGATGGGTCGCGCCCGCCCGCCAGTCGGACAGAGGCGGATAATAGTCCAGCCCCACGAAGTCGATGGCAGGGGACGACCACAGGCCATCAAGGGGAAAGCGCAGGTCGCCGCCGGGCAGGATCTGGGCGCCATATTCGGTCCAGTCGGCGGCATAGGAGACCTTGGTGCCGGCGCCCAGAATGGCCTTCACATCGCCCGCCAGCGCCGCGAAGGCGGCGACCGCCGGAAAGCTGCCATCCTCCGCCCGCACCCGCGTCAGCGCGGCAAATTCCGAGCCGATGAGGAAGGCTTCCACGCCCCCCGCCAGCGCCGCCAGATGGGCATAGTGCAGCACCATGCGGCGTAGGCTCCATTCGGCCGGGCCGAAATAATAGACCTGTCCCGCATAGACGCCGAAATCGGTGCGCGCCGCGCTGCCGAACAGATGGGCCACCTGCGTGCGCGCGCTCGCCGTGCGATCCGCACTGCCCGATCGCCCCGGCGCGGGATCGCAGGTGATGCGGCCGCGCCAGGGATAAGCGGGCTGGTCGGACGCGCCCGTCCAGGGATCGGGGCGTGCGTTGCCGGCGGGAATGTCCATCATCACGAAGGGGTTGAGCGTCACCTTCAGGCCCCGCGCCTTGAGGTCCGCGATGGCGTGCAGCACGGAGCTGTCCGAAGGCGTGCCGCCATAGGCCGCCACGCCCGCGTGCCGGCTGGCCGCGCTCGCCAGCAAACGCGGCAGGCCGTTGACCATCCAGGCGGAAGGCCATGTGGCCTTGTCCAGCCGCTCCACCTTGGGACGCACCGTGCAGGCGCCGGCCCTCAGATCATCGCCGAACCAGGACACCACCAGCGAGACGCGCTCCAGGCTCGGGCACAGGGCCTGGAGATGATCGAGCGACGCGGCAAAGTCCGAGCGCGCGGTGGCCACATGGCGGTTTTCCGCGTCATAGGCGCCGGGGCCGTAGACGCGCCGCACCTCGCTCGGCTCATAGCCGAATTCAGTGGAACCGGGGATCAGCGTCACCGCCTTCAGGTGCCGTTCCAGCCGCCCCACGGCGCGCTCCACCTCCACCGTGATCTGCGGCAGACGGTTGCCGAATTTGGCGA
The DNA here is from genome assembly GCF_017742835.1 of Aquabacter sp. L1I39. GTDB lineage: Bacteria > Pseudomonadota > Alphaproteobacteria > Rhizobiales > Xanthobacteraceae > L1I39. Next base: position 2,505,798 of record NZ_CP072392.1, read on the forward strand.
GCGGCATGCGCTCGAACACCAGATAGGCGAGCCCCCGATAGGCCGGCGCCAGGCCCGATCCTTCCTTCGCCTCGATCCAGGGATCGGGAAGCTGGTCCTCGCTCCCCAGATGGGCGCGGATCACATAGGCGGTGGCGTCCAGCGGCTTGCCGTCCGCCCAGATGCGGCCAATGCGCGTCACCGGGCCTTCACATAAAGCGACGGCGAAATTGGCGTAGTAGGAATAGGAAATGGTGGTGGTGCGCGTGGAGGTGCGCGCGCTTTTTCCCCCCGTCGACTGCACTTGGGTGGACACCACCTCTTCGAGCCGCGTGCCCCAGATGACCTGCCCGGCCACCCGCACGCGCCCATAGATGCGCGGGATGGGCGCGCCGGCATTGGAGGTCATGACATCGAGGTCGGACAGCCGCGCGCCCTGCACCACCTGGCTGCGCCCGCCGCCGCTCAAGGCCGCATCGGCCACCGCGCCCCCGAGCGCCCCCAGCGCCCGGCCCGCAATGGCGCCGAGCGGACCGAACAGGGCGCCGCCCACGAGCCCGCCCGCACCGCCGAGAAGCAGCGTCGCCATGGGTCATTTCTCCGCGTCAGGACAGGCGCTCAGGCGCCGGGAAAGGCGAAGGCGGCGGCCAGGTGCCGGCGCCACCAGGGGGTGAGATGGGTCTCGCAGACGGCGACGCCGTCATAAGCGTGGATCATGCGATGGGGGGCGCTGAGGATCGCCGCGTGCTTCGCCGGCAGATGAGGCCGGAAACGGAAGAGCAGCACGTCACCGGGCTGCGCCGCCGCGATCTCCACTTCCACCAGATGCCGGCGCGCGGTGTCGCGCAGCGTCTCCTGGCGTCCCGCCTCCGCCCAGTCGGGCGCATAAGGGGGAAGCGGTGCGGGCTCATCGCCCAGCACGGCGCGCCAGACGCCGCGCACGAGCCCCAAGCAATCAGCACCCGAGCCGCGCACCGAGGCGCGGTGCAGATAGGGCGTGCCGATCCAGTCCCGCGCCTCGGCGAGGATGCGCGCGCGCAGCTCTTGCGCGCTCATGACAGGCTCCCGCCGTCATAGCCGCCCTCGCCAGGCACCGCGATGGTGAGCAGGAAGTCATTGCCCGGCATGTGCGGATGGCCGCGAAAATTCACCCCGTTGGCGAACCGCGCGCGGCAGGACGAAAAGCGCTTGTCGCAGCCGGCGGTGACCTGTGCTGCGTCGCCCGCCATCACCGTTTCCGGCGGGCGCTGCCACAGCTCCAGAATGTCCGCCCCGCTCTCCCGCAAATGGCTGCGCACCTCCAGCGACACGCCCGCATTGGGGCCGGCGGAAAAGGCAAGGCGGCCATGGGAAAAGGCGCCGTCCGCGTGACCGGCAAGGCCGGACACCACCAGCCGCAGCGGCCCCTCCACGGCCACCACATTCACCTCCGCATGATGGGCCGGCGCGGTCAGATCGACCCCGCAGCGGGCATCGCCGAGATCGGCATCGCACAGGGCGCCGAACAGGCGGCCGCGGGTCTGGTTCAGCGCGTCGGTCAGGGCGCGCAATTCGGCGGTGAAGGCACCGCCCTCACGCCGCACCTCGCCGAGGATCGCGCGGCGCAGCAGCATGTGATTTTCCGGCGCCGACCAGTCGATGAGGAGATGGTCCACCTCAGCCCCATCAAACCGTCCGGCGGCGAGATCCGCCTCGGTGAGGGTGGCGGCGCTCAGCGCCCCCGACACCTCCGCCCCGCTCACCGCAAGCCCTTGCGTTGACACGCTTTCCGACCCCGCGACACCGGAGGCGGCGAGGAAGGCGAGGCCGTCGATTTCAAGATCGCGGTCATGGTCGGTGAAGCCAAGCTGCAGGCCGTCGCGGCGCGTCACGCGCCAGCCATGGCACAAGGTGGTGACGCCGCCGGACAGCTGTGCGGCGAGCGCGGAAGGGACCTGTCGCATGGGGGCTCCACGGAAGGGAATGAGGGAGGATCAGGGGCGGATTTCCACCACCGGAATGCGCGGGATGGCGCCGGCCGCGAACGCGCTGAGATCCACCTCCAGGAAGTCGGTGTCGAACCGCACGGGCACGTCGAAGAGGAAGCCCGCGCTCACCCGCGCCCCGGCGGGCGGGGCATGGCCGGGCAGGAAGGTGACGAGGCCGGTTGAGGCATCGCAGGCGAAGGTGCCGGCCGCCTTTTCCCCCCCCGCCACCGCCACCCGCACCGAGCCCGCAACCGGCTTGGCGATGGCGCGCACATAGGGGGCGTGAAGGGCGCCATAGGTCTTGGCGAGCTGGAACACGCGGGTCGTGCCATCGCCGGTGCCCAGCGTCTGGTCGCCGGGTGCGAGGAGCGTGCCCGGCGGGGCGGAGGAATGGTCCAGCCGGTCGCGCCAGCGGAAGCCGTGGAGGCGCCCGCGCCGCTCCTCGAAGAAGACGAGAACCTCATGCAAGGCGGCGAAGGTTTTCACGCCCATGCCGGCATCGAACCGCCGCCGCGAATCAGCACGCCGCGTGTTGCGTTCTTCCCGGCCCGTGGCGGTGGCGACGATCTCCGTGGCCCGTTCGGGGCCGCCGGACGCGCCCAGCGCCACATCGAGAGGGAACAAAACCTCATGAAAGGTGGGCATAGCGTTTCATTCCTGCGAAAACTGCCACTTTTCTAATATTGGACGTCTTGACATAGTTTTCGCTGGCGCCTTGACTTTCACATCCTTGTCGAAGGTGGAGCCAGAGCATGGCCACGAAACCCGCAAAGACGCCCGCAGCGAAGGCGCCGACAAAGGCGCCGGCAAAGCCTGCGAAGGCAAAGACGGCAGAGCCCCCGAAGGTCGAGGCTCCTCCTCCGGCGGCACCGGTGGCCACCGCAGCGAAGAAGCCGGCGGCCAAGAAACCGGCGGCGCCCAAGGCAGCCAAGCCCGCCAGCAAGCCGGCGGCGGAAAAGGCCGCCGCTCCGCCCCCCGCCGCTCCCGTGGCCGCCGAAGCAAAGGCCGCGAAGGCGCCTGCAAAGCCGACCAAGCCAACAGCCAAGGCACCAGCAGCGAAGGCGCCGGCTCCCAAAGCTGTTTCGGCCAAAACCGCGCCCGCCAAAACCGCGCCCGCCAAGGCTGAGAGCAAGACCGCCGCCATCAAGGCCGCGGCCACCAAGCTCGCGGCGGCAAAGGCAGCCAAGCCGCCGGAGGGCAAGGCCGAAGCGAAGAAACCTGCGGCCAAGGCCGCACCAGCGAAGCCCGCAAAGGCAGAGACACCGAAAGTGGAGGCCCCCAAGGCCCCCGCGAAGAAGGCGGCGCCCAAGGCGGCCGCGAAGCCCGCTGCAAAGGCCGCTGAAGCCCCGGCACCGAAGGCGCCTGCTTCCAAGCCACCAACGGCAAAGGTGCCCGCGGCAAAGACAGCCACCAAGGCGGCGAAGCCGGCTGAGGCCAAGTCTGCGGGAGCCAAGTCTGCGGAAGCCAAGCCTGCGGAAGCCAAGGCCCCCGCCAAGGTCGCGAAGGCAGAGGCCAAACCTGCAGCCAAGCCCGTGGCCAAGCCCGTGGCCAAATCTGCTGCCAAGCCTGTTGCCGAGCCTGCCGCAGCGCCGGCGCCGAAGGTGGAGGCCAAGGCCGAAGCCAAGCCGAAGGTCGCGGCCAAGCCCAAAGCCGCAGCGAAGCCGAAAGGCGGCAAGGCGTCCTGAGAGGCGGGCCTCCCGGCCCGTACCTCCCGCTTGGCCGGGCGGCTCGCCCGACCGCGCCAACTGCCCCTGCGGAGGCCCGGCATCGGGCTTTTCGCTGTGCGGCCCTTCCACTATCGTGCGGCCGAACGGCCTGGCGACCGGCCCCGCATGGAGAACATCCTCCCGCGACCGGGCAACGGGCCAAGTGGCTGGAGCTGTGTGTCCGAAGCATGCCATCGGGCCAGCCTCTGGCACTGTGGAGCGTGCCCATGACGACCGGCCTGATGCGGACCTTCTCCCTCGCCTGCCTCGGCTTGGCGACGACCGGCCTGGTAGCGATCAGCCTCGCGCCGGCCATCGGCCATGCGCAGGCCACGACGCCGCTGCCATTGTCCTCCCTGACCCTCAACCCGCCTGCGTCAAGCGGAACAGCCAAGGCGGGCACCACGGCGAAGACGGGCACCGCCTCCAGCTCTTCGAGCAGCAGTGGCGGAAAGATGAAGTCGTGTGACCAGTTCGGGCCGGGCTTCGTGCTCCAGCCCGGCACCGACACCTGCGTGCGCATGGGCATGACGCTGCGCCTTGATGCGGGCACCGGCCGCACGCTCGGCAATGCACCCAATCCCGGCAACAACAATACCGACATGGGCACGTCCAGCGCTTCCAGCTCGGACGCGTGGAAGAATGCCCGCTGACAGGCCGTAGCGCGGGATCACGCCCCCCGCTGCCCCCGCGCCACCGCCCGCGCCACGAGGCCCGAGAGATAAACATCGGAGCGGCGGAAGGCGCCGGGATCGGGCGTGGAGACGTTCACCACCACGGAAGTGGCGCCACCGCCGCCCTCGGTGCGCACGCCGAGCCGTCCATCGGCGCCGCGCGCCAGAGGCAGGATGGCCTCAGCGCCCCGCTCGCCCATGAGGCCGAGCCCGCCAGCCATGGGGAAATAGGTGGGCGCGGCGACCACGCCGCCTTGGGCGAAGGGGCGCACCTGAAACCCACCCGTCTCTCCCGCCAGCACGCCGCCTTGCGCGAAGGGCCGCACCGCGACGCCCGCGCCGCCATTGGAGAGCACCCCGCCCCGCGCAAAGGCGGTGCCGGACAAGAGGCCCTCCAGCAGCCCACCGACACCCTGTTCCAGCGGCTTCAGCGCCGCATTGAGGGCAAGGCTGGAAAGCCGCTGGCCGACCATGCCGATCACATCGCCCACATCCTTGCCCTTCACGGCAACGGCGGTGAAGGCATCGGCAAGGGTGGAGGCGAAGCTTCGCGTGGTGCGCTCGGTGTCGGTCAGTTCCGCGCGGAAGGCGCGGGTGTCGGCCTCGATGGCCACCGAGACAGTGTCGATAGGGGCGTCCAGCTCCGCCATGGGAAACTCCTTTTTCAACGGGTGTCGGGAAAGCGGCGCAGGAGATCCTCCAGGCCGGCGCGATCGAGGGCGGGGGCGGCCGGCACAAACGGCCCCATGGCCGCCGCCAGCTCGCGCGGGGTCATCCGCCAGAAGGCATCGGGGGCGAGCCGCAGAAGGCCGAGGCCGGCGGCCATGGCCGCCTCCCAGGGGAAGGGCCGCGCGGGCGCCCTCACGCCTCCTGCGGCATGTGAGGGTCCGGCGGCACACCGCCCTCCCCCGCCGTGCCGAATGTGGCGGCGAGAAGCGCGCCCACGAGCCGCGCGGCGCCCACCGCCCCGCCCTCGAAGCGCAGGCTCGCAACCTCTTCGGCCCGCGTCGGCGTACCCGCCCCGGAAAGGCCGGCGGCGAGGATCATCATGGCCTCGCGGGCCGAAAGCCGCCCGCGCTCCAGCCGCTCGGCGAGCGCGATCAGATCATCAGCGCCAAAGGCGGCTTCCAGCTCCGCCAGGGCACCCAAGGTGAGGACGAGAATGCGCGGGCGCCCATTGATGAGCGCCTCCACCTCGCCGCGCCGGGGATTGGCCATGGGGCTCTCCACGCTCAAAGGGCGGTGAAGGTGAGTTCGCCCGCGCTTTCCAGCGTCAGGTCGAACGTCACCTCGCGATCATGGTTGGCGGCGATCTCCAGGGCGGTCACCTGGAACGGGCCGGCCACCGTGCCGAAATCGGGGATCACCACCTGGCAGGTCTTCAGCGACCCGTCGAAGAAGGCGGCGCGCACGAGAGCGTCGGAGGCGGCGTCCTTGAACACGCCGGAGCCGGAGATGGAAGCGCGCTTCACCGCCGCCCCGCCCAGCAATTCGCGCCACTGGCCGGCGGATTCGGCATTGGTGACGTCCACGCTCTGGGCGTTGAAGGCCAGCGTTCGGGAGCGCAGGCCCGCCACGGTGGCGAATGCGGTTCCATCATGGATTTTCAGCAGCAGGTCCTTGCCCTTTTGCGCGGCCATCGCGGCCTCCTCTTGCGGGATGTCAGACGGCCTCGGTGACGGCGCGGAAGCGCACCAAGGCATGGAAGGTGCGGCCCTCCTCCTCGCGCCGGATCTCGGCGCTGGTGGCGCGCAGATTGGCAAGGCGATGGCCGGACAGACTGAGGGGCGCATCATGCAGCGCCTGCTGCACGAGGTCCGCCAAGGCGTGGGCTTCCGCCCGGCCGGCGGCGCGGGACCAGATGTGCAGGGTCAGCATCTGCTCGCTGCCCGCCTCGGTGGCGGTGGACCAGTCGGAGACCACCGCTTCGCCCAAGGTCACGAAGGGAAAGGCGGCCGTGGCGGGCGGCGCGTCATGGATGCGCGCGCCGCCCAGCGCCGCGCCGAGGGCGGCATCCGAGGCGAGGCGCGCATGAAGCGCCGCGCGCAAGGCGAGGGCCGCCTGCATGGGGGCGGGAGGCGCGCTCATCGGCGCCCCCTCAGGTCCGCCGCCGCCGGCAGCAGCCAGGGCGTTGGCGGCGTGTCCAGCGTGCCGGTCTCGCGGGCGATGGCACCGGGATCAGCGGACCCCACCAGCACCCGGTCGCCCTGTTCCTCCACACGCGGCACGACGCCGCCCGCTTCGATGCGCTGCGCGAGGGCCTCCCCCGCCTGAAGGCGCGCGCGACGGGCGAGCGGGGCCTCCAACGCGGTGGCAAGCCGGGCGGCGAGCGCCGTGCCGCCGGAAACCGTGGCGGTGATCCTCATGGCTGTTCCTCCCGGCAGCGGCAGCGGCTGAAACGGCCCCGATTGTCGGGATCGCTCACCGCCTCCACGGCGAAGATGCGCGTGCCCAAAACCAGCCGGTCGCCGGGCTGGAGGGTGTTGGGCGCCCGCACGGTGATGCGATGGACGAGCACGCCCACCCGCTTCTCGGCGGAGAGATCGCCCTCGGCCGAGAGCGTCTCCAGCGCGCCCCACAACTGGTCGATGGTCAGATAGGTGCGCGAAATCCCGCCCATGCCATCCGGCAGGTCGACGCCGGTCTGGTGGGAGAAGCGGTGGCGCAGGGCGCCGGGGGCGGTCACAGTCGCACCAGGCGATAGGGCCGCAGCAGCGCCTCCACCGGCTCGGGCAGGCGGCCGGCGCCGGTGGCGGCGTCGCGGTTCTCATAGAGGTGCGCGGTGTGGAGGCGCACGGCCTGGATCAGGTCCGCCGGCACCTCGGCGGGCGTTGCGCCATATCCGAGCGTCAGGTCCAGCTCGATGCCGCCGAGCGTCCGCGTCGGGCGCGGGGCGCGGACGGGATCGAAGCCGATCAAAGCCGGCGCCCGGTCCCGCCGCAAGGTGAAGAGATCGAGCGGCAGCGTCGCGAAGGCGGTGCCGCTAAAGACACGGGCGGCGAGCACCGCCCGCACCGGGGCGAGCGGGGCGAGGATGAGGCCGCTCAAAGGCCAGGCATCCCGCGTCACCCGCCAGGTCTGGGTCATGAGAATGCGCCCGCTGGCGCTCTCGATGGCCTGCCGGGCGGCGGTGATGAGGGCGGCGAGAAGGCTGTCCTCCGCATCATGGTCGATGCGCAGGAAGGCCTTGGCCTCGGCAAGGGTCAGCGGCTCGGCGGCGGGGCCGGTCAGGCATTCGGGCACGGAAACCTCCGGGAGGAAGCCGGACGCACGCAGCCTCCGGCGATGGAATTGACGGCGCGGCGCAGGAGGGCCAGAAAGCGGCCGATGACGCCCCTCTCCTTCCTCCGCGCCCGCGCCCTTGGCGCTGCGGCCTTCGTTCTCGCGCTCGGCGCGGGTCCCGCATCCGCCATCGTGGGCGGGGGGCCGGCGCCGGCCGAGGTGGCGGCCCGCACGGTGCTCATCGTCTCGACGCGTGGCGCCTCCTGCACCGGCACGGCGCTGGCGCCGGACCTGGTGCTCACGGCGGCCCATTGCGTGAAGCCGGCGGCGGACTATGCGGTGGCGCTCCTGGGCGGCGGGGCGCCCCGGCTCATTCCGGTGACCGGCGTGGCGGTGCATCCCTCATTCGCAGACGACCAGTTCCGCACCCGCCGGCCGACGCCGGATCTGGCGGTGATCCGCCTCGCCGAACCTCTGCCGGCGAGCATCCGCCCGGCCCGGCTCTCCACCTCCGGCCTGCCGCCCAAGGGGGCGATGTTCCTGGTGGCCGGCTATGGCATGAGCGCCGACGGAGCGGAAAAGACCGCCGGCACGCTGCGGGCGGTCTCGCTCCCTTCCATCGGCACCACGGGGGGCATCATGGCGCGCCTCTCACCCTCCGAAGGGACGGCGGGCGCCTGCACCGGCGACAGCGGCGGCCCCGCCTTCGCGGACGGAACGGTCGCGGGCGTGGTGAGCTGGGTCACGGCGGCCGGCGGCGCGCGCGGCTGCGGCGGCGTCACCGGCATCACTTTGGTGGGCCTGTTCTCGGACTGGATCCGGTCGGCGGCCGCCAAGCTCGGGCGGCCGCTGGGGGAGTAGAGGGGCCGTCACGGTTTCAGGCCCCATCCTGCTCCGCCCCGTTCCTAGCCTGCCCCTCCCAGTCGTCCTCGCGTCACACTCCCCTTTCCCCCCTCCCCACCCCTCCCCCACTTTCGTGGGAGAGGGAGTTTTGGGCGCGTCGGCGGGTAGGGTCTCTCATCCGACCATCCACCCCGCCGCCCCTCCCCACGCCAAGCGCGTTTCCCTCTCCCGCGAGAGCGGGGGAGGGCCCGGGAGGGGGCAAAGGGCAGCGAGGGAGGGGGCCAGATGCTGGAGCATTCAAGCGCGGCGACATCCACACCACTGGAAGCCTGCCGCTTTGCCCGACCGGCCCCCCTCCCCAACCCTCCCCCACTTCGTGGGAGAGGGGGAAAGGGCGGCCGTGCCGGAGCGGTCCCGCCGTCAGCTCGCCGCGAACTTCAGCAGCTTGGCGGCGTCGAAGTCCTGGATGCCGCCGCCCACACGCTTGGTGGTGTAGAACAGCACATAGGGCTTGGCGGAATAGGGGTCGCGCAGCACCCGCACCCCGGCGCGATCCACCACCAGATAGAACCGCCGGAAATCGCCGAAAGCGATGGGGAAGGCGCCGTCCGCGATGTCCGGCATCTCCTCGCATTCGGCGATGGGAAAGCCCAGCAGGCTCGCCCCCTGCCCCGCCACGGCCGGCGGGGTCCACAGATAGGTGCCGTTCTCGTCCTTCAGCTTGCGCACCGCCGCCTGGGTGCGGCGGTTCATGACGAAGCTGGCATTCTGCCGGTAGCCGCCCTTGAGCGCATAGACGAGGTCCACCAGCGCGTCGGAAGCATTGGTGGCGGAAAACGCCCCGGCGGCGCCGGTGGCCACATAGCCCACCTTGTCCCAGGCCCAGGCGCTCTCGGCGGCCTTGGTATAGGCCAGGAACCCCTTGGGCTTGGCCACCCCGTCGCCGGAGACGAAGGCGGCGCTCTCCTGGTCGGCGAAGGCGATGTCCACCTCCCCGGCGATCCAGGCCTCCAGGTCCACCGCCGCGTCATCCAGCAGCGGCTGGGTGGCGGCGGGCTGGGCATAGAGCTCCATGGCGGGGAAAGAGAGTTCCGCCAGCACCGGGCTGTCGGTCTGGGGGCGGGCGGCGGTCTCGGCGGCCCAGCCGGAAGCCGGGCCGGTCTTCATGAACGGCTTCTTGTAGGTGCCGCCGCCAATGGTGATGACGGTGGCCAGCCCCCGGATGGGCGAGAGCAAGGACAGGCGCCGGCCGATCTCGTGCTCGGTCTGGGCGGGCACCAGATAGCCGCCATCGGCGCCCGAGCCCACGGTCATGGCCTTGCCTTCCATGGCCTTGGCTTCCAGCGCCTTGAGGCCGCCCGCCTCGCCATGGCGCACATAGGTCTCGAAGGCGCCCACATGGGCATCCGCCGCGAGCGCACGGTTGGGCGCGCCGAGGCCGGGGCGGGCCGCCTTGGTGGCGAGCGCATCGAGCCGCGCCTTCTGCGCGTCGAGGGCGGCGTCGAGGCGGGCGAGCTTTTCCTCCAGCAGCACGTCGGGCGCGCCGCGCCGCTCGATCTCGGCGAGGCGCTGGTCATTGGCGGCGCGATAAGTGTCGAAGGCCACCATCAGGTCCTCATGCTCGGAAAAGGCGCCGGGGCTCGTCACCTTGGTCTCGGGGGCGGCGAAGGGATGGGTCATGGACAATCCTCAGGGTTGAAGGCGAACCGCCCCGGCGGGACGGGAGGCAGGAAAGGCAGCCGGCATCGCCAGGGCGAAGCGGGCCTGGGGCTGCATGGGGAAGGTCACGACGGAGACTTCCCACAGATCGATGCGGGCGATGCGGCGCACGCGGCTGCGCGGATCGGTGCGGGCGGCGGCCGCCTTGAAGCCGATGGACAGGCCATCGAGCGCGCCGACGCGGGCAAGGTTCATCACCTCCCGCCCGCGCCGCACATCAAGGGCGAGGCGGCCGCGCACGAAAAGGCCGTGCTCGTCCTCCGCGATGTCGGTCCACACGCCGATGGGCTCGGCCGGATCGTGCTGGTAGAGCAGCCGCACGCCGGCCGCGCCCCGCGTTTCTAGGGAGCGGGCGAAGGCGCCGGGGGCGATGCTGTCGCGGCCGAGATCCACCCGGTCGAACAGGCAGGCATAGCCCTCGATCCAGCCCTCCGCATCCGCCTCCACCGCCCGCCGAACGGGCGGGCGCAAGGTGCGGGCAAAGCTCATGCGGGGTCCTTTCCGCCCGCGCCGGGCTTGCGGCGCTTGCCGCGCTCCAGGCGCTCCAGAGTGGCGACGAAGTCGCGGAACACACCGCCCGGCGCCGGTGCCGGGGCTGGCGCCTGGGCGCGGCGAAGGGTGGGCCCGAGCGCGCGAATGCGCGGCGCGGGCGCCTTCTGGAAGGGGACACGCATGCCGAATGTCTCCGAGGGAGGATGGAAGGCGAAAGGGGCGCGGGCTCAGCGGGCGCGCGGGAAAGGTTCACCCGTCATTGCGGGCGTTGAAGCGGGCCAGCTCCCGCACGAAGGCATCAAGCCGCTCGGTGGCGCGGGAAAGGGCGGCAAGCGCACGCACCGCCACCAAAGTGGCGCTGCCGGCCCATAAGAGAAGCGCGAGATGGGCGAGATCGCCCCGCTCGGCGAAGGCGCGCAGAAGGGCGTCCATGGGCAGGCCCGCCGCCGGATTCATGGATGCGGCCCATAGCCCACGGCGGCGCGCTTCTCGTCCTCGGTGAGGAAGGCGGCGGCGCCCACCCGCGCCCAGAGGTCCGCGCGCTCGGCGGAGAGCGCCTCAACCTGGTCGAGGTCCGGCACGAGAGTCAGATCCCCGCCATAGGCCGGCGCCAGCCAGGCGGACAAGGCCGCGCCGATGCGCCGGACCATGGGCAGCACGGTGAGCCGCCACAAGGCGCGGTTGGCCTCGGCATAATTGGCGAAGGTGTTGTCGCCGGGCAGGCCCAGCAGCATGGGCGGCACGCCCACGGCGAGCGCGATCTCGCGCGCCGCATTGGCGCGGGCGGCCTCGAAATCCATGTCCTTGGGGCTGAGGCCCAAAGGCTTCCAGTCGAGCCCGCCTTCCAGCAGCAGCGGCCGGCCGGCATTGGCGGCGCCCTGGAAGCTCGCCTCCAATTCCTCCTTGAGGCGCTGGAACTGGTCCTCGCTCAAGGTGCCCGCCCCGCCATAGACGAGGGCGCCGGAGGGCCGGGCGGCATTGTCGATGAGCGCCTTGTTCCAGGCGGCCGAGGCATTGTGCAGGTCCAGCGCGCGGGCGGCGGCCTCCAGCGGGGGAAAGCCGTAATGATCGTCCAGCGGGTTGAAGGCGGCGATGTGGAGGATGGGCAAGGCGGTGCCCCCCTGCGTCTCCATCCCCTCCTGGGCAATGCGCAAGGTGCGCCCATCCAGCACATAGTCGAAGGCTTCCGGCCAGCCATCGGGGCCGGGCACCACCTTCACCCGGTCGGGCCGCAGGATGTGGATCTCGCGGGGCGCGCCGTCCACGCAGACGAGCTCCAGATAGGCATTGCCGGCCACCAGGAGATGCCCGCACACCGCCTCCACCAGGTCCGGCCCGCGCAGGCGGGGATTGGGATTGGCGAGGAGCGCCAGGAGCGGATGGCGGTCCAGCTCGCGCCCCTCTTCCATCAGCACGAACGGCACCGAGCCCGCCGCCTCGGCGACGAGGCGCACGGCGCGGTGGGCGATGGCATTGCGGGCATAGCCCTCGCGGGCAAGGCCGGCATAGTCGCAAGGCGACCAGCGCGCCTGGCCGTGGCCGAACAGGGCGACAAGCGCGGCGGTCCGGCTCGCCTTCACCTGGGGCGGACGGGGCCGGAAGGGCGCGAGAAGGGTGCGGAACATGGCGGTCTCCGAAGGGGGCGGGCGATGCGGCAAAGCGGGCGCGCCCGGCGGCGGCGGTGTCGGATGTGGTTTCACCCCTTTGTCCCTTCGCCTCCCGCCCCCTCCCCGGCCCTCCCCCGCTAGCGGGAGAGGGAGGGTGGCCGGCCAGCGGCGAGGGTCAGCAAAGCATGGCGGGCGGCATAAGGCGGCGGAGCCGGCGGACGGTCCTCCTCCCCCCGCGCGACCTGCCCCCTCTCACGCCAAGCGGGGGAGGGTTGGGGAGGGGTTACAGGGGCCAGATCAGCGCCCCGGGAACGCATGGGCGCCGGGACACGGCGAGAAAAGCACAAGCCGACCGCTGGCCGCGCCGGCCCCCTCCCCGGCCCTCCCCCGCAAGCGGGAGAGGGAGGGGGACCGGCCAGCGGCGAGGGACAGCAGAACCGGCGGCCGGCATGGGGCGGCGGAACTGGGCGCACCGCCCTCCGCCCCGCGCGCCCCGCCCCCTCTCCCGCAAAGCGGGGGAGGGTTGGGGAGGGGGCAAACGGGCCAGATCAACGCCACGGCAACGCACGGGCGCCGGGACACGGCGAGAAAAGGACCAGCCGACCGCTGGCCCCAGCGGCCCCCCTCCCCGGCCCTCCCCCGCAAGCGGGAGAGGGAGGGGGGCCGGCCAACGGCGAGGGACAGGAGAGAATGGCCGACGGCGTGGGGCGGCGGAGTAGAGGGGACGGTATCGACCCCGCGCGACCTGCCCCCTCCCCCGCAAGCGGGAGAGGGAGGCCCGGCCGGCCAGCGGACCCATGGCCGAACGGACAAGCGGACCGGCGGCCTTCCAGCGCCCCTCACAGCCCCCGCACGCGGGGCGCGGGGGGGCGGGGGCCGAGGGCGAGGGCGGTGACGGCCCAGACGAGGGCGTCGAGCCGGTCCGGCGAGCGGCCGTTGGAGAGGCCCTCGGGGGCGAAGTCGCACAATTCGTCTTCGAGCGCGGGAAAGGCGCCCGCATGGCGCACACGGCCCTGCTCGTAGAGGGCGGCCACCGGCTCGGCGCGCAGATATTTGCCGCGCGTGGCGCGCACTGGCTCCACCGGGACGGCGCCATCCACCTCGGCGATGACGGCGCGCACCATCTCGCCGCCCTGGTTCACCTCCACCACGATGCGATCGGCGCAAAAGCGCTGATAGAGCGCGACCGCGCGGCTCGCCCATTGCACCGGCGTGAGGCCGGCGGCGCTGTCATCGGCCAGCACATGGACGATGCCCTCCCGGTCGATGCCGGCGCAGACGAGGCCGCAGGCATCGGCCCCGGCACGGGAGGAAGCGGGCGGGTCCACCGCCACCACCACCCGCACCAAGGGCGGCGGGGCGGCCTCGCGGGCGGCTTCCAGGCGCGCGCGGGTCCACAGGGCGTCGGGCCGGTCCTCCAGGATTTCGCCGTCCAGTTCCTGCCGGCCGAGGCGCGTGCCGCCATAGCGGGTGAGCACGGCGGCGAGAAAACCGGGCGCCAGAAGCCGGGCATTGTCCGCCGTGCGGGCGCGGCTCACCGCCGTGGTGGGATCGGTCAGGAGGCGCTTGACCAGGGGGGTGGGGCGCGGCGTGGTGGTGATCATCTGGCGCGGCTGGTCGCCCAGGCGCAGGCCGAATTGCAGCATGTCGAAGGTGGCGTCCGCCCGGCGCCACTTGGCCAGCTCGTCCAGCCAGGCGGCCTGAAATTGCGGGCCGCGCAGGCTTTCCGGGTCTTCCGCTGAAAAACCCTGCGCCACCGCGCCATTGGGCCAGACGAGGCGGCGGCGGGCGGCTTCCCAGCGGGGGCGCTCGTGATTGGGATGGATGGCGAGGAGGCCGGAGACGCCGTCCACCATCACCTCGCGCACATCGGCCATGGTCTCGGCCACCAGGGCGATGCGCGCGACCGGCGCGGTGGCAAACGGCGGTCGGCCGAAGGCGAGGCCCCGTACCCATTCGGCGCCCGCCCGCGTCTTCCCGGCGCCCCGGCCGCCCAGCACCAGCCAAGTGGTCCAGGGCGCGCCGCCCTGGGCGAGAGAGGGCGGAAGCTGATCGGGCCGGGCCCACAATTCCCACTCATACAGCAAGGCGGCCATGGCGGGATCGGCCAGCAGCGCCATCAGTTCGTCAGGTGTTTTCTCCTTCGCGCAGCGCCTCAAGGCGGCGCGCAAGCTCGCGGCGGAAGGTGTCGAGGTCGAAGGCAATGGCATCCTCCCGGTTTTCCGCATCCACCGGCCGGCGGGGGCCGGAGGCGGCCTCCAGCGCCTTCAACTCCCGCAGCACCCGCGCCAGAACCGCCAGCGTGCGGGCATCGCGCTCCGCGTCGGCGGCGAGGCCATCGGTGCGGGCGAGGCGGGCCTCGATCTCGTCCACCTGCATCTCGGCGGCGCGCCACAGGCGCTCCACCAAGGCGCGGCGGCGGGCGGGCAGGAGCAGCGAGGCGCGGCGGCTGGTGCGCCGGCGCGGCAGCGGGGCCTTGATGGCGATGCCGTCCGGGCCGGGGGCATGGTCGATCCAGTAATAGGTGCGCCCGGTGGACAGGCCCGTGCGGGCCACGATCTCATGGATGGGCACGCCGTCCTGGTAGAGGGCGCGCACGGTCGCCGCGACGCCGGGGGACGGTTCGCTCATGGGGACATCCGCTCTGGAAGAAGAAAGGCCGCAGAGGCGGCGCCTCAGGCGCACCTCTTGAACATGGACAAACCCTAGCGGAGGAGCGCACCGCTGTCAAGACGTTATTCCTAGGAATTTTCACAGCCATATATGCAGGGATGACTGGCGGCCCGATGCAGGCGTGCTATGCCTTGCCTCCTGGAACAGGAGAGGCCGCATGAGCGCCGTTCGGGACGTCCATTATTACGAGCCGGCCAAGGGCCACGGTTTGCCGCACGATC
This sequence comes from Aquabacter sp. L1I39, assembly GCF_017742835.1. Classification (GTDB taxonomy): domain Bacteria; phylum Pseudomonadota; class Alphaproteobacteria; order Rhizobiales; family Xanthobacteraceae; genus L1I39. The sequence goes on from NZ_CP072392.1 coordinate 2,520,901, forward strand.
CCTTCAACGCCATCGTGGGGCCGCGCCCCATCGGCTGGATCTCCACCCGCGCGGTGGACGGGACGCTGAATCTGGCCCCTTATTCCTTCTTCAACGCCTTCAACTACACCCCGCCTTTGGTGGGCTTTTCCAGCACCTCCTGGAAGGACACGGTGGCCAATATCGAGGCGACGGGGGAATTCTGCTGGAACCTAGCCACCCGCGACCTGGCGGAAGCCATGAACGCCACCTCCGCCTCGGTGGGGCCGGAGGTGGACGAGTTCGCGCTCGCCGGCCTCACCCCGGCGGAAAGCCGCAAGGTGGGCGTGCCGCGCGTAGCGGAAAGCCGGGTCTCGTTCGAGTGCCGCCTCGCCCAGCTGATCCGCCTGACCGACGCGGCCGGAACGCCCGTGGATGCCTGGCTGAGCATCGGCGAGGTGGTGGCCGTGCACATCGACAAGGCGCTGTTGAAGGACGGCATTTACCAGACCGCTGAGGCCCACCCTATCCTGCGCGCCGGGGGACCGGCGGCCTATGCGGAGGTGAGCCCGGAGATCATGTTCGACATGCGCCGGCCGAGATAGGGGGACAGGGAGGGAGCGCGCCCCACCCCTCAGCCTTTGAGGAAATCCGCCCGCATGGGCGTGAACACGTCCACCAGCACGCCCGGCTCCACGCAGATGGCGCCGTGATGGACGCCGGAGGGGACGTAGAAGCTGTCGCCGGCTTTCAGGCGGGCCGTCTTGCCGTCGATGGTGATGTCGAACACCCCGCTCTCCACGGAGGTGATCTGCACATGGGGGTGAGAGTGCGGCACGCCGCCCGGCCCCGCCTTGTCGAACATGACCCGCACCATCATGATCTCGTCATTATAGGTGAGGATCTGCCGGCGGACGATGTCGTCCACCCGCTCCACCGGGGCCTCGTCGACGAGGCCGAACACGTCGCCCTTGCGGGACATGAGATTGCTCCTTGAAATCCGTAGGGCGTTTGGATGGCCCCTGCCCGTCTCTTGCCGGTCCGTCTTTTGCCGGTCCGTCTTTTGCCTGCCCGTCTCTTGGCCGTCATGCCCGGGCTTATCCCGGGCATCCACGCCTCTGTCCTAAGCTTGCCCCGGCGGAGCCCCGTGGATGGCCGGGACACGCCCGGCCATGACGCCGATGGCTCCTCACACCATACCCATCCTGCCGCGCATGGGGATCGGCTTTACCGGGCGAGCCAACCGCCGTCCACCGGCAGCACGATGCCGTGCACGTAGCTGGCGGCGGGGGAGGCCAGGAACACCGCCGCCCCACCCAGTTCGTCCGGCTGGCCCCAATGGCCGGCGGGGATGCGGGCGAGGATGTCGGCGGAGCGCTTGGGGTCCTCGCGCAGCGCCTGCGTGTTGTTGGTGACGAAATAGCCGGGCGCGATGGCATTCACATTGATGCCTCGCCCCGCCCATTCGCACGCCAGCAGCTTGGTGAGGCCGGCCAGCCCGCTCTTGGAGGCCGTATAGGAGGGAATGCGGATGCCCCCCTGGAAGGACAGGAGCGAGGCGACGTTGATGACGCGCCCGCCCTTGCCATCCGCCAGCCAGCCGCGCGCAAACGCCTGGGTGAGGAAGAAGACGGACTTCAGATTGACGTCCATCACCGCGTCCCAATCGGCCTCGGTGAAATCCACGGCATCGGCGCGGCGGATGATGCCGGCATTGTTGACGAGAATGTCCACCCGTCCGTCCTGCGTGGCCTCTTCCACCACGCGGGCGATGGGTTCGAGCGTTGAAAGGTCGGCCTTGATCGCCTGGAACGGCACGCCGGCGGCCTCCACCTCCGCCTGGGTCTCGTCCATGGCGGAGCGGCCCACCGCCACGATGCCGGCCCCGGCGCGCGCCAGCGCCACCGCGATGGCGCGGCCAAGGCCGGTATTGGCGCCGGTGACCACCGCGCGGCGGCCGGAAAGGTCAAAGGGAGACGCGATCATGGCGCTCACTTCAGCTGGTCCATGGCCACCATGTCCATGTCCGTATAGTCGATATTGTCGCCACCCATGCCCCAGATGAAGGTATAGGCCCGCGTGCCGACGCCGGAATGGATGGACCAGGGCGGTGAGATCACCGCCTGCCCGTCGGCCACCACCAGGTGGCGCGTCTGGTCCGGCTCGCCCATGAGATGGATGACGCGGGCATCCGCCGCCACGTCGAAATAAAGATAGACCTCCGAGCGGCGGTCATGGACGTGGCAGGGCATGGTGTTCCAGATGTTGCCGTCGTCCAGCTTGGTCATGCCCATGACCAATTGGCAGGACTTCACCACGTCGGGATGGATCATCTGGTAGATGGTGCGCCGGTTGGCGGTGGCCTGGTCGCCCAGCACCATGGCCTTGGCCTCGGCGATCTTCACCACCTTGGTCTCGTAGCGGGCATGGGCCGGCGTGGAGAGCAGATAGAAGCGGGACGGATTTGACGCATCGTCGGAGGAAAAGACCACCGACTTGGTGCCCTGCGCCACATAGAGCGCATCCCGGTGGCCGAGCGCGTAGGAAACGCCATCCGCCTCCACCTTGCCCGGCCCGCCAATATTGAACACGCCCAGCTCGCGCCGGTCGAGGAAGTTGGGCGAGCCGATGGTAGCCTTGTCGCTCTCCAGCGTCAGCGGGGCGTCGGTGGGGGTGGCGCCGCCGATGACGAAGCGCTCCACATGGGAATAGGTGAGTTGCACGGTGCCGGGCTCGAACAGGCCCTCCACCAGGAAATGCTCGCGCAATTCCTCGGTGTCGAAATAGCGCACGGCGTCGGGATGGCTCACATGGCGCACATCGGAAATCATCATAAACCTCAATGAAAGACAGGCGCCGTCAGCGGAAGACGGACGGCAGCCACAGGGAAACCGCGGGCACATAGGTGACGATCATCAGCACCGCGATGGAGGCGCCGAAGAAGGGCCAGATGGTCTTCATGGCCTCGCCGATGGAAATCTTGCCCACCGCGCAGCCCACGAAGAGCACCGAGCCCACCGGCGGGGTGTTCAGCCCGATGCCCGCGTTCAGGATCAGGATCACGCCGAACTGCACGGGGTCGATGCCGAAGGCCTTGATGAGCGGCAGGAAGATGGGAGTGCAGATGATGATCATCGGCGCCATGTCCATGAAGGTGCCGAGGATCAGAAGCAGGATGTTGATGAGCAGCAGGATCACATACTTGTTGGACGAGACCGACTTCATCAGCTCGATGACCGCCGCCGGCACCTGCAGGAAGGCCATGAGCCAGCCGAAGGCAGCGGCGGTGCCGATCACGAGGAGCACCATGGCGGTGGTGCGCACGGCGCCGAGCGTCGCATGCCAGAAGGTCGGCAGGTCCAGTTCCCGATAGACCAGAACCGTCACCAGCAGCGCATAGAGCACCGCGATGCAGGAACTTTCCGTGGCGGTGAAGATGCCCGAGCGCACGCCGCCGAAGATGATGCCGATGAGCAGGATGCCCGGCACCGCCGCCACCACGGCGCGCAGCACGCCATACCAGCCGGGAAAGACGCCGGCCGGATAGCCGCGCCGGATGGCCACCACATAAGCGGTGATCATCATGGCCGCCGCCAGCAGGATGCCCGGCACGATGCCCGCCGTGAACAAATCGGCGATGGAAATGGTGCCGCCGGCGGACAGCGAATAGATGATCATGTTGTGGGACGGCGGGATCATCAACGCGATGATGGCCGAGTTCACGGTCACATTGACCGCATAGTCCTTGGCATAGCCGTGGCGGGCCATCTGGGGGATCATGATGCCGCCAATGGCGGAGGCATCCGCCACCGCCGAGCCGGAAATGCCGCCGAACAAGGTGGAGGCCACCACATTCACCTGGCCGAGCCCGCCGCGCAGATGCCCCACCATCGAGGCCGCCATGCCGATGAGACGGTCGGCGATGCCGCCGCGCATCATCAGGTCGCCGGCAAAGATGAAGAAGGGAATGGCCAGCATGGAGAAGGCGTTCATGCCGGAATTGACCTGCTGGAACACCACCACGGGCGGCAGGTCCAGATAGAGCACGGTCGCCAGCGAGGCGAGGCCCAGGCAGAAGGCCACCGGTGTGCCGATGAGAAGCAGGAGGGTGAAGACCCCGAACAGGATGGTCATGGCCATGGCGTGTCTCCCCGGCCTCAATCGATGGGATGTTCGGCACCGAGCGGTACCGCGGGGACAGCCGGGGCGATCAGGTCGCACAGCAGCTTTTCAAACGAGAACAGCGCGATGAGCACGCCACCGCCGGCCAGGGGGAGATAGTCAACGCCCTGGGGCAGGTCGATGCCGGCCATCTTGGCGGTCCAGGTGCCCATGGCCAGCTCCCAGCCATAGACGGCCATGCAGAGGCCGAAGACCGTGATCAGCACATGGGTGGTCAATTGCATGACCCGGCGCAGCCAAGGCGGGGCGAAATGCAGGCCGATCTCGAAGCCCAGATGGTCGCCCTCGCGCACGCCCACCGCCGCGCCGAGCAGGATGAACCAGCTCATCAGCAGCAGGGAGAAGGGCTCGGTCCAGCTCGGAGAATCGTTGAGGATGTAGCGTCCCGTCACCTGCCAGGCCACAGCCGCGGTCATGGCGAGCAGGCCGAGGCCGGAGACCCAGAGCGCGATGCGCGAGAGCCAGCGCACGCCATGGCGCAAGGTGAGAAGAAAAGAGGAACCCATGTCGCGGTCTCTGGCGAGGGAAAGGTGAGCCATATGCGGCGTCCGCGTCCGAAGGCGGAGGAAAAGGCGGCCCGGCGCACCGGGCCGCCGGCACGTCACTGGGTGGCGCGGATGCGCTCCACCAGGCTCTTCATTTTGTCGGAGGTGACGAACTTGTCGTAGACCGGCTTCATGGCATCGATGAAGGGCTTCTTGTCCACTTCATTGATGAGCGCGCCGCCCTTGATGACGACGGCCTTGGCGTCGGCGTCGCGCTTGGCCCACAATTCGCGCATCTTCAGCGTCGCTTGCTTTCCGGCATCCTTGAAGATGGCCTGGTCGGCGGGCGTCAACTTATCCCAGGAGCGCTTGGACATGACGAACACTTCCGGCGCCATGGAATGCTCGGTGAGCGAATAGTATTTCGCCACCTCGTAATGCTTCACCGATTCATAGGACGGATAGTTGTTTTCCGCACCGTCCACGAGGCCGGTCTGGAGCGCGGAATACAGCTCGCCGAACGGCATGGGCGTGGCATTGGCGCCGAGCGCGTTGATCATGGCGATGAAGAGGTCCGACTGCTGGACGCGGATCTTCATGCCCTTCATGTCTTCGAGCGTCTTGATGGGCTTCTTGGAATTGTAGATGGAGCGCGCGCCGCTATCGAAGAAGCCGAGCACGATCAGGCCGTGAGGCTCGAACGCCTTGGCGATCTCCTCGCCCAGCGGGCCGTCCACCACCTTGTACATGTGGTCCACCGAGCGGAACAGGAAGGGCAGGCCCAGCACCGCCGTCTCGGGGATGAGGTTGTTGAAGGGGGCGGTGTTGACGCGGTTCAGGTCGATGACGCCGAAGCGGGTCTGCTCGATGGTGTCCTTCTCCTGGCCGAGCTGGCCGGAATTGAACACCTGCACCTTGATGCGGCCATTGGTCTTCTGCGAGACCACTTCGCCGAAATACTTCACCGCCTCGACGGTCGGATAGCCGTCCGGATGGATGTCGGCGGACCGCAACGTCACGCTTTGGGCGGCGGCGGGCACCACTGAGGCAAGGCTGAGCGCGGCGGCCAGCGCGATGGCGTGGCGACGGGTGAGCATGGGCATTCTCCCTAGAGATGCGGCTTGTTGGCGGAAGGACCCTTTGCGGGCCCTGTTCTTGTTGGGACCGGCGAACCGATCCAGTATGCGGCGGAGGTTGAGTTCCGCCTCGATCGGCCCTACTTGTATGGTAGTGTCGACTTGTATGCAACTATGGAGGTCCCGTGGACGCCATCAGAGTCCCGACGTCCGGTTCGGCGGCCCAGCGTGTGGAGGCCGAGCTGCGGCGGGCGATCGTGACGCTGGCGCTGCCGCCGGGCACGCGCCTGTCCGAGCAGGAGATTGCGGAGCGCGCCGGCGTCTCCCGCCAGCCCGTGCGCGAGGCGCTCATTGGCCTTGCCCGCACGCGCCTGGTGGAAATCCTGCCCCAGCGCGGCACGGTGGTGGTGAAGATCTCCGTCCGCAAGATGATGGAGGCCCGCTTCGTGCGCGAGGCCATCGAGACCGCCGTGGCGCGCCGCGCCGCCGAGGGCTTCGACCGCTCCGCCCGTGAGCGCGTCGACGATCTCCTGGACCTCCAGGCCAAGGCCGCCGCGCGCGAGGACCACGAGACGTTCCAGCGCTATGATGAGATGTTCCACGCGACGCTCGCGGAAGGCGCCGGCTGCGGCCTCGCCTGGGAGGCCATCGCGGACATCAAGGCCCATATGGACCGCGCCTGCCACCTGACGCTGGCCGGGTCCATGGCCCCGCTGGTGGACCAGCACCGCGCCATCGTCACCGCCGTGGATGCGGGCGACCCCGACGCGGCGGGCGCCGCCATGCGCGCGCATTTGAGCGAAATCCTGCGCGCCTTGCCCCGCATCGAGGCGGAGCATCCCGATTTGTTTGAATAGGGGATGTTCGGGAGCGGACGGTCCGCCGACGCCTCCCTCTCCCGCCTGCCCCCAGCATGCCCCCTCCCCACCCCTCCCCCGCTGCGCGGGAGAGGGAGCAAGGGACTGCCCGGCGAGGCGCATGCGCGCATGCGCGCCAATGGGATGAGACAGCAGCCGCCGCTCTCCCTCCGACACCGTCCCGCTCCCTCTCCCGCTTGCGGGGGAGGGCTGGGGAGGGGGAAAGGGACAAGCGACGCCAACGTAAATTCCTGGCCGCGAATGCAGCGCTCCCACCCCGCCAGGGAGGTGGCCTTCCATCGTGCTCTCGTCAGCGGTGGCCACCTCTAAGGCGAGCGCATGCCATGCCCCCTCCCCAACTCTCCGCCGCCTTTCCCCCTCCCCAACCCTCCCCCGCTTCGCGGGAGAGGGAGCAAGGACATGACCGGCGGCGCGGATGCGCTCCCGTCCGGCGGACGAATGAGGCAGAAGCCGCCGCTCTCCCCCCGACACCGTCCCGCCCCCTCTCCCGCTTGCGGGGGAGGGTTGGGGAGGGGGAAAGGCGCAAGCGACGACAGCGGACTTCCGGGACAGCGAAAACACCGCCCCCCCAATCAGGAGCGCACCCTCCGCCTTCTGCGCGCCCCTTGCCATCACATCACCGCGCCGATCTGCCAGGGCACGAATTCCGCGTCCCCATAGCCCAGCGCCTCGGACTTGGTGCGCGCGCCTGAGGCCACGCGCACCAGGAGGTCGAAAATCTCCCGGCCCTTCTCCTCCAGCGACACGCCGTCGAGGACATCGCCGCAATTGATGTCCATGTCCTCGGTCATGCGGGCATAGATGTCGGAATTGGTGGCGAGCTTCAAAGACGGCGTGGGCTTGCAGCCGAAGGCCGAGCCGCGCCCGGTGGTAAAGGCGATAAGGTTCGCCCCGCCCGCCACCTGCCCCGTGGCCGCCACCGGGTCGTAGCCGGGCGTGTCCATATAGACGAAGCCCTTTTCCGTGACCGGCTCGGCATATTCATAGACCGCGCGCAGGGTCTCCGAGCCGCCCTTGGCGGCAGCGCCCAGCGACTTTTCCAGGATGGTGGTGAGCCCGCCCGCCTTATTGCCGGGCGAGGGATTGTTGTTCATCTCGCCGCCCAGCTTGGAGGTGTAGTCCTCCCACCAGCGGATGCGCGCCACCAGCTTCTCGCCCACCGCCCGGTCGGCGGCGCGGCGGGTGAGGAGGTGCTCGGCGCCGTAGATTTCCGGCGTCTCCGAGAGGATGGAGGTGCCGCCATTGCGCACCAGGAGGTCCGAGGCCACCCCCAGCGCCGGATTGGCGGTGAGCGCCGAATAGCCGTCCGACCCACCGCACTGGAGCGCCAACACCAGTTCCGACAAGGGCCGCGTCTCGCGTTTTTGGGCGGCGGCGACCGGCAGCATCTCCTTCAGCGCGCCGACGATGTGATCCACCGTGCGCCGCGTGCCGCCCTCGTCCTGGATGGTCAGGGTGCGGAAGGCGTCGGTCTCGTCCACCTGGTAGTCGGACTTGAAGCGGGCGATCTGGAACATCTCGCAGCCCAGCCCCACCATCACCACCGCCGCGAAATTGGGATGGGTGGCATAGCCCCACAGGGTGCGGGAGAGGATGTCGAACCCCTCCCCCTTGGAGGCCATGCCGCAGCCGGTGCCGTGGATGATGGGCACCACCCCATCAATGCCGGGATAGTCGTCCAGCAGCCCCGAGCGCTCCAAGGCGGCGGCGGCGAAGCGGGCGACGGAGGCCGAGCAGTTCACCGAGGTGAGGATGCCCAGATAATTGCGCGTGCCGGTGCGCCCGTTGGAACGGCGATAGCCCTCGAACGTGCCGCGCAGTTCGGGCGGCAGCAGCGCCGGCGGGCGGGCCTCGGCGGCGAAGGCATAGTCGCGGTCGAAATCGTGCAGCACCACATTGTGCACATGCACATGGTCGCCGGGCGCGATGGCGCCCGAGGCAAAGCCGATGATCTGGCCGAACTTCAGGATGGGCGCGCCATCGTTTATGGGCGCCAACGCGAATTTGTGGCCGCGCGGAATGCGGCCCGTGGCCACCACGCCAGCCACCGCCAGCCCCTCCGGCACGGTGTCGAGCGCGACAGCCACATTGTCCTTGGGGGAGAGGCGCAAAGTGCGCGGCGCAGGGCCGGCAGCCTCCGGCGCGCCCGCTTCGGATCGCAGATCCAGCTCTCCCATCCGGCTCCTCCCCACCTGGCGCTCTGCGGCGCCTCGTTGACGTTGGTGATATGCTAATATATTAGTACGTCACCAAGAACAAGTAAAGCGTGTCACGGGGAGGACTGCCGGTGCTGCTGAAGAGCCGGGAGCGGGGGTCGGAGAGCCTGCGCGGCGTGCCCGCGTCCGCCCGCATTCACGCGGCGCTGCGCGAGCAGATCCTCGGCATGGAGATCCGCCCCGGCACCGCGCTCCAGGAAAAGCAGATCGCGCTCGCCTGCGGCGTCTCCCGCACGCCGGTGCGCGAGGCCATCCTCAAGCTCGCCGACGAGCGGCTGGTGGACATCTTCCCCCAATACGGCACGTTCGTCTCGCGCATCTCCATTCCCGCCGTGCGCGACGCCATGGTGATCCGCCAGGCGCTGGAGCGCACGGCCGTGCGGGAAGCCGCCGCCCGCGCGCAGGTCGAGGACATCGCCCGCCTCAACGCCACGCTGGCCGCACAAAGGGCCGCCCACGAGGTGGAGCGCCTCGCCGATTTTCACGAGCAGGATGAAGCTTTCCACCAGCTCATTGCCGAGATTTCCGGCCACCCCAATCTCTGGCGGGTGGTGCGGCATGAAAAGGCGCAGGTGGACCGCTGCCGCATCCTCACCTTGCCCGCCACCGACCGGCGGCTTTCGGTGATGGCCGAGCACGCCGCCATCATCGCCGCCATCGCCAAGGGGGATGCGGACGCCGCCGAGGCCGCCATGCAGGCGCATCTCGGCCGCGTGGTGCCCAGCGTGGACGAGCTGGCCTCCGCCCACCCCGATTATTTCGAGCCCTCCGGCGCGCCGCCCACGCCCGCCCCTCCGCCGGCACCGGCCGGGACTGAAACCTCGGCACGCCCAGAGACACCGCGCAAAGTCACGACACGCCCCAGAAAGAGGTGAGACCCGCCATGTCCAACACCGCCCCGGGCCTCCATCCCGACCGCCTGTTCCCGGCCGATCCCACCGTGCGCGGCATCGCCCGCCGGCTCTACGAGCAGGTCAAGGACCTGCCCATCATCTCCCCCCACGGCCACACCGACCCGCGCTGGTATGCGGAGAACGCGCCCTTCCCCGATCCGGCCCAATTGTTCGTGGTGCCCGACCACTACATCTTCCGCATGCTCTATTCCCAGGGCGTGGCGCTGGAGGATCTGGGCGTGCCGCGCCGCGACGGCGGGCCGGTGGAAAAGGACGGGCGGGCCATCTGGCGGCGCTTCGCGGCCCATTACCATCTCTTCCGGGGCACGCCGACCCGGCTGTGGCTGGACCATGCCTTCTCCACTTTGTTCGGCATTGACGAGCGGCTGACCCCCGGCAATGCGGACCTCATCTACGACACCATCGCGGCGGCGCTGCGCACCGACGCCTTCCGCCCCCGCGCCTTGTTCGAGCGCTTCAACATCGAGGCCATCGCCACCACGGAGAGCCCGCTCGACGAATTGAAGTGGCACCAGATGATCCGGGAGTCCGGCTGGGGGGGGCGGGTGGTGACCGCCTATCGGCCCGACCCGGTGGTGGACCCGGATTTCGAGAATTTCCTCGGCAATCTCGCCCGCTTCGGCGAGCTGACCGGGGAGGATACCCTCTCCTGGTCCGGCTATCTTGCCGCCCATCGCAAGCGCCGCGCCTTCTTCAAGACCTTCGGCGCCACCTCCACCGATCACGGCCACCCCACCGCCCGCACGGCGGACCTCACGACCGCCGAGGCGGAAGCCCTGTTCGCCCGCGTCACCTCCCCCCATGCGGACCCGCAGGACGCTGAACTCTTCCGCGCCCAGATGCTCACGGAAATGGCCCGCATGTCGCTGGAGGACGGGCTGGTGATGCAGCTGCATCCCGGCTCCGTGCGCAACCACAATGGCGGCATCTTCGCCCGCCACGGCCGCGACATGGGCGCCGACATTCCTTCCGCCACCGATTATGTGCGCGCCTTGAAGCCCCTGCTCGATCGCTTCGGCAATGAGAAGGACCTCACCCTCGTCCTCTTCACCCTGGACGAGACGGCCTATTCCCGCGAGCTGGCCCCGCTCGCCGGCCATTATCCCATCCTGCGCCTCGGCCCGGCCTGGTGGTTCTTCGACAGCCCGGAGGGCATGCGGCGCTTCCGCGAGCTGACCACCGAGACCGCCGGCTTCTACAATACGGTGGGCTTCAACGACGACACCCGCGCCTTCCCCTCCATTCCCGCCCGGCACGATGTCTCCCGCCGCGTGGACTGCGCCTTCCTTGCGGAATTGGTTGCCACCCATCGCCTCGGCGAGGACGAGGCCCATGAGGTCGCCCACGACCTCGCCTACCGCCTCGCCAAGTCCGCCTACAAGCTCTAAGACCCCGCCCCATGCCCCGCCCCATGCGCCTGAACAAAGCCACCCTCGCCACCCTCCCCGCCGCCGTCGCCCGGCCCGCTTATGACCTCGATGCGGTGTCGACCGGCATCGTCCATCTGGGGGTGGGCGCGTTCCATCGGGCCCATCAGGCTTTTTATGTGGACGACCTCCTGGCGCTGGGGCACACCGACTGGGCCATTTGCGGCGCCAGCCTGCGCAGCCCCGACACGTCGGAGGCCCTCGATCCGCAGGACGGGCTCTATACCCTGGCCGTGCGCTCCGGCGCGGGGACGGACCTGCGGGTGATCGGATCGCTGCGCCGCCTCCTGGTGGGCGCGCGCGATCCCGAGGCGCTCATCGCCGCCATGGCGGACCCGAAGGTGCGCATCGTCACCCTCACCGTGACCGAAAAAGGCTATTGCCACGACCCGGCCACGGGCCGCCTGGACGAAGCCCATGCGGACATCATCGCCGACCTCGCCACGCCCGAGCGGCCCCGCTCCGTGCCCGGCTTCCTGGTGGAGGCGCTGCTGCGGCGCAGGGCGGCGGGCATCGCGCCCTTCACCGTGCTGTGCTGCGACAACCTGCCGGCCAATGGCCGCACGGTCGCCCGCGTGGTGCACCGCTTCGCCGAACTGGTGGACGCGGATCTCGCCGCCTTCATCGCCGCCGAGGTGGCCTTCCCCTGCACCATGGTGGACCGCATCGTCCCCGCCACCACCGATGCCGACCGGGCCGACGTGGCGCGCGCGCTGGGAGTCGAGGATGCCTGGCCGGTCATGGCCGAGCCGTTCAGCCAATGGGTGATCGAGGACCGCTTCCCCGCCGGCCGCCCGCCCTTCGAGGCGGTGGGCGCGCAGATGGTGGAGGACGTGGTGCCGTTCGAGCACATGAAGCTGCGCCTGCTCAACGGCGCCCATTCCACCCTGGCCTATCTCGGCTATCTGGCCGGGCACGAGACCATCTCGGACACCATGTCCGACCCCGCCTTCGCCCGGCTGGTGGAACGCCTCCAGGACGAGGAAGTGCTGCCCACGGTCCATGTGCCCGGCGTCGACCTGCCCGCTTATACCCGCGCGCTAAGGGAGCGCTTCTCCAACCCGGCGCTGCGCCACCGCACCTGGCAGATCGCCATGGACGGCTCGCAGAAGCTGCCCCAGCGCCTCTTGGAGACCATTCGCGACCGCCTGGCGGCGGGGGCGTCCATCGACCTGCTGGCGCTCGGGGTGGCCGGCTGGATGCGCTATGTCACCGGCCGCGACGAAAAGGGCGGCGCCATCGACGTGCGCGACCCCCATGCCGCCCGACTCAGGGCGCTGGCCGATGACGCCGGCCTGGATGCGGAGCGCCTCGTGGAGGCGCTGCTCGGCGTGCGCGAGGTGTTCGGCACCGATTTGCCCGCCGATCCCCGCCTACGCGCGGCGCTGGTGCGGGCGCTCGGCGCGCTGCTGAAGGACGGCGCGGCGGCCACGGTGGCGGCCGCCTGAGGCAATCCCGGCGCAAGGTCCCCTCCCTAGGCTGCACGCGAGCCTGTGCCAGGAGAGGACCAAGAGATGTGGGGACGCCCCCTTGCGCAGCCGATGCGCCAGCCCGACGCCGACCCGACACCGCCCCCCACTGCGTCCCTCCCCGCCCCGCCCGCGCAGGAGCGGGCGGATGACCGCCATCTGGTGGACCTGATCGAAGCCGACATCCGCCGCGCCCGCGCGCGCCTCTCTGAGAGCGCCACCGCCATGTCGGGGGCCTGCGATGCGGGCGCCCGGGACATGACCCTCATCGGGCGAGAGTCCGACCAGCTGGCGGGCCAGACCGATCAGGCCCGCGCCAGCGCGCTCGGCCTCACCGAGGCGCTGGAGGCCTTCGCCGGCACCAATTCGGCCATCGGCCGGCAAGCCCGCACCTCCGACGAATTGGCCACCCGCGCGGGCACCGCCGCCGGCGAGGCCCATACCGCCGTGGATGAGCTGCGCAGCGCCATCGCCGAGATCAAGGCTGTGGTGGCGCTCATTTCCGACATTGCCGGCCAGACCAACCTGCTCGCCCTCAACGCTTCCATCGAAGCCGCCCGCGCGGGCGCCGCCGGTGCGGGCTTCGCGGTGGTGGCGAGCGAGGTGAAGGCGCTGGCGGGCGAGACCCGCAAGGCGACGGTGGAAATCTCCGCCAAGATCGAGCGCCTGATCGGCGCCGCCCACACCTGCACCGATGCGGTCGGCCGTGTCATCGATTCCGTCAGCGAGATCCGCCCCGTGGCCTCCTCGGTGGCGGAAGCGGTGGCGGGGCAGGCGCGGACGGTCGCCGATATCGGCAGCGCCGCCGGCCAAGCCCGTGCCTTCGCCGAGGCGGTGGACGAAGGCGCCCGGCGCATCCGCGATGCCGCGCTCGCCGCGCAGGCGTCCCAGGCCGCCATCGGCGAGAGCGCCGCCGCCATGTCCCAGGGCACGGACGAGATGTCCCGCCAGCTCCTTACCGTGCTGCGCCAGACCCCCATGGGCAATCGCCGCCGCCATCCCCGCTGGCCGGTGGAAATGACGGGCGCCCTGCGCCTTGTCTCCGGCACCCGTGGTGCCCGCACCTTCGACCTGTCCCTTGGCGGTGCGTTGGTGACCCTGGAAGGCACTCCGCCCGCCATGGGGGAGGCCGGCGCGCTGGAACTGGCCGGCCTGCCGCCCTTGCCCTGTCGGGTGGTGGGGCTGAGCCCGCTCGGCTGCCACCTCGCCTTCGATGCGGCCGGCGCCCCGCCCCTGGCGGCAAAGCTCGCGGAACTGGCGGCACGCTATGGCGATGTGGTGGAGCGCGCGGAGCGCGGCGCCGCGACCGTCGCCCGCCTCATGGAAGCCGCGCTGGCGGAGCGGGCGCTGACCCTCGACGATCTCTTCGACACCGCCTATCGCCCCCTGCCCGGCACCGACCCGGTGCAATATGAGACCCGTGCGCTGAAGGAATTGGAGCGGCGCCTCGCGGCGGCCCAGGAGGCCATTGCCGGCGAGGACCCCTCCATGACCTTTGCGGCGGCGGTGGACATCAATGGCTACCTGCCGGTGCACAATGCCCGCTACGCCAAGCCCCAGCGGCCCGGGGACCGGGCCTGGAACATGGGCAACAGCCGCAACCGCCGCATCTTCGACGACCGGGCGGGCCTGCTGGCCGCGCGCAATCTCCAGCCCCACTTGATCCAGGTCTATGCCCGTGACCTCGGTGACAAGGTTGTGCGCATGCGGGAAGTGGACGCCCCCATCTTCGTGGCCGGCCGCCACTGGGGCGGGTTCCGCACCGCCTATATGCTGTAGGGCCTGGCGCCCGCAGGCGCCGGATGGCGCGGCACCCCTTGCGCCTGAGCGAGCGGGACGCCCCCGGAGCACCATGGCGCGCGAGGCCGCAGGCCGCAGGCGATCCGTCTTGCCCATCGGTTTTCAGCCCCTATGGTGACCCTCGACCTCGGCCATGGGGCCGATCGTCAAATGGGGGCTACCATGCGTTTCATTCCCGGCCTTGTGGCCGCTGCCGTGCTTCTCGCCAGTCCCGCCGCCTTCGCCCAAGCCGCCAAGACCGGCTGGTGGATCCGCATCGATCCTGTCGCCACCCGTTCGGACACGCTCGAGCTGATGGCCGGTCCCGACAAGCACACCCTTTCGCCCTGGATGACCTGGAAGAAGGGCGATGCCACCGAGTTCGACCTGCCGGAGGCCCTGCGCGCGAGCCCAGTGCTGGCCGTGCGGGCGAAGACCCATCCCTTCGATGCCGATGCCAGCTTCTGCGTCTTTTATGCCGGCCAGGGCATCGAGGACTTCCATTTCGACGGCATCGAATCCGAGACCATGCGCCAGACCGACCACGAATCGCGCTGCCGCTGACCGCGCGCCCGCGGGCCCGCGGGCCGGGGGGGCCGGCCCGCATCCGCGTTCAGGCCGAGACGGCCCGCCCCGCCTTGCCGCCGCACAGGGTGGCCGCAAGGCTTTCCGCATGACCCTTCCAGGTGGGCAAGTCGAGGCTGGCGATCTCGGTCCGCAGGCGGGCGGCTTCCGCGTCATCCAGCAGGCGCACAAGGGCGGCGCGCACGCTCTCCACGTCCACCTCCTGGAGCCGCACCTGCCCGAGGGCGGGAAGACCGGCGGTGGCGGGGATGCGCTCGGACACCATGACGGGCACCCCCAGCGCCAGGGATTCCACCGGCGGCAGGCCATAGCCCTCCGCATCGGAACAGAACAGCGTCGCCCGCGCGCCGGTCACGATGTCCCGCACGCGGGCATCGGAGGCGTCCGAGAGCCAGTGAAAGCCGCGCCGCCGCTGGGACAGGTCTGCCATCCGGGCCTGGAGCGCATCGGTCTGCCAGCCGGCGCGGCCGGCAAGGACCAGATCGAAATCCTCCCCTTCCTCCCACAGGCCCTCGCAGGCCTCCAACAGGATGTGGTGGCGCTTGCGCGGCTCGATGGTGCCGATGGCGGCGAAGGTGCGGTTCTGCGCCTCGAACGGCGGGGCCGCGCGCCCGAGGCCGTCGGCGCCGAGCGGATGGACGAACATGCCCGCTTCGCCCCGCCGCAGGATGCGCCGGGCAAAATCATCCCGCGACATGGCGGAGATGAAATGCAGATAGGGCACGCGGCGCACCGCATGCAGGTAGGACATGGTATTGCCCACATTGTCCCGCGAGAACAAATCGGGCCGCAGCCAGGGCAAGGCGTCGTAGATCACGAAATGCACGTCCACCGCCCCCGCCGCGCACAGCCGCTCATAGAAGCGGGCGCGGGCCGGATCGTAGAACACCTCGGGATTGAACACCGCGCGGGCGCCGGCGAGCGCCTCCTTGCTGAGCGCCTGCGCGGTCTTCAGCAGCGGACCCATGGCCGCGCGGCCCGCGCCGAGGTCGGCCCCGGTCTCGAAATGGGCGGTCATGGCCGCAGGGAAGCCCGCGGGGAGCAATTGGAACCCCGCCCCGTCCGGGGCGAGCACCACGGGCGCGAGGGGCGGAGCCTCCTTCGGCCAGTGGCGCAGGATCTCGAACACCACCCGCTGGATGCCCGTGCGCAGGGGATTGCGGGCAAACTCGGTAACATCGTAAAGAATTGCACCATTCAAGGTGGCCATGCCCGCCTCACCCCTGGGACCGCGCGGGCAAAAGCCAACGTACAGTCCGCGCCTGCCCTGTTGATAGACTGATTTGGGCGGCTCCGAAACGGCCGCCTGGGGCCCTTGTCTTCGCGCCTGCACACAGCTGGAGCGGCGCCGCACATCCAAGTGGGCAGCGCAGCACCTGCCATGCTATGCACCCTCAGGATTGCTTCGCCTCGGGCGGGGATGCGCCGACAGGGGGGTCGGGGCCTCCCCGAGCGTGGCAACCAGCCGCCGTTCGGAAGGACCCCCTGGCGATGCCGCCCGTGATCGTGTTCGACGCACGCTGCCTGCAGGACCCCGCCTTCCGGCACCGGGGCGTGGGCCAGCATGCGGCGGTGATGATCCGTGGCGCCCGGCCCCATTTCGGGCCGCAGACGCCGCGCCTCGTCGCCATGGTGAGCCCCCATTTGCCCGACCTCCTGCCAGAGTTCGAGGAGCTGTTCGACAAGGTGGGGCAGGACCTGGCCGATCTCGACGCGCCCGGCGGCTGGTTCGTGCAGCTCTCCCCGCTCACCCATTCCCCCCTGCCGCTGGCCGGCGTGCTGCGCCGTCCCGACCTCCTGAAGGCGTCCCTTTTCTACGACGCCATCCCCTTCCTCTATCCCGACAGCTATCTGAGGCGCCCGAAGGACCGGCTGGACTATCTCACCAATACGCTCTGGCTCGGCAAGTACGACACCTTCCACGCGATCTCCCACTGTGCGCGGGACCAGTTGCACAAATTGCTGCGGCGGGACGACCTTGCCTCCTTCGTCACGGGCGTCGGCATCCGCGAGGCGCTGATCGCGCGCGCGCCGCCTCTGCCGCGCGCAGCGCGGTCGGGCCTTCTGGTGGCGGCCGGGGTGGACTGGCGCAAGAATGTGGATGTGGCGGTGTGCGCCCATGCCCGCAGCGCCCTCATGCGCGCCGAGCGCATCCCCCTGCGCCTGTTCGGCGGCACCGATCCCGACACCCGCGACCGGCTGCGGGCCCTGCACCAGGCGGAAGGCGGCGGCGCGGACGTGCTGGAATTCAAGAGCCATCTGTCCGACGAGGATCTGCTCCACCTCTATCGAAGCTCCATCGTCAGCATCAATCCCTCCTTCAGCGAGGGCTTCTCCATTCCGGTGATCGAGGCGAGCGCGTCCGGCACGCCGCTGCTGGCCTCCGACATCGACGCCCATCGCGAGCTGGTGCGGGACGCGCAGTACCGGTTCGATCCCAAGGATGCGGACGATCTGGCGGCGCGCCTGGAGGCGCTGGTGGGCGATGCGGAGGCCTGGCAGGGGGCGCAGGCGGCGCAGGCGGACATCTGGCGGGGCTTCCTGCCCCAGGACGTGGCCGCCCGCTTCTGGCACGACGTGTCCGCCGCCGCGGCCCGACGCGCCGCGCCCTCCATGGCGCGCCTGCAGCGCGGGGCGCGGCCCGTCCTCAGCGTGATCGCGCCCATGCCCCCCACCCTGTCGGGGGTGGCGGACTATACGCTGCGCTGCCTGGAGGACCTCACCCAGCGCGCCGACGTGCGCCTGTTCACCGATTCCCCGCCCGGCCCGCGCCCGGCCCTTCTGTCGGAGGAACCCATCACCGCCCGGGCCTTCACCGCCTTCGACGCCGATGCGGTGGTCTCGGTGATGGGCAATTCCCATTTCCACCTCAAGGCCTTCCGCCTGCTGATGGAATATGGGGGCGACTGCATCTCCCACGACGTTCGGATGCTCGACTTCTACATGCACCTCGTCGGGGTGGAGCGCGCGCGCGCGGTGGCGGAGCGCGAGCTCAAGCGGCCGGTGACGGAACAGATGGTGCAGGAATGGTGCGCCGACCCTGCCCTGCTCCCGGTGCCGCTTCTGTCCGAAATGGCGCTGCGCGCGGGGCGCTTCTTCGTTCATTCGCGCCTCACCCGCGACCTGGTGCACGCCGCCTGCGGGAAGTCGGCCATCGCCTTGCCCTTCGCCCACTATTCCACCTTCGCGCTGGACCGCCTGGCGCCCGCCGCCCGCCTGGCGGCCCGCGCGCGGCTGGGATGCGCGCCGGACGATCTGCTGGTCACCACCTTCGGCTACCTGACCCACGACAAGGCCCTGCCGCTCCTGGTATGGGCGTGCGATGTGCTCGCCTCCTGGGGATTCAAGGCGAAGCTCGCCTTCTGCGGCAGCGATGCGGGGCAGCTCCGGGACCCGCTCTCACGCCTCGCCCGGGAGCTGGACCTGGAGGACCGCGTCATCTTCCACGACAAGCCGGTGTCGAAGGCCACCTATGAGGATTACCTGGCCGCCTCCGACGCGGCGGTGCAATTGCGCACCTATCAGCTGGGCTCGCTGTCGGGCGCCATCGGCGATTGCATCGGGGCGGCCTTGCCCACCATCGCCAATGTGCATCTGGCCGACGCCATGGATGCGCCTGACTTCGTGCGCCGGGTGCCGGACCACCTGTCCGCGGTTCTGATCGCCGAGCAGCTGGCGCAGATCCTCGCCGCCGGCCCGCTGGCCCCGCGCCCCCTTGCGGCCGCGCAGGACTATCGCGACGCGCACGCCTTCGTGCGCTACAACACGATGCTGCTGGAGCATCTGGACCTGGCCCCCGTGGCCGCGCCGCGCCGCCCCGCCATCCTGACCACATGACGCTGCGGCGTCGCGGGCTGGCGGACCGGAACGCAAGACCTTGGGAAGGGGCACATGAAGCGGGCACTCATCACCGGCGTCACCGGCCAGGACGGCGCCTTCCTCTCCCAGCTTCTGCTGCAACAGGGCTACGAGGTGTATGGCCTCGTGCGGCGGTCCTCCTCCAGCGAGGTGTCGGACGGGCGCATGCGCCGGCTCGGCATCGCCGAGGACGTGCATTATGTGGACGGCACCATCACCGACCTGTCCGCCCTGCTGCGCATCTTCCGCGAATTGAAGCCGGATGAGGTCTATAACCTCGCCGCCCAGTCCATCGTGCGCACCTCCTGGCAGGAGCCGCTGCTCACCGGCACGGTGACCGGCCTCGGCTGCGCCAACGTATTGGAGGCGGTGCGCCTGGAATGCCCGGAGGCCCGCTTCTACCAGGCCTCCTCATCGGAGATGTTCGGCATCACCGAGAGCCGGGTGCAGTCGGAGACGACGCCTTTCCACCCCCGCTCGCCTTATGCGGCGGCGAAAGCCTATGCCCACTGGATGACGGTGAACTACAGGGAGAGCTTCGGCCTCCACGCCTCCAGCGGCATCCTGTTCAATCACGAATCGCCCTTGCGCGGCCTCGACTTCGTGACCCGCAAGGTCACCCACGGCGTGGCCCGCATCAAGCTCGGCCAGACCCGCGAATTGCGGCTCGGCAATATCGAGGCGCGGCGCGACTGGGGCCATGCGCGCGACCATGTGCGCGCCATGTGGCTGATGCTCCAGCAGCCCAAGGGCGACGATTATGTGGTGGCCACCGGCCGCTCGGTGAGCGTGCGCGACATGTGCCACATCGCCTTCTCCCATGCCGGCCTGAGGCTGGAGGACCACCTGGTCATCGACCCCTCCCTCTACCGGCCCGCCGACGTGCCGGAGCTGATCGGCGATCCCAGCAAGGCCAAGCGCGTGCTCGGCTGGGAGGCGGTCATCGGCCTGGAGGAGATGATCTGCGAGATGGTGGACGAGGACCTCAAGCTCCTCGCCGAGGCGCACTAAGGCGCCTCTCCCACCCTCAGGTATTCTTGATGAGCAGCTAGCTTTTCTTGGTGAGGAGCTTTTTGGGCCGGCGCTGACGGGCGATGTCGAACAGCGAGAAGGTGCGGTTCACATAGTTGGTGACGCCGCTCATGCCGTTGATGTGGGCGCGCAGGTCCGGCGTCATCACCGCCTCCACGAGGCGCACGGGGCGGGCGGGGTCGGCGGTCTCGAAGCGCGCATAGAAGAGCGGCTCGCCGCGCTTGATGATGATGTCCTTCTTCGGCTCGTGCCACTCGAAGGCCCACATGAGCTGGCGCGGCCAGACCTCGATGGGGAAGCGCCCGCCAATGAGCAGGCCCGGCAGCTGGGTCTCGCGATAATGGTTATAGGGCGGCAGCTGGTTGATATAGACCGGCTCGTCGGAGACGAACACATAAGGCGTGATGAGCTGGATCACCGGCCGCTGGGGATGCCGCCACTCCTTGGGGGAGACGATGGTGATCATCTGAGCCAGATGCTTGGGCCGGATGGTGGACTGGTCGCCCGACACATTGATGAGGGTGGGCGCCTTGGTCTTCTCGTCCAGCGCGAAGCGCAGATGCATGTCGATGGGGGAGACCACCTCGAACTGGCGGGCGTCATGGTCGATCACCGCCGGGCAGAAGCGGACCGACTTGGCATGGCGCATGCCGGTCTCCTCGCGCTGGAGCTTGCGGGGCGCCTCCCAGATGAAGGTGCCCTTCTCCGCATCCAGCAGCCAGCCGATCTCGACCACGCGGCTCGGAAGGGTGACGTTGCGACCGAACAGCTTCATGCCTTGTCCTGCTCCGTGCCGCGGGGGCGGCCTGCCCTCGCCTTGAGCGCGACCTGCTCAGTCCGACCTGAGCGGCTCGCCCTCCGTGTGTGGAAAGAGACGGTTTCGCCGATCACACAGGATCGCATGACAATCCCGTGGGCCCGGATCCGGCTCTTGCCTGCGCCGTCCCCTGTTTAGAGCAGATGGGTGTGGTTTTGCAGCGCAAATCCGCGCAGGGCGCGGCGCAGCGTGCCGACGGGGTCTGCCGTTGCGCGACGTGGCAGGGGCGGAAAAATTGGGCTATGGGGGGCATCGGCTGATAGCGGCGAGGAGCCTGCCGGGTGACGCAGCATATGGTGAACGCGCACAAGATGGACAACCTGGCGGGCCAGCAGTCCGGTGCCAAGGCCCCGCCACAGGGTGCGGCCGGCCCGGCCGCCGGCGCCAAGGGGAAAGGCGCCAGCGTCCAGAAGAAGAAAAAAGGCCAGATGGACGTCGCCGCCGCGCTCAAGATCAGCGGAGGCATCATCGCCTGCGTGGCGCTGCCCGTGGTGGTGGGCGAAGTCCTCCACGCCGTCTTCCACGTGCATAAGGGCGACACGCTCATCGTCACCGTGGCGCTCTATCCGGTCTTCATCATCGTGATCGCCTGGTTCTTCATTCGCGCGCTGTTCAAGCCGGTGTCCAATCCCGATGCCGCGCGCGCGCCGCTTCCGCCCGAGGCCGCCGACCATGGCACACGCGACGACGGCTCGGCGCTCATATGAGGCGACGTGGCCCGGCCTTTACCGGGCGGGCGCGGAGATGGCGGCGATGAGGCTGGCGCAGGTCTGGTCCCAGGTCCGCAGCGTGGCGGCCTTGATCCCGGCGGCCCGGCTCTCGCGATAGGCGGCATCGAACGTCATGCGCCGCACGGCCGCATGCAGTGCCGCTGTATCCGAGGGGTCCACATAGTCGCACAGATCGCCGCCCACTTCCGGCAAGGAGGAGGCATTGGACGCGACGCACGGCTTGCCGAACCATAAGCTCTCGCCCACCGGCAGGCCCCAGCCTTCCATGAAGCTCGGAAACACGGTGAACAGGCAGGTCTCATAGAGCCAGGCCAGTTCCCCGTCCCTGAGCCCGCTCAGCCATACCGCCCGCCCGCCGCACCAGCCGGTGGCGGCGCCGAACTGCATGAAGGCCTTGTAGTGCTCGGCACTGCGGCCGGCGAAGACCAGCAGGGGCAGGTCAAAGGGGCGTTCCTGCGCCAGCGCGTTCCACACCTTCAGCAAGGCGAGGGAATTCTTGCGGTCCTCGATGGTGCCGACGCACAGCACGAAGCGCTCGCCCGACAGCCGCCGCACCCCTTCGCGCGCCTCCGGCCCGGTGCCGTTGGGGATCACCACTTTGAAGGCGGGGGTGGGGAATTCATGGGCCAGCGGCACCACAGTGGCGGGGGGCATGCTCAAGCCCTGCTCGCCGGCGAAGCGCCGCACATCGGCGAGCGTGGCGTTGGAATTGCACAGCAGCCGATCGGCAAGCGCCAGATAGCTGCGCAGATAGGCGAGGAATTTCGGCGCCACGCCGTCGCCCACGAACTTGTTGCCGTACCAGGGAATGAGATCGTGGACGAAGACCGAAAGCCGGATGCCCGGGCGGGCCGCCTTCTGGTGAGCGAAGAAGTCCGCATAGCCCTGGAAATTCCACACCGCCCCCAGCACCACCACATGGGCATTGGACGGCAGGTCGAGGGGGGCGAGGCGGTTCTGATAGCGCCTGTCCCACAGCGCCCGGATGTCGGTGCGGTAGACGTGCTCCAGATATTTGAGCACGTAGCGCGCGCCCTTGAAGCCCTGCAGGCGCTTGGTCTTGGGCAAGGAGAGGGAGAGCGAGCGCACCATCTCCTGGACCTTGGGCGCGCCCTCGTCCAGGAACCAGCCCAGGGGAAGCTCCACCACATCCTGCATCTGCGGCCGGAAGCAGATGGCGTGCACGCTGCCGGCGGGACGATTCGCCGCCGCCGCGCGGATCACCTCGATGGCGAAGCGCTGGATGCCGCTGGGCGTGGCGTTGCCGTGGAAATAATCCACCAGATCCGTGGTATCGAAGTAGAGATGCTCGACAATGGAAGGGGTCGCACTCCCGGCTGCGGGAAGGTCTTTCCCAGCAGTCTGGCCGCCTCGATCCATCGCATGCATGAAAACGTCCTCTGACCGTTTCACCGTCGCCTGCGCAGCGGCCACCCTGCGCAGGAGCCGGGTGGCCGGGCAGCACGCGCCCACCCCGAGGAGAAGCCTGCGCGACCGGCCCCTTGTGTGCACCACAACATGGCCGGCGCTCCAAGGCAAATGCCGCAGGCGCAGCGGGAGCGCAAGGGGCAAGGCGGCGGGAAAGCGGGATCGGCGCGCACCGATCCTGCCTGCCCTAAACCCATACCCCCGCAGGTCTCAGCGCACCCGCAGCGTGTCGCGGGCCCCGGCACCCAGCCACGCCTTGGCGAACCCCAGGTCGGTCTGGGTGAGGCCGTGGCCGGAGGGCACGACCTTGTGCTCCACCTCAGCCCCTGCCGCTTGCAGGGTGGCCGCGAGGCGGGCGGCATTGTCCGCCGGCACGATGGGATCGAGCGCACCGGACAGGATCAGCACCCGCTTGCCCGTCAGGTCGGCCAGGGGCGCCTCCTCCAGCGGCACCATGGCGCGCAGGAGGATGGCGCCCGACAGCACCTCGGGCCGGCGATAGAGCATGGCGGCCGCGATGTTGGCACCGTTGGAGAAGCCCACCGCGATGAGCGGCGCCAAGTCCTGGCGGGCAGCCACGGCGGCGACGAAATCCGCCAGTTCGTCGGCGCGGCGGCGCACATCCTCATGGTCGAACACGCCCTCGGCGCGGCGGGCGAAGAAGCGCGGCATGCCGTGCTCCAGCACCTTGCCGCGGGGCGAGAGCAAGGCGGCGCCCGGCGAGAGCGTGCGCCCCAGCGCCATGAGGTCGTTCTCGTCGCCGCCCGTGCCGTGCAGCAGGAGCAGCGGGGCGGGGCCTGGATGGGTGGCCGGCTCGAAGCGGTGGACGAAGGCCGCACCTGCCGGTGCGGCGTCGGTGACGATATGGTCGGTCATGATGCACCTCCTGCCGCGCCAGCCTCATGGAGGCCCGGCGCGGACGCGGGGTATGAGAAGGGATCGCAACGCCGGGTCGGATCAGGCGGCGTCAGAGGACAGATCGGGCAGCACGCTCTCGATATGGGCGCGGTGCGGCTCCAGGAAAGACGGCAGTTTCAGCGCGGTGCCGAGGCTCTCCGCCGGCTCGTCCACGGCAAAGCCGGGGACATCGGTGGCGATCTCGAACAGCACGCCGCCGGGCTCGCGGAAATAGACGGACCGGAAATAGTTCCGGTCCTTCTGCTCGGTGGTGCGGATGCCGTGATGTTCGGCGAGCCGCTTCACCATGGCCTCCTCGGCCGCATCATCGGCGGCGCGAAAAGCGATATGGTGCACCGAGCCGCCACCCTGCCGGCCCCGCAGGAAATTGCCCACCCCGTGCAGATCAACCACATTGCCCAGAAGGGCATCGGTGGCATAGCGCACATAGGCGCCCTCGCGGGCCACTTCCTTGAAGCCGAAGACGTCGGTCAGGATGGCCGCCGTCGGGGCGATGTCCGCCAGCAAAAGGCCGACACCCTTGAGGCCGCGAATGGCCGCTTCCGCCGGTACGTCGGACCCCGCCCAGCCGGGCTCCAGCTCGGCCCCGGGCACGCCCACCAGGGCAAGCCGCATGCCGTCCGGATCGGTGAAGGCGAGCATGGTCTCGCCGAAGCGCTTCACCGGCGCCTCATGCTTGACCCCCTTCTCCACGAAGCGATGGGCCCAATAGCCGATGGAGGCCTCCGGCACGCGGAACATGGTGCCCTGCGTCTCCCCCACCCCCAGCCGGCCGGGCGCCACATGGGCCCAGGGGAAGAAGGTGAGGATGGAGCCGGGCGCCGCGTCCGCGTCCCCGTAATAGAAGTGATACGTGCCGGGATCGTCGAAATTCACCGTCTTTTTCACCAGACGCAAGCCTAGAACACCGGCATAAAATTCGATGTTCCGACGGGCTGGGCCGGAAATGGCGGTAACATGATGGAGTCCGTTGGTGGTCATCTTGATCTCCTGAACGGCGTGGGTTCGTGTTGAGACAAGATTTAGTGCAATGAACGGCGCCTCGCTATCATAACTCCATTGCATGGGCGCAAGCGAATAACCGTGCCCGCGCATCCTGAATTTCGCCAAGCCCTTGTTCAGAAAAGAAAAAGGCCCGGCGCGTGCCGGGCCTTCCCTGTTTCACGTGCAACAGCCAAGCCCTCAGGCCAGCAGCTCCGCCAAGGTCCGCGCCACCACCTCGGTGGCGATCCTCAGGTCCGAAAGCCGCAAATTCTCATCCGCCCGGTGCCCATTGGCCTCCTCGATGGTCCTGGGACCAGCGCCATAGAGCACCACCGGGAAACCCGCCTCCGCATAGAGCCGCGCATCGGTGTAGAGCGGCACGCCCTTGGCCGGCACGGGCTCGCCGATGACCGCTTCCGCATTGCGCCGGAGCGCATCGGAGAGCCGCACCGAGGCTTCGCTCGGCACCAGGGGGCGGGCCAGCAGGATGCGGCGCACATGCACCTTGGCGGCCGGGAAGGCTTCCGCTGCGCTGGCGATCACGGCCCTCACTTCCGCTTCCACCGCCTCGGGGATCTCTTCGGGAATGATGCGCCGATCGAGGCGGAAGGTGATGCGGTCGGGCACCACATTGGTGTTGATGCCGCCGGAAATGAGCCCCACCGTGATCTGCGGCGAGCCGATGCCGTCCACCTTCGAGACCTGGGCCGGCAAGGTCGCCCGATAGGCGTAGAGGGCGCCGAGAATGCCGGTGGCGGCCTCCAGGGCATCAACGCCGGTAAAGGGCAGCGCCGCATGGGCGGACTTGCCTTCCACCTCCACCTCCAGGTGCAGGCAGCCATTGTGGGCGACCACCACCGCATAGGAGAAGCCAGCGGAGAGCACGAGGTCGGGCTTGGTGAGGCCCTCCTCGATGATCCAGCCCGGGCCGACCTCGCCGCCAATCTCCTCGTCATAGGTGAAGTGCAGCTCCACCGTGCCCTTGAGCGGCAAGCCGGAGCGCTTCAGGGCGTCGAGGGCGAAGGCATAGGTGGAGAAGTCGGACTTGGAGACGGCGACGCCGCGCCCATACATCACCCCGTCCACCACCTCGGCGCCATAGGGATCGCGGCTCCAGCCCTCGCCGGGGGGCACCACGTCGCCATGGGCATTGAGGGCGATGGTGGGCCCCTCGCCGAAGCGATGGCGGACGATGAGGTTGGTGGCGGTCACCATGCCCGCCGCGCGCGTGCGCTCGGCCGGCACCGCGTGGCGCCCCACCTCATAGCCGAGGCCTTCCAGCAGCTCGGCGGCCCGCGCCGCATGGGGGGCGCAATCGCCGGGAGGATTGTCCGAGGGCACCTTCACCAGCTCGGCGAGGAAGGCCTTCTGCTCCTCGAAGCGCGCGTCGATGAGGGCACCGAGCCCGGGCGACGTCGTTTGGGTCATGGAAATGGGTCCTTCATGCATGCCCGCCCGGCATGGGGCCGGGCGGCTTCAAGGTCAAGCCGGAGGGCCGCGAAGCGCCGCCGGCCTCACGAAAGGCGGGGGACTTTCAGCGCGTCCGGGGCTCCGGCGCCTCCGCCCATGCCTTCAGCACCGCCCGGTCCTCGGCGCTGAGGTCGGTGATGTTGTTGGGCGGCATGGCGTGGGTGAGCACGGACTGCATCAGGATCAACGGCTTGTTGCGGGCGATCTCGGCCGGGCTGTCCAGGAGGATGCCGCGGGGCGGGACGGCGATGCCCTCATATTGCGGGGTCGGATTATGGCACATGGCGCACCGGCCCATGACGATGTTCTGGACCTCCTCCGGCACCTTCACGATGGGTGCGGGCGCGGCCACGGCCGTGGAGGTGAGCGGCGGCAGGCCGAGCGCGAGCCGCGCCGCCGGCGAGGTGGTGGCGGTGAGCACCATGGCCGCAGCGAGGCACAGGAAGGCGACGATCCAGCACCAGCCGAAGCCCGGCTGGCCGGCATGCTTCTTGTTGAAATAGACCCGCACCACCGCCCCGCCCACCAGCGCCAGCGCCACGTTCACATAGGCATAGGGGGTCGAGTAGGTGAGCGGATAATGGTTGGAGATCATCAGGAAGATGACCGGCAAGGTGAAGTAATTGTTGTGCGAGGAGCGCAGCTTGCCGATCTTGCCATAGATTGGGTCCGGCTCCTGACCGGCTTTCAGCGCCTCCACCACCTTGCGCTGGTTGGGCACGATCACGCAGAAGACGTTGGCCGTCATGATGGTCGCCATCAGCGCGCCCACATGGATGAAGGCGCCGCGCGGCGAGAAGACCTGCTGGAACAGATAGGCCATCAGCACCACGAAGACGAAGATGATGATCCCCACCACCACGTCGTTGCGCCCGAGCGGCGAGTGGCAGAGCAGGTCGTAGAACACCCAGCCCGCAAAGATGCCGCCGAGCCCGATGGCCATGGCGGTGAGCGGCGACATGTTCAGGACCGCCGGGTCGATCAGGAAGAGGTTGGCCTGATAGTAATAGACCCACATCAGCAGGAAGAAGCCGGAGATCCAGGTCGAGTAGGATTCCCACTTGTGCCACATGAGGTGGCGCGGGAGGTTGTCGGGCGCCACCAGATATTTCTTCACCTGGTAGAAGCCGCCGCCATGCACCTCCCAGGCCTCGCCGCCCTTGCCCTTGGGAATCTCCGGGGAGGGCCGCAGCGCCGCATCCAGGTGCATGAAATAGAAGGACGAACCGATCCAGGCCATGCCGGTGATGATGTGCGTCCAGCGCAGCAGCAGACTGCCGAACTCGTGCAGGAGGGGTTCCATGTCAGGCGGACCTCTGGAGGAAGAGAAGAGGGGAACGGCGGCGCCGGACCTTTCGTCCGCCGCCCGATGGACCATAAGCTGACGCCGGGCAAGAGGCCGGCCGGCGCGCGGCGGGCCGGCGGGGGAGCCGGGCACCATGCTTGAGAATATGCGGGCCTTCGTCCAGGCGGTGGAGAGCGAGAGCTTCTCCGAGGCCGGCCGGCGCCTGCGCCTGTCCGCCAACGTGGTCAGCCACCGCATCCAGATGCTGGAAAAGCACCTGGGCTGCCGGCTGTTCAACCGCACCACGCGGCGCATGAGCCTGACCGAGCAGGGCCGGGTCTTCTACGAGAACATTACGGAGGCCCTGCGCCTCATTGAGGCGGCTGAATCCAATGTCACGGAACTGGGCGCCATGCCGCGCGGCGGCCTCAGGGTCACCGCCCCACTGCATCTGGGCCGGCGCCTCGTCGCCCCCGTGGCGGCCCGCTACCAGGAGGCCCACCCCCAGATCGACGTGCGCCTGCGCCTGTCCGAACACACGCTGGACCTGATCGCGGAATCGGTGGACCTGGCGCTTCGCCTCGCCACCTTCGAGGATTCCAGCATGATCATGCGCAAGGTGGCGCGCATCGACCGGGTCGCCTGCGCCGCCCCCGATTACCTGGCGCGCTGCGGGGTGCCGCAGACGCCCTCCGACCTGTTGCGCCATCAATGCCTGCTCCTGCGCTTTGCCGGGGCCCGTGAATTCCGCTGGACCCTCACCGACCAAGGCAAGGAGCTTGCCGTTCCGGTCTCGGGCCATCTGGAGGCCGATGACGGCGACGTGCTCACCGTCTGGGCCATGGAAGGGCGCGGCATCGTGGTGAAGCCGCGCTTCGAGGTGGCGGACGCCCTCGCCGACGGGCGCCTCGTGCCGGTCCTCGCCAGCCATCCGCCGGTGAGCGTCACCCTCGCCGTGCTCTATCCCGCCCGGCAATTGGTGCCGCTGAAGGTGAAGGCCTTCGCCGACATGCTCCTGGAAGAAGGCCGGCGTTTCCTGGCCCGCGAG
Source organism: Aquabacter sp. L1I39 (assembly GCF_017742835.1). GTDB lineage: Bacteria > Pseudomonadota > Alphaproteobacteria > Rhizobiales > Xanthobacteraceae > L1I39. The sequence goes on from NZ_CP072392.1 coordinate 2,549,441, forward strand.
CTGGCCAAGATCGGCGAGAAACTCACCGGCTAGAGCATGCGCCGATCAGCCAGCGCCGCAGGCTGATCGGATCACGCATTCTCTTTCAATGAGTTAGAGGGCGATTCACCGATCTGATTGATTCAATCGGATCGGATCGCGCTCCAGGCGCGCCGGCCCTTGGCGAGGAAGGGCCGGCGCGGCTCACCTCAGTGCGCCTCCGCCTGCTTGGCGGCCGCGACGATCTCCTCCACCGAGGCGGACTTCACCCCGTTGAAGAAGACGTTGAGCAGCACCGCCACAATGGCCGAGAGCAGGATGCCGGACTCCAGCAGCGGGTGCAGCTCATGGGGCAGGTTCTTGAAGAAGTTGGGCGCCACCAGCGGGATCATGCCGAAGCCCACGGACAGGGCCACGATGAACAGGTTGAAGCGGTTGGTCTTGAAGTCCACGGCAGTCAGGATGCGCGCACCCGTCGCCGCCACCATGCCGAACATCACCAGCCCCGCGCCGCCCAGCACCACATTGGGCACCGCCTCCACCAGCGCCGCCATTTTAGGCAGAAGCCCAAGAAGCAGCATGATGACGCCGCCCGCCACCGTCACCCAGCGCGAGCGCACCCCGGTCACCCCCACAAGGCCCACATTCTGGGAGAAGGAGGTGTAGGGGAAGGTGTTGAAGATGCCGCCGATGAGGGTGCCGAAACCGTCCGCCCGCAGGCCCTTGGCCAGCGCCTTCTGGTCCACCGGCTTGCCGGTGATGTCGGAGAGCGCCAGGAACATGCCGAGCGATTCGATCATCACCACCACCATGACGATGCACATGGTCACGATGGGCACCAGGTGGAATTGCGGCACGCCGAAATGGAACGGCACGATCACGTCGAACCAGGGGGCCGAAGCCACCTTCTCGAAGTGCATGATGCCCAACACGGTGGCGAGCACCGCGCCGGCCACGATGCCCAGCAGCACCGCCACATTGGCGATGAAGCCCTTGCCCCACTTGATGAGGCCGAGGATCACCAGCATCACGAACAGCGAAATGCCGAGCCCCTGGAGCTGGCCATAAGCGGGATTGGCCACCTGCACGGTTTCCCCGTTCACCACCTTGGTGAACATGGGAATGCCCCCCCCCGCCCAATTGATGCCCACCCGCATCAAGGAGATGCCGATGACCATGATGATGGTCCCGGTCACCACCGGCGGGAAGAGCGGCAGCAGCCGGCTGACAAAGGGCGCCACCAGCAGCCCGAACAGGCCGGCGGCAATCACCGAGCCATAGATGCCCAAGAGCCCAATGGACGGGTCCGCCGCCATGGACAGCATCGGCCCTACCGAGGCAAAGGTGACGCCCATCATCACTGGCAGGCGGATGCCCACGCCAAACAGGCCAAGGCACTGGGCGAGGGTGGCAATGCCGCAGGCGAACAGGTCGGCACTGATGAGGAAGGCCACGTCCTCGGGCGGCAGCTTGAGGGCGCGGCCGATGATGAGCGGAACGGCGACGGCGCCGGCATACATGACAAGGACGTGCTGGAGGCCGAGCGCTACCAATTTCGGCGCCGGCAGCATCTCGTCCACTGGGTGAACGGCTGAAGACATGGAGACCCCCTGGAAAAGGTCGGACGATCAAGGATTTTGCGGTTCTTGGCGGCGGTCTGCGCCGTCGCTGCATTGCATCACACGCAATTTCCCCGGCGAAAGAAATGGGCCGGAAAATCGGAATATCTTCCGACTTAATCGGAAAATCACACGAGGCAGTCCGGGTTATGCTGGGGCGCGATGAGGCTTGGTGGCGAAGGAGTTTGCGATGGGTCGTCTCTCGACGCACGTATTGGACATGGTGCGTGGCACGCCGGCAGCGGGCGTGAAGATCGAGCTCTTTCGCATTGCAGCGAGCGGCGAGCGGGCGCTCGTCGCCACCCGCACGACCAATGCGGACGGCCGCACCGACACCCCGCTTCTGGCCGGCGACGACTTCGCGGCCGGCAGCTATGAGCTGATCTTCCAGGTGGGTGCCTATTTCGCGGCCACAGGCGCAGCGGTCGCCGAGCCCGCCTTCCTCGACCTGGTGCCCATCCGCTTCGCCATGGCCGAAGGGGGGCACTATCATGTGCCGCTCCTGTGCTCGCCCTGGGCCTATTCCACATATCGCGGCTCCTGACCCCGTTCGCAGAGAAGGCCGACCCCCGCCATGACCGAAAAGCCCTATCCCCGCGACCTTATCGGCCATGGCCGCAACGCGCCCCATCCCCGCTGGCCGGGCGAGGCTCGGATCGCGGTGCAGTTCGTCATCAATTACGAGGAGGGCGGCGAGAACTCGATCCTGCACGGAGATGCCGCCTCCGAAGCCTTCCTGTCGGAAATCGTCGGCGCCCAGCCCTGGCCCGGCCAGCGGCACATGAACATGGAGTCCATCTACGAATATGGCTCCCGCGTCGGCTTCTGGCGCCTGCACCGCCTGTTCACCGAGCGCAACATGCCGCTGACGGTGTATGGCGTCGCAACCGCTCTGGCGCGCAACCCCGAGGCGGTGGCAGGCATGAAGGAAGCCGGCTGGGAGATTGCCAGCCACGGCTATAAATGGGTGGATTACAAGGACGTGCCCCGCGAGACCGAGCAGGCGCACATCCTGGAGGCCATCCGGCTGCACACCGAGGTGACCGGTTCCCGACCGCTGGGTTTCTACCAGGGCCGCTCCTCCGAGAACACGACGCCGCTGGCCATGGAGGAAGGCGGCTTCGTCTATTCCGCGGACACCTATGCGGATGAGCTGCCCTATTGGATCGAAGGGCCCAAGGGCCCATTCCTCATGGTGCCCTATACGCTCGATGCCAATGACATGCGCTTTTCCATTCCCGCCGGCTTCTCGGCGGGAGACCAGTTCTTCACCTATCTGAAGGACAGCTTCGACCTGCTCTATGCGGAAGGCGCGCGTGCCCCCCGGATGCTCTCCATCGGGCTGCACAACCGCCTGGTGGGACGCCCGGGCCGGGCCGCCGCGCTGGCCCGCTTCCTAGATTACATCCAGGGCCATGAGGGCGTGTGGGTGGCGCGGCGCATCGACATTGCGCGTCACTGGATCGCCCATCATCCCCCTCAAGGTGGGTACGTGCCGAGCCGCCTGTCCAAGGCGCTGTTCGTGGAACGCTTTGGCGGCGTCTTCGAGCACTCGCCCTGGATCGCGGAAGGCGCTTACGAGGCGGGGCTCTCGACGGGGGAGGACACCGCCCAGGGCCTTCACACCGCCATGGCCAAGATCCTGCGCGCGGCGAGCCGGGAGCAGCAGATGGGCGTCATCCACGCTCACCCCGATCTCGCCGGCAAGCTCGCCGCCGCCAAACTGCTCACCGCCGACAGCGCGCAGGAGCAGGCCTCCGCCGGCCTCGACCGTCTCACCGCCGAGGAGAAGGCCCGATTCACCGCGCTCAACACGGCCTATCTTGAGAGGTTTGGCTTCGTCTTCATCATGGCCATTCGCGGCCGCTCCAAGGAAGAGATCGTCGCCGCCTTCGAGCGCCGGCTCGGCCATGATGCCGAGACGGAGTTCCAGGAAGCGCTCGCCCAGATCGAGAGGATCGCGCTGCTCCGCCTGGACCAGATGTTGCCGGGAGGCGCCGCATGATCCGCACCGAAGCCTCCAAGGCCCAAACCGCTCCCGCCGAACCGGAGCCGCTGGCAGGAGAGACCATTGCGGCCCGCCTGAAGGAGTTGGCCGCCTTCACCGATGTGCCGGGCGAAATGACCCGCCTGTCCCTGTCCCCCGCCCATAAGAGGGCGGCGGCGCAGGTGGCTTATTGGTTCCGCGCCGCAGGCATGAACCACGTGCATATGGATGCCACGGGCACCATTGTCGGCCGCTATGCCGCCGATCGGCCGGACGCCAAGACGCTGGTCATCGGCTCGCACATCGACACCGTGCGCAATGCTGGCATCTATGACGGAAATCTCGGCGTCCTGGTGGGCATCGCCGCTGTGGACCAGCTGCGACGGGAAGGCCGGCGCCTGCCCTTTGCCGTGGAGGTCGCTGCCTTCGCCGATGAGGAAGGTGTGCGCTTCCTGTCCACCCTCTCCTCCTCCAAGGCGTTCGCGGGTCGGTTCGATCCCAAGTGTCTGGAGGACGTGGACAGTGCCGGCATTTCCCGGCACGAAGCGCTGCGGACCTTTGGCGCGCCGGTGGACACCGTGGCCCAATGCGCCCGGACACCCGAAGAGACGCTGGGCTATGTGGAAGTGCATATCGAGCAGGGACCGGTGCTTGAAGCGCTGAGCCTGCCGCTCGGCATCGTCACCGGCATTGCCGGTGCCTCCCGCGCCTCCATCCGCCTCAAGGGTCAGGCCGCCCATTCCGGCACCATGCCCATGCCCATGCGCCAGGACGCGCTGGCAGCGGCCGCCGAGATCATTCTCGCGGTGGAAGCCCGTGGCCGGGCGGACGTGGCGCCGCACTCCCTGGTGGCGACGGTGGGCACGCTGACCATCGCCGGCAGCGCCGTGAACGTGGTGCCGGGCGAAGTGGTCTTCTCCATCGACGTGCGCTCCTCGGACGACGGAACGCGCCGCGCCGCCGTGGCCGACATCACCAGCGCCATCGAAGCCATCGCCGCCCGTCGCGGCATCACGCCCTTCGTCTCCTGGGGCCACGACGCCCCGGCCGCGCCCTGCGACGAAAGACTGAAGGCGCGCCTTTCCGAGGCGGTTGCCTCCCTCGGCCTGCCCGTCCATCACCTGCCCTCGGGCGCCGGCCACGACGCCATGGTGTTCCGCGATGTGCTGCCCATGGCCATGCTCTTCGTGCGGTCCTTCAATGGCAGCCACAATCCGAAGGAATATGCCGCCCCCGAGGATATCGAGCTTGCGGCCCGCGCGCTCCACGCCTTCCTCTTGCGCCTTGCCGAGCAGGAGGCAGGCGCACACTGATCCCCAACGCAAAACGGCCGGCGCACGCGCCGGCCGCTTCGTTGCCTTGCGGAAGCCTCAGCCCAGCACGGGCATGACGAACTCCGCCCCGGTCCGCACGCCGCCGGGCCAGCGGGCCGTTGTGGTCTTCAGGCGGGTATAGAAGCCGACGCCTTCCAGGCCGTAGACGTTGCGATCACCGAAAATGGACCGCTTCCAGCCGCCGAAGGAGTGATAGGCGATCGGAACCGGGATCGGCACATTGATGCCCACCATGCCCGCCTGGACGCCATAGTCGAACGCGCGGGCGGCATCGCCGTCGCGGGTGAAGATGGCGGCGCCATTGCCATATTCGTGCTCGTTCACCAGCTTCAGCGCATCATCGAAGCCGGGCACCCGCACCACGGAGAGGACGGGTCCAAAGATCTCCTCCTTGTAGATGCGCATGTCGGGGGTCACGTTGTCGAACAGGCAGCCGCCGATATAGTAGCCGTTCTCATAGCCCTGGAGCTTGAGGTCGCGGCCATCCACCACCAGGTCTGCGCCCTCGCTGACGCCCAGATCCACATAGGAGCGCACCTTGGCCAGGTGCTCCTTGGTGACAAGCGGGCCCATTTCCGAGGCCACGTCATTGCCGGGGCCGACCTTGAGGGAGCGCACGCGCGGCGCGAGACGCTCCATCAGGGCATCGCCCACGCCGCCCACGGCCACCGCCACGGAGACCGCCATGCAGCGCTCGCCGGCCGAACCGTAGCCGGCGCCCATCAGCGCATCCACGGTCTTGTCGAGGTCCGCGTCGGGCATGACGACGAGGTGGTTCTTGGCGCCGCACAGGGCCTGAACGCGCTTTCCGTGCGCCGCGGCGGTCTTGTAGACGTATTCACCGATGGCCGTGGAGCCGACGAAGCTCACGGCCGCCACCTTCGGGTGGGTCAGAAGCGTATCCACCGCTTCCTTGTCGCCGTTCACCACATTGAACACGCCCTTGGGCAGGCCGGCTTCGGCAAGAAGCTCAGCCAGGCGCAGGGATGCGCTCGGATCTTTCTCGGAGGGCTTCAGAACGAACGTGTTGCCGGTGGCGATGGCCATGGGGAACATCCACATGGGCACCATGGCCGGGAAGTTGAAAGGGGTGATGCCCGCGCACACGCCCACCGGGTGGCGCATGGAGAAAGTGTCGATGCCCCGGCCCACCTGGTCGGAAAACTCGCCCTTCAGCAGGTGGGGAATGCCGCAGGCAAATTCCACAACCTCGATGCCGCGCACCAGTTCGCCCTTGGCGTCGTCGACCGTCTTGCCGTGCTCGCGCGAAATGAGCGCCGCCAGCTCGTCCATGTGACGATCCAGCAGATCCTTGAACTTGAACATGACGCGGGCACGGGCCGGTGCGGGGGTGGCCGCCCAGGCAGGCAGCGCCTGGGAGGCGGCCTGCACCGCCTCGTCCACAGTCGCGGCGGACGCGAGGAGGACCTCGCCGATCTGCTCGCCGGTGGCGGGATTGAAGGTGGGAGCGGAACGGCCTGAACCGCTCACATGCTGGCCGGCAATGAAATGTCCGATGGTGGTCACGGCGTCCTCCAGAACTCTCGGGCGGATATCTGGTGCGCAGAGAACATCTGGTAATTACGCGGAGCAATGCCTAACATCCCGGACACGTTGTGCAGAAATAGGCTTAGCTCGTGAATTGGGACCATGCCCGCATCTTTCTCGCCGTGGCCCGGGCCGGGCAGATGCTGGGCGCGGCCCAGCGCCTGAACGTGGATCACGCCACCGTCACCCGCCGCATCAATGCCCTTGAGGCGGACCTCGGCGCGCGTGTGTTCGAGCGGCGCACCACAGGCTGTACTTTGACCGCCGTGGGCGAGCGTTTCCTCGCGGTGGCGGAGCGGGTGGAAAGCGAGATGATCCGAGCGCGGTCGGATCTGGGCAATGCCGACCTGAAGTTGGAAGGCACCATTCGCATCGGCGCGCCGGATGCGCTGGGCACCTATTTCCTCGCCCCCCGGCTGCCGCGCTTTGCCGCCCCTCATCCCGACCTTGTGGTGCAATTGGTGCCCTTGCCGCGCACCTTCTCCCTCTCCAAGCGTGAGGCGGACATCGCCATCACCATCGAGCGTCCCTCCGAGGGACGCCTCTTCGTGCGGCGCCTGACGGACTATTCTCTCTCCGTCTATGCCTCCCGCGCCTATCTGGAGGAGAGCGGCCCCATCGCCTGCGAGGCGGACCTGAAAGACCGCACCCTCATCACCTATGTGCAGGACCTCGCTTACAGCCCCGGCCTCGACTATATGAGCGCCCTGGTTGAGCTGTGCGGACGGCGGTTCGAGTGCGCCAGCGCCGTCGGCCAATTGGAGGCGGTGCGCGCCGGTGGTGGGGTCGCCATTCTCCATGACTACGCCGCCGCAGCCCATGGCGATCTCCTCCCCGTGCTGCCCCATGTGAGATTTGAGCGCGCCTATTGGCTGGTGGTGCACGCGGACATGCGAGACCTGCGCCGGATTTCCCAGATGGAGGACTTCATCGTCGATGCGGTGCGCGGGGAGCGGGTCTCCTTCCTGCCCGGGCGCGCCTGAAGGCGGCAGCCGCGAGACTTGGTTGAATCCAAGTGAGGATGCGATCAGATTGCCGTGCAATCCGGCCCTGGTGTGCGCTACAGGAGGAATGCCGCGCGCTTCTGTGCCGGCTGTTACGGACGAACAGATGGACGATCGGATCTCCAAACCGGCCGCCGCGCCGGGCCGCGACTTCAAGGTGGCCCGCCTTGCCGCACCTCTGCGCCACTCGGTGGTGGAGAGCATCCGCGACGCGATCGCGCTTGGGCGCTTCACGACGGGAGAACGGCTGCCAGAACGGGCGCTCTGCGAGCTGACGGGGGTCAGTCGCACACTGGTGCGCGAAGCCCTGCGGCAATTGGAATCCGAGGGCCTGATTATCGTCGTGCCTCACCGGGGGCCGATCGTCGCGGGCGTGACGCCAGAGCAGGCCGAAGGCATATATCAGGTGCGGGCGGAACTGGAGGGGCTGGCCGCGGAGCGCTTCGCGGCAAAGGCCGGGCCGGTCGAGAAAAAAGCGCTGAAGGCCGCCTTTCGCCAGTTGAAGACGGCATTGACCTCTGCCGATCCGTTGGACCGCATCAACGCCAAGAACCACTTTTATGATAGCCTGATCGAGGGCGCCGGAAACGAGGCCCTGGGGCAGGCACTGAACATGCTGAATGCGCGGATCACCGTGCTGCGCGCCACCTCCCTTCAGACCCCCGGCCGGGGCAAGGAGAGCATCGCCGAGCTGAGTGAGCTGGTGGATGCGCTCATGGCCGGCGACGGCGTCGCCGCCCGTGCCGCGGCGGTTCGCCACGTCGCCAAGGCGGCCGAAGTCGCCCTTCTCAATCTGCGCCGACAAGACGCCGCCACAAGCGTGTGACCTTGTGTTCGCCGCCGGCCCGCCTTATCGGCAGGGCCAGCAATATGCGACGCAACGAGGTCTGACATGTCGAAGCCATCCCTTGCCATGCTCGTCGTTCTCGATGGATGGGGATGGCGCGAGGAAGACGCCGATAATGCGGTGCGGCTCGCCCACACCCCCAACTTCGATCGTCTCTACGCCGGCTCCCCCCATGCCTTCCTGAGCACGTCCGGTCTTGATGTCGGCCTGCCGCCCGGACAGATGGGCAATTCCGAAGTTGGCCATCTCAATCTCGGCGCGGGCCGCGTGGTGATGCAGGATCTGCCACGCATCGACGCGGCGGTGGCCGACGGCGAGCTCGCCCGGCGCATCGAGGAGAGCGGCCTCGTCGCGTCGCTGAAGAAGACCGGGGGCACCTGCCATATCATCGGGCTCATGTCACCCGGCGGCGTCCATGCCCACCAGGATCACGCCGTGGCCGTGGCCAAGATCTTGCGCGAGCGCGACATTCCCGTGGCCGTGCACGCCCTTACCGACGGCCGCGACACCGCGCCCCGCTCCGCATCCGAGGCGCTGGCGAAGCTGGAAGCCGACCTACCCGAGGGCGCGCCCATCGTCACCGTCTGCGGCCGCTACTTCGCCATGGACCGCGACAAGCGGTGGGACCGCGTGAAGCGGGCCTATGACCTGCTGGTGCGGGGCGAAGGCACGCCGCGCGAGACCCCCCTGGCGGCCGTGGAGGCCTCCTATGCGGCCGACATTTCGGACGAATTCATCGAGCCCGCCGTTGTCGGCGCCTATACCGGCATGAAGGATGGCGATGCCATCCTGTGCACCAATTTCCGCGCCGACCGCGCCCGCGAATTGCTGGACGCCTTGCTTCTCAAGGCCTTCGACGGCTTCGACAGGGGCACGCCGGTCAGCTTCTGCGCGGCGGCCGGCATGGCCTCCTATAGCGGTGAGCTGGACCAGGCGATGGTCACTCTGTTCCCGCGCCAGTCCCTGGAAAAGGGTCTCGGAGAAGTGGTGGCAGAAGCGGGCCTTGCCCAGGTGCGCGCAGCGGAGACGGAGAAGTACCCCCACGTCACCTATTTCCTCAATGGCGGCCGCGAGACCCCCTATCCCGGCGAAGACCGCATCCTGGTCCCCTCTCCGAAGGTTGCCACCTATGACCTGCAGCCGGAGATGTCGGCCCCCGAATTGACCGAGAAGGTTCTGGAGGCGATCCGCTCGGGCAAATACAGCCTGATCGTACTCAACTATGCCAATCCCGACATGGTGGGACACACCGGTTCCCTGCCCGCGGCCATCAAGGCGGTGGAAACCGTGGATACGGGCCTGGGCAAGCTGGCGGAGGCGGTGCAGGAGATGAGCGGCGCCTTGCTGGTGACCGCCGACCACGGCAATTGCGAACTCATGCGCGACCCGCAGACCGGCAATCCCCATACCGCCCACACCACGCACCCGGTGCCGATCTTCCTCGCAGGCCGACCCGAGGTGACACTGGCGGACGGTCGCCTCGGCGATGTGGCGCCCACTCTGCTGGCCTTGATCGGGCTGCCCCAGCCGGCCGAGATGACGGGGAAGTCGCTGCTCCGCGCACTCTGAGGCGACGGGCGCCGGCTCGCCGGCGCCCGGATTTCCAAGCCGATCGGTTCCTGCCCGGCAAAGAGCATAAGCAGATCACCAAAGCGGATCGCGCTCTAACTCGTTGAGAGAGAATGCGTGATCCGATCAGCCTGCGGTGCAGGCTGATCGGCGCATGCTCTAGGCAGAAACCGTCGAAACGGGCGACCTGCTGGAGCCGGATCACCGCTCCTGCATCGAAGAGCCGAACCGATCCACAATCGGCGCCACGAGGAACTGAAGCACCGTGCGCTCCCCCGTGGGCATGAACACGGAGGCCTGCATTCCCGGAATGATCCGATCTCTGATCTCGGGGGGAATGGAGGCGCGATCTACAGAGACTTCTGCCGCATAATAGTTCGCCCCAGTCTTCGGATCCTCAAGCACGTCGTGGGACAAGGTTTCCAACGTGCCCTTGATCATTTCGCTCTTGTATTCGCGGAACTGGCTGAGCTGGATGTCCACTTCCTGGCCCACCCGAACGCGGTCGATATCTTCCGGATCGATCTTGGCCCGCAGCACGAGAACATCAGAAGAGGGAACAATTTCCATAATCACATCGCCTGGGCGCACGACGCCACCCACGGTGAAGATCTTCATGCCCTGAACAGAGCCTGAAACCGGCGCCGTAATATCGACGCGCTTAAGGCTGTCCTTTGCGACAATGATCTGCTGCGTGAGATCGCCGATGGTCTTGCGAACATCAGGCAGGGCGACGGCGGCTTCCTGGACATAGGCCTTTCGCAACTGGTCAGCGCTCGCGGTCAGCTCGTTGACCTTGTCCTGCCCCTGAGCGATCGAGACCACGGCTCCGTCGATCGCCCCCTGAAGACCCGATTCCTGACGCTGCAGAGCCGTCACCCGCGGCAAGGCAACAAAGCCCTTCTTGTAGAGCGTCATCACCCCTTCCATCTCGCTCTTGACCGTGACGAGCTGCTCTTCCGACGTCTTCTTTGTAATCGCTGCCTGCTCGATCTGCTTCTGCGCCTGACCGAGCTGGGCCTCGATCACATCGAGAGAACTTTGGAGCGTGGCAAGGCGGCTGTCGAACTGCCGCTTGTTGTCGCTCATGGCGGCGGCGACCTGAGGATCGGACGCGAGCTTCGTGACGCTCTCAGGAAAGGTCACCTGCTTGGCGAGAGAGCGCTGCGCCTCCAGGCGCGCCTCCTGGGCCTGGGCCTGGGCCAACTGCTTCTCGTAGGTCTCGGCAGCAGCCATGCTGCGTGTCGGATCGAGACGCAGAAGGACGTCTCCCTTCTTTACGATGCTGCCGTCGCGCACGAGAATCTCGCGGACGATGCCGCCTTCCAGGTGCTGGATCTCCTTGCGGTTCGAAGACACCGCCACAATGCTGTTCGCAGTGACAGCACCATCGACCTTGGCGATCGCGGCCCACGTGAAGCTCACCACGAGCGTGAAGACCAAGAGGGCATAACCATAGGAGAGCACCGACTTCCAATCGCCCGGTGCGATGGGTGCGTGCTCAAGCAGAAGGTCATCGTTCATCATTCGCGCCCTTCAGCATTGCCGCCAATGACGGTGAGATTGGGTTGGGCCTTGAGGCGTGGCAGGCGGTTGACGATCTGGTCCCGCTCTCCAAAGGCCTGTACCGCGCCGCCATTCAGCACGAGGAGGTCATCACAGAAGGCGAGGAGACTCATGCGGTGGGTGATGATGACAACCACCTTCCCTTGGGACCGTAACCGCAGGATGGCATCGCCAAGAGCCTTCTCGCCACCGGCATCGAGATGGGCATTGGGCTCGTCCATCACAATGAGATGGGGATCGTTGAACACAGCCCGGGCCAGCGCAAGCCGCTGCCGCTGGCCGCCAGACAAAACGTAGCCACCCACCCCGATGCGGGTGTTGTAGCCATCAGGCAGGGCTCGGACCACATCCTGAATGCCCGCGAGTTCCACCGCGGCGACGATCAGATCCGACCGTTTCGCCATTTCAGGATCAAGGCGCGCGATATTTTCCGCGACCGTTCCGGGCATGAATTCGATGTCCTGCGGCACATAGCCGACGAACCGGCCAAGTTCATCCGCGTTCCAGTGGGTAAAATCGTTGTCCCCCAATGTCACAGCACCCCTGCGCGGGGTCCAGACGTTCACGAGCAGGCGCGCGAGGCACGATTTTCCCGCACCGCTTGGACCCACCACAGCCAGAACCCGTCCAGGAGCCACCGTGAACGAGACATCGTTGATAATAATCTTGTCCGAGTTTGGGGCACCCCCCCAAACGCGGGACACAATAAGAGGGCCAGTGGGCGCCGGGAGCGACATCCTCTCCACATCGTCTCGGCCGGCAATCACGGCATCAAGACGCTCGCGACTGGCCCCGAAAGCGGCGATCCGTTCCCAGTTTCTGATCAGACCTTCAATGGGGCCTGTGGCGCGCAGCATAAGCATCACAGTAATAATCATGCCGCTGCCACCCACCTCCCCGGCGAGATAGAGGAAGACCGCCGTCGTCACGAGCACGATGTAAATCATCAAATTCACGAAACGTGAAATCGCGACAATGACATCGGCGCGACGATGGGCTTCATAGCGCCAGCCAAGCATTGCCGCATGAAGGCGACTCCACTTCGAGCGGATGGACGGCAACATCCCCATTGCTCGAGCGGGCTCCAGGATGCGGGATGCCGAAGCCCCATAAGCAGCTTCTGCGCTGCTCACCTCCCGGAACCGCGCGCTGTCCTTCCCGACAACGGATTGCTCGAGCAAGACGAGCGCGCCAATTGTCGCCAATACAGCAAAGGCCACCACGCCAAACACCCAATGCATCATGAACAGCACGAGGATAAGAAGCGGCGACCAGATCGCATCCATGATCGTCATGATCACGGGACCAGACAGAAATTCCCGAACAAAATTCAAGTCCGCAATGTTGTTCGGCGAGAGGCGTGTACTCGCATCCTCCCGATAAAGGCTATCGAAAAACTTTTGACTTAAGCGAATGTCGATCTGAATGCCAAGACGTTGCAGGGATTTCGTGCGCACATAATCAATCAAGACAGCAATAAGAAGGAGAAACGTGCAGATCAATGCCAAAACGATCATAGTATTGACGTTATGGCTGTGGAGGACACGGCGCATGATCTGCCAGCCGTAAAAAGGACCCGCCAAAAACAGGATCGGAAGGACCGAACTCAGTGCGAGCAACCCTCCGTATGCCGGCATAAGATCCCGGATCGCCAGCAGCGTCGGAGAGTTGATTGGTTTCATGCGTCAAGTCCAACCTTGAAAATTCGCGTCCTACCGCACTGCGACATTAGCACATGCGCAGCTTGTTTCAGAACGAGAATAAGCGTTTGCAAACTCAGTGGGTCCCGAGGAGGGATTCCATCAGTTCGATCTGGCGCGCCACACATTTCGCAACGGAATACCGGCGCACCACGACTTCACGGGCCGCGCGCTTCATGTGCCAAAACAGATCAGGACGATCCAGAGCCCGGATGATCGTGTCCCCCAGCAGATCGGGCTCAAAGAAGGGCACCAAAAGCCCCGTCTGTCCATGGGCGATGGCCTCGCGGACCGGCGGGGTATCGGAACCTATGATGAGGCATTCCGCAGCCATGGCCTCCGTCAGCGACCAGGACAACACAAAAGGATAGGTCAGATAAATGTGCGCTGCGGAAACCTGCAGGACGTCGAGGAAGGTCGGCCGCGGCACGACACCCATGAAGTGCACGCGCGAAAGGTCTGCCCTGGCCTCGATCTCGCGAACGAAAAGGTCTCGCCAGTTGCTGCCGTCCTCGGGGCGTGCGCCATAGGAGACATCGGAGCCACCGACAATCACAACCTGGGCGTCGGGATGGGCAGCAAGCACCCGTGGCAAGGCCCGCATGAACACATGGAAACCGCGATACGGCTCGAGGTTCCGAGCCACATATGTCACCACCTTGTCGCCAGCCCGCACCTGGGATCCGTTCGGGAGGATCAGGGTCGCGTCAGGGTTCGGCCGCACGGCGTCGACGTCGATGCCATCGTGCACCACCTCGATGTTCGGCTGAAAGATTGGCGGGAACAGGCTGCGCTGCCACTCAGTGGGTGCAATTCCCAGATCCGCATCCGCGAGCGCCATGGCCATGGTGGCGTTGCGGACATGAACCCGCACCTCGCCGTCGAGCCCGAAGCGCAAGAACTCCTGATCGAAGCCCACATCCTTACCCACCGGGTGGTAATAGAATTCGCAAAAGGCGATGATCTTGGCATTCGGGAAGAGGGGCCGCAGAGGCAGGCCCTCGCCCCACCCCGGATGCACGAAGATGACGTCAGGCTCCACGCCTTCCGCCTGCAACTCCGTGGCCAGATACATAATCTCCTCGGCCCGGCGGCACTCCGCATTGAACCGCCGGCCGAAGCTGTGCCCCTCGCTCTCCGGCTGGGGCGTCCAGGGATAGCGAAGCAGTTGCACACCGGCGATCGAGCGGGCTGTCGGCGAACCGAAAGCCACTACCCGGTAACCCGGCCGGCTCGCCAGGGTTGCGGCCAGGTGCCGGTACTGGGCCGGAAAATTGTTATGGATGAACAGAACCGTACGCACCGTCACTCGCGCGCCTCACTGAGAGGTTCGATCGGAACGAGATCGCTCTCATCCATGGCGAAATCCAGATTCTCAAGACCAGAGAACATGGCCGAAAATTGATCATGCGCCGTGGCCACGGCCTTTGTCGGGGCCGGCTCTTGGTCCGCAGTCCGATGAACGGACACGCCCAGGGTGCCCGACAACATGCGCCGTGAGAAAAGCATCGCGAACAGCAGCTGACTGGCCAGGAGCCCTCCGCGGACCAGGGGCACGCAGCGCCCAGCGGAAAAGCCGGACAGCTTCTCGGCATCAACGGCCAGAACCTCCCCCCCGCCCTGGAAGGTTACGTTGATGGGCATCAGCAGATCGGCAAGATAAAGCAATTCAGCGGCTTCACGCAGCTTACAGATCCCCACCTGCAAGCGCTTGAGAAGCGCAACGTTCTCCGCCAGGGCGCGGCTGGGCGTACCATCCGCCTCAAAGGTGATGTTCGCCTCGCTCTCCACAGCGTGCAGAAGGGTGTCGCTGACCGCGATGCGTAGCTGTTCCTGCGGCGACAGGACAGGGAGGCCAAGCGTGAAGGGAAGGCACTTGAGGTAGAGGGGGGTATAGAAGCGAAGCCAGCGCTGGTCCTTGTCCAGCAGCGGCTGGCGTTGGAGCGTCGCACTCACCCCCGCAACCACATCCAGCACTTCCCCCCGTCGCTCGACCAGGATGGGAAGATAGTGTGCGGTCTGAAGAAGTTCGCTATCCCCCAACGGAACGCGCTCGATTTGGTCGAGGAAGCCGAAACGGGCGATCTTGGACCAGGGGGTCCTCTCGCCCTTCCGCAGGGGCCGAAAGCTAAGTTCGTCTGCGCTCACAGGTCGATCCCGTCAGGCGGCCGCGTTGCGCGACAGATCCTGGCGTGCACGCTGATACAAAATGGCGGTCCGGTAAAGGGACAGGGCGTGCGCATTCAGAAGGCGTAGCCCCGCAGCGCCGAAGGCCCGCGCGAATGAGATGAAGCCATCGGTTTCGTAGGCATCCGGACGGACAACCAGGAATTCCGGAAAGGGGCCGAGCTCCAACTGATCGGGGAAACTCAGGTCCCAAGGCTGGAACAGCCCCGCATCGGACAAATGGTCGCCCATGCGTTGCGTGACCGCATGCGCAGAGCTGAATCGGTGCGCATAGATGATGCGCTCTTCCAACGCCCTGCTCGGCAAGCCACGCTCCGTCAGCAGTGTTGCGCCCACGTCGGTCGGCTCGTCCGCGATGACGTCATCCACGCGAAGATCCCCTCCGGACTGCGTGGGGTCGACCACCAGGGGATAGGCCTTGATAAGGAGCGGGAGAGAGGAAGGGATCTGAGGCGATCCATGTGGATGTCCGGCACCGTCCGCGAGCAACGAGCGCAGGACCACGAGATCCAGAGTGCCCCTGTGGCGCGTCCAAACGACAGGAAACCACGCAGCCAGGTCGAGGGCTTCCATATGGACGACGGGAATAATTTGCCGATTGCGACCCGCGGGGTAGGAATGGGGAGAAAAAATGCGCCTCCGGCCCATCTGACCGGAAAGAGGGAGAGGGCGGACATAGAATTCGCCATCCATCTGAAGCGACCACCCACCCAGAACAGAGACGCCCCGGGTTGCCCCGGGGCGTCATAATCAGACCAGGACTTACGACCAGCTGCTGAAGTTGACCGTATCGCCGTTGGCGCCGAAAGCCCCCACTTCCACGTTGCTGACCGTGTACACCGCACCGTCCGTGAAGGTGATGGTGGTGACACCGGCGTTGAGGACGTGCGACTGGACGTCGGCGAACGAGTAGGCCTTGAACCAGAGGCCGTCGTCTCCGGCACCACCATCGACGGAACCCGTTCCGCCCTGAGCCAGGACGAAGAAGCTGTCGTTGCCATCGCCGCCGGACATGGTCGTATTGCCCGCTGCGTTGACATAGAAGCTGTCGGAGCCCTCGCCACCGTACAGCGTATTGTTCCCACCCGCCGCGGAGAGCAGATCGTCGCCAGCATCGCCATACATGAGGTGATTGCCGGCCGCGGTGGCCCACATCACGTCATTGCCGTCACCACCGGACATGGTCGCATCGGAAGCGCCAGCCACCATGCTGTCGACGCCCCCACCGCCATAGGCCAACATGCTGTTGAGGCTGGTGTTGCCGATCAGCCAGTCGTTATCGGTTCCACCGTACAGGGTATCGACGCCACCACCGGTGGAACCGAACGAAGCGTACATGACGTCATTGCCGTCATCACCGTACAGCAGGTTCGAGCCGCCATTGACCCACATCACATCGTCGCCGGCATCGCCGTGCAGCGTGTCAGCGCCGCTGCTACCAATAACGCTGTCTGTACCGTCGCCGCCGTACAGAATGCCGTGCGTGCCATTGGCCTGCGTAACCAGCAGATCGTTGCCAATGCCACCATAAAGCGTATCGGTTCCAGAACTGTCGAGGCCGGCCGCCATGCTGTCGTTGCCAGCATCGCCATAGAGCAGGTTCGAGCCGGTGTCGACCCAGATCTGATCGTTATCGTCGCCGCCATAGAGCGTGTCCTGGCCGCTGGCGCCGACAATGGTATCCGCTCCTGCATCGCCATAGATGAGAGCGTGCGTACCATTGACCTGCGTAAACAGCAGATCGTTGCCAATGCCACCATAAAGCGTATCGGTTCCGGAGCTGTCAATGCCGGCCGCGAGGCTATCGTTGCCAGCATCGCCATAGAGCAGGTTCGAGCCGGTGTTGACCCAGACCTGATCGTTATCGTCGCCGCCATAGAGCGTGTCCTGGCCGCTGGCGCCGGCAATGGTATCCGCTCCTGCATCGCCATAAATGAGAGCGTGCGTACCATTGACCTGCGAGAAGAGGCCGTCGCCGTCAGCACCGCCATAGATGGTGTCAACGTTGCCCGTTCCGCCGATGCTGCCAGCCCAGATGGAGTCGGCGCCGGCATCGCCGTACATCAGGTTGTTTCCGCTCGATACCCAGATCGAGTCAGCGCCGAGCCCGCCATACAGGGAGTCGGAACCGCTAGAACCGGTGATCTGGTCATTGCCGGCATCGCCATAGACGATGGCCACCCCAGCGCGGGTCGCGATCAGATCGTCGCCGTCGCCACCATAGAGGGTGTCGAGGCCACCAGCAACGTTGCTACCGTAGATCAAGTCCACACCGGCATCACCGTAGATCACGTTGTTGCCGAAATCGACCCAGAGTTGGTCGTTACCGTCACCACCGAAGAGGGTGTCAGCACCGCTGGCGCCGCTAATGGTGTCAGCACCAACGCCACCATACATCACCGCATGAGTGGTGCGGCTGATCAGGATATCATTGCCGTCGCCGCCATACAGCGTGTCCACAGCGCCAGCCGTGGTATCGATGCCGCCGATGATCGAGTCCGCGCCGACGTCACCGTACAGCACATTGCTTCCCACGGAGGCAGACAGCGTGTCGTTTCCATCGCCACCATAGACCGTGTCGAAGCCGAAGAGCTGGCCCTGATACGTGTCGTTGCCCGCGTCACCGTAAATGATCGCGCCGCCGGAGACAGTCGCGCCGTTGATGACATGCCAAGTCAGGCCATTGGCGCCGCGCAGGAAGTCGTCGCCGTCACCACCATAAAGCGTGTCACCAGCGGCATTGTTGCCCGTGACGACGAACGCTGCGCTGACAGTGTCGTTTCCGGCATCGCCGTAGACAACGCTGCCAGAATAGTAGGTGTAGACGTCGTCGTTGCCAGCGTCGCCATGAAGGATATTGAAGTCGCCGGCATTGGTCGCCGGATTGAAGGAGAGCTGAGCGGCCACGGACGCCACGAGGTCATTACCCTCGCCGCCATATACCGTGTTGCCGCGCGCATCTTCAGCGAAGCTATTGGCGAGGTCAGCCGCGTTGCCCGCGACGACAGTGTCATTGCCGGCACCGCCGATCAGCACGTTATCGACGCCGTAGCTGGCGAGATAATCGTTGCCGTTGCTTGTGGCGATGATGCCGCCGCCGGGACCGTCATTGACGATGTTGACGATCACCCCTTCGGTATTCGTGTAGATGAGTGCGTCGGAAGTGTTACCCGCCGCCGTATCCTGAACATCAACCTTGACGTTCACCGAAGCCAACGCATTGGGATCCGTGGCGCTGTAAACGCCTGCCGCCTCAAGCGCCGCAATGATCTGCGCCTGCTCGCCATCGGACATCCCCAAGTCGTTCAGACCAGGAAATCCTTGTGCAGCATCACCCTCGGTGAGCTGTGTGCTCGTCAGATCATAAAGAGCCATGACAACCCCTCACCCATCGCCCGCACCCGAGCGCCGCAACCGGTTAAATTAGAAATCAGAGAGCACCCGCCCGAAACACTCTCACGCGACCAGCTCCTTCCGGAGCCATACGCCGAGGCTCAGCTCGCCCCGCTTCCTCGGCGAGGTCGATGGCAAGAGACAGGCCCACGAGGGGATCCCGCTCGGACACACCGACAAATTCCACTTGCCGTCCCGCGCGGGACACCACAGGTGCCCCCAGGAACAACGCCTCCGCCCGGATCCGCGCCGCAGCTTCGCCACCCAGCCGAAGCCGGACACCGAACAGCGACAAGGCGCGACCGCGGGTACCCGCATATTCCCCCGCCCGCACCCAGGGCGACCACTGCGCGGGACGTGTCCCGACCAGCACCTGGTATTCAAGTTCGACTCCGCGCGGCACGCGCGAAACCTGGAGCCCCTCAATCGGGAGCGGCTGGCGGGGACCGCCAAGCCATTGGCCGGCCCCGACTTTCACATCCCCCCTGCGAGAGAGATGCCCGGTCAGAGCAAGACCGCTCTCAACTCCGGCGACGGGCGAGGCGGATGCCCTGCCGCGCGCCGGAGGTGCCTCAAGCTCACCGGCACCCGGCAGCGTCACGAGCGGCTCCAACTGGAGGCGCGCCTCCACCGAGCCACCGGGCGTCCGCGGACGCGCCGTCATCACGAGACGCCCATCGCCGGAGGATCGCACCACCACAGCCGAACCCGGCCCCGGCAAGAAACCACCGCGGAGCCGGGGATCGGAAACGATCTCCAGGGAACCAGACGAGCGCCAATCCGGTTCAATCTGAACCACCGGCGCCTCCCCGGCCGAGGGCGCAGACACGTAACGGATGACGTAGAGACCTGCCTCTACGGCCAACTCCGATACACGTGCATCTCCCGACTCGGCCACCCCAGCCCCCTCATTTGCTCCATTGCGGACCAAGTTTATGTTGATTTTAGTGCACTGCGTCAATCCTCCCGCCGCTCAAAAAGGCGGTTTTGCGGCCACATGATACCGGCAAGAATGCCTTTAATTATATCTCCGCCTAACAATACCGCTGCGGTAGCCGTTTTGGCTACGGTTTTACCGCCTCCCGTCCGGCTTTTTGGTGGGCGCCCTTGCCAAGACTCGAACTTGCAGGACATGGTTTCTTTGATTAACGGCCGTTCATTTGCGAAAATTACTTGACACACGTCGCATCCCACCAGATTTCCCCCCTCTATTTTATAGCATTACTCACTCGTTTGTTGCATAAAACATAGATTTAACACTGGCGATTGGTGCTCCTTTAAATTCAGCAAGCTTTCGGATATGTCGAACGCTCCTCTTTCGCCGAGTGAGTTAGCGAGTTGAACGGTCGATCGGCTGTTTCTAGATCCTGTTGCGCGCATCCTGACCTTTCCCCTTGCCGCGAAATCTGCGAATGCCTCGTCTTGTTGGCCAGGATGGTAAGCTTTGCCGCACTGCAATCAGCACGGCAGGATCATCACCCAGGAGTTGAATCCAGTTCGGAAGGTTCTCCTTGAAACCGGAATGCACGGCTCCCACCGGCGGCTGCCATACTCCACTAAGTGGCTATTGCAGATAGATCCAACCAAAGCGTGTCTGGTGCCTTGGCCGTTGATCGTGCACCGATCCGGTCGCTGCCTTGCCCAGAGGCGCGTCTGCGCAATATTCCTAGTCTAAGACAAGGCGCGGATATTGCGGAGCTGCAAGCAATGATCGCATGGGACGACTTTCGCCTGGTCCAGGCGATCGCCACCACCCGTTCCCTGGCCGGAGCGGCGGACATTCTCGGGATCAATCACTCCACCGTGTTCCGGCGGCTGGGGGCACTGGAGGCGAGCTTGGGGACCCGCATCTTCGAGCGGGCCCGTAGCGGTTACCTGCCCACCGCAACGGGGGAGGAGATGGTGCGCCTCGCGGACCGGATGTCGGAGGATATCCTCTCGGTGGAGCGGCATATTACCGGTCGCGACCTGCGTCCTTCGGGAGAGTTGCGCGTGACCACCAACGATACGCTTCTCATCCATCTGATGACGCCTGTTTTTGCATCATTCCGCCGCGCCTTCCCGGAAATCCGGCTGGACGTGGTGGTGTCGAACCAGTCCCTGAGCCTCTCCAAGCGCGACGCCGACGTGGCCATCCGCGCCAGTGAACGACCGGGGGACACGCTCGTCGGACGGCGCATCGCTGGCATTGCCTGGGGGCTCTACGGGCGGATGGATGCCCTGTCTGGCAGCGCGTTCGATCCCACGGACTTGCGGCGGCACGACTGGGTGGGCTTTGCGGACAACCTCACCTCCCTACGGGCCGCCAAGTGGCTGCGCGAGCGGGCGGGCGAGGATCGCGTGGTCTATAAGGTCAACTCGGTCTTGGGCCTTGCGGAAGCGGCGGCCGCCGGCATCGGCCTCGCAGTCCTGCCTTGCTTCATCGGAGCGGCGACGCCGGGTCTTTCGCGCCTCGCAGGGCCGCTGGCGGACATGGAAGCCAGCCTCTGGCTTGTGACACATCCAGACATCAAGGGAACGGCGCGCGTGCGATCCTTCATGGACCATATCGGGCGGGAGTTGTCCCGGCGGCGCGGGCTGATCGAGGGGAAGGAAGAAGCGCCGGCGGGCACGCCGGGTGACTGATGCACAAGCCTTGGCTGCCTACCAATACAGGCAGCCGACTGCACCTATTCTGCGGAGGTATCCTGCGCAACAGTCTCGCGAGACTTCAACTTGCGCCGGCTGGCCACCTTGGGCGCGTCGGCACCCAGGCGCGTGAACTCGCACCACATGGTGTCGACCCCGGCAAGGTTGCCCCGGAAAGTGGATGCGCTGGTCTTCACCACCTCGAAGCAAGGCTCGAAGGTCATACCCTCCACAAAGCCGCAGACATTTTCCCCGCGCACCCGAACGGAGTTCGGCGGCAGGCGGACAAACCGCGTCTGGCCCTGGGAGCGCATGGTGATGGTCCCGGCCACCGAGCCATCGGAAAAGATCCGACCGGCGCCGGTCGTACCCTCGAAGCAGGTGAAGGTGAAGGTTCGCCCGACGACGAACGCCTTTGCCTGTTCAGGATTGAGGGACTGCGCTTGGGCCGCCCCCATCCCGATGAAGGCGAACCCGGCTGCCGCAAGGAGAGTGCTTCGCATGGGGACCGTGTAACGATGGTTGTGAGACGGTGATACAGCGCGTTGGTTAACAAATACGATGCAACACCCCTCCCCTGCCCGCAAGACAGGGCGACGAAGATGCTCCTCCGCCCGTCTCTTTCCGTCCCACCTGTGGCGCATGTGTCGCGACACAGCCTCGTGCGGATCAGGCCGTGACGGGCAACGGGCGCACCACGGGGCGTTCGCGGATCGGCAGGTTGATGGCCGCCGAGGCGAATGAAAGCGCAACGGAAAGCCACCATACGACGCCGTAAGACCCGGTCATCTCATAGAGCACGCCGCCGAGATACACGCCCAGGAACCCACCGACCTGATGGCTGAAGAAGGCGAAGCCGTAGAGCATGGCCATGTAGCGGGTGCCGAACATCAGCATAACCAGCCCCGATGTGGGGGGGACCGTGGAAAGCCAGAGAAGTCCGATGGCCGCGCCGAACACGAAGCAGCTCATGGGCGAGACCGGGGCCAGCACGAACGCAGCAATGGCAACGCCCCGCGCCGCGTAGATGAAGGCCAGCATCCACTTGCGCGAAAAGCGCGACGCGAGCGCGCCGGCGCTGAGCGAGCCGACGATGTTGAAGAGGCCGATCAGCGCCAGAGTCGTGCCGCCCACAGCGGGCGTGATCCCATTATCGGCCAGATAGGCCGGCATGTGGACGGTCACGAAGGCCAACTGAAAGCCGCAGGTGAAAAAGCCCAGCACCAGGAAAACGTAGCTCGGATGCCCGAATGCCTCGCTGAGGGCCGCTCCCAGCGACTGCGTCGGGGCGCTGGCAGTGGTGGGGGTCGCTGTGCCGCGCGTGGCCAGCGCGAAGGACAGGGGGATGACCAGCAGCAGCACGACCGCGAAGATCACGAGCGTTTCCTGCCATCCAACAGACCCAATAAGACCGGTGGCCAGGGGCGGGAAGAGGAATTGGCCGAAGGATCCGGCTGCCGTGCCCGCACCGAAGCCCAAGGACCGCCAGCGGTCGGGAAGCAGCTTGCCAAATGCGGCGAGGACCAGGTTGAACGAGCAGGCGGACAGGCCAAAGCCCACCATGACACCGGCACTCAAATGGAGCAGACCGGGTGTGATGGCCACGGA
This sequence comes from Aquabacter sp. L1I39, assembly GCF_017742835.1. Taxonomy (GTDB): domain Bacteria; phylum Pseudomonadota; class Alphaproteobacteria; order Rhizobiales; family Xanthobacteraceae; genus L1I39. The sequence goes on from NZ_CP072392.1 coordinate 2,572,410, forward strand.
CATCAGGGCGAGGCCGCCAGCATACACGATGGCACCGGCACAGAGCACCTTCACGGTGCCGAACCGATCGGCGATCGCCCCCGCAAACGGAGAGCCTAATCCCCACAGCAGGTTCTGCAGCGCCAGAGCGAGGCCGAACACATCCCGTCCCCAGCCGAACTCGCTGGACATGGGGAGCAGAAAGAACCCGGCGGTGGAGCGCGGGCCGAAGGTCAGCATGGCAATCAAACAGCCGGCGACGACGATCAGCCACGTGGAAGCGCGCGCGATGGGCGCGCGAGAAGTGGAGGCGGCATTCATTGTGTGTCCTCGGGCGAGGCGTAATCCTCTGTTCCCGGACACCATAAGGCACGCGAAGGCGCTGTAAAAAATCAATCTTCGTCACGTGATACATGACGAATTCTCATGCATGCCGATTTTGCATGCCTCAAAGGTCATGCCCCGTTCGGAGGGGATAGCCCCTGCAGACCGGCTTTCTGGCAAAAACCCGCCACCGGGAGGTGGCGGGCTGCTTTGCAGAGGGTCAGCCGCGGCGCGGGCCGCCCTGTCCCTGGCCGGGGCCGTGATGCATGAAACGGCCCTGCGAAAGATCTTCGCGCAGCAGGATCTGCAGGCGGTGTTTCTGCCCGTCATCCAGCGTCTTGTAGAGCGGCTCGGCAGCATCGGCGATCTTCTTCAGGTCGCCAGCCCGCGAGGTCATCATGTCAGCCTGCACGCGCAGGCGCTCGATGGGATCGGGCTTGGGATTGTCCGCACGCGCCTTCTGCATCTCGGCGCGGCGCGCAGAGGCGTCGGAGGCGGTGGCGCGCAGGGCGTCCTCCACGGCGGGCCAGAGCTTTTCCTGATCGGGCGTGAGCTTGAGCCCGGTCTTCAGCGCCGCAATGCGGGCATCCGTGAGGGCTGCACGATCCGCGGGGCTGAGCTTCCACTTCGCCTGCTCTGCGGCAGCCGGGGGCCCGCCTTGAGGCCCGCCAGCCGGACCCGGCCCGGGACCTGCGGCATAAGTGGCGACGGAACCCGCGAGAAGCGCTGCGGTGGTCGCGGCGATGATGGCCTTCTTCATGTCTCATCCTCCGATGATGATGACATGAGAATGCCGGCCGACATCCACGGGTTCAACTTAAAGATATGTAATTTATGCCGGCCCCGGAAAATCCAGCGAGCAATTCGAACCCATTAACACAGCGTAAATTCAGTTTACAAAACGAAACATGGGGTCTCTATTTGACCACAATTCGGCGACTTCATTCTCGATCGGATGCACATTTGCCACATCGACCTACCACTCGACCACTCCCATTCCCCTAAAGCTCCCATTTACTTGATCCAAATCAAATGGCCCTAGAAGAGACGTCGGCTTTCACGCGGCCGCACATCCGTCTCGCCGGGCTCGTACCCACGGCTTTCCATCAGGCAGTGCCAGTCGCCCGGCGCGCCGGAGATCCGATAGAGATTGTACCGTCCCGGCCCACGGCCATCCTCCGGCCCGGCAGATGCGGATGGAACGCCGATCACTGGTATGTCCCGGCCCCCTGAGGCAATGGCGCCGATGGAGGCGCGGTGGTCATGCCCATGGAGCACCAGTTCGGCGCCCGCCTCCGCCAGGACTTCGCGCACCGCGGACGCATCCCTGAGGTCACGGTGGAACGCGCGCTCGCCCACTGGCGGATGATGGATGAGAACCACCCGGAAGAGGCCCTCCCCCTCCAGGCCTGTGAGGATCGCGCGCAGCCGCTCGCGCTGCTTGCGGCCGACCTTGCCGCTGGCGAGGAAGGCTGCCGTGGGAATAGCCGTGGAGACACCGACCAGAGCCACCGGCCCGCGCCGCCGGACAAAGGGAAAGGCGTCCACGTCCAGCGGCGTGTTGGGATGGGTGTCGTCGCCCGAAAGAAAGGGCGCCCAATGATCGAGGTGGTAGGTCAGAGCCGAACGCACATAGGTGTCGTGATTGCCCGGAATCACCGTCACGTCCTGCGGTGCGCCGAGTGAGGACAGGAAGGTGGCCCCGGTGTCGAACTCCGCCGGAAGGCTCACATTCACAAGGTCCCCGGTGACGGCAATATGGTCGGCGCCCTGAGCCAGAAGGTCGTTTAGCAGCGGCGTCAGCGTCGCCGCGCCAAAATTGCGCCGGCGTGCACCGATCCAGTTCATCATGCCGAAGAATCGCTTGCCGAGGAGTTCGGACAGGCGCGCTTCCGGAATGGGGCCGAGATGCGGGTCGGAAAGATGGGCAAGCACGAACGGTTCCACAGGCGCCCCTTCTGGCTCTCGCCCTAAACGCGCTGCGGCCCGGAGAGTTCTGCGCGGGCCGATACGCGAAGCTGCTGACGTCTGTATTAGGGCGAGTGCGCGCGCGAGGAAACCGCCGGACACCCGTCTTGAGCGGCGGATATGCGCGCGCCCCCTTCGATGTGACCTAAGGAGAAGACCCGCGGCGCATCGGCGCTGCTATAAGGTCTCAATCAAACCATCGTCCGGGAGCAGTCTCCCGCCTCTTCCACTCCTCAGGAGCGCTCCGTGCGATCTGCTTCCCTCGCCACCATCCTGCTCGCTCTGGCTACCGTTCCTGCTTCGGCCAGCGTCGTGAGCATACGCGGCACGGAATTGCGGCTGGATGGGGCGCCCTTCATCGCCAATGGAGCCGCCGGCCAGACTCGGCTCGCCGAACTGAAGGGCGTGGGTGCGACCGTGGTCCGCACCTATGGGGAAGATCCCGGCCCGGTCCTGGATGCCGCCCAGAGGGCCGGGCTCAAGGTGATCGTGGGGTTCTGGCTCGAACATCCCCGCCGGGGCTTCGACTATGGAAACCGCGCCGCGGTGGAGGCCCAACTGGCGGAGTTGCGCCGGATGGTGGAGCGCTATCACAGCCATCCGGCCCTCATTGCCTGGAGCGTGGGCAATGAGGTGGAGACCGAGCTCACCCCGGAACAGGCCACGCCGGTATGGCCCGCCATCGAGGAGGCGGCGCGCCTGGTCAAGAAAATCGATCCGTCCCATCCCGTCATGGCGGTGCTGGCGGATACCGGAGAGGACAAGGTCTCCACCTTGCGCCGGCTCGCCCCTTCGGTGGATGTGCTCGGAATCAACGCTTATGGCGACAGCCTGCTGACTGTGGTCGGCCGTGCCCGCAGCCAGGGCTGGAGCGGCCCCATCATCATCACGGAACTGGGCGCCCTAGGCCAATGGCAGGCGGGGAAGACACCGTGGGGCGCCCCCCTCGAGCCGACCAGCACCGAGAAGGCGGACAAGGTGAAGGCCTATCTGCAAGTGCTGAAGCAGAACCAGACCGGCGCACTTCCTTTCTATTGGGGGCAAAAGCAGGAGGTCACCCCCACATGGCACAGTCTTTTCCTGCCGACAGGGGAATGGACGGAGACCGTTCAGGTTATGGCCGACATTTGGGGCGGGCACACGCCGGGCGATGACAAGGCGCCCCGTATCCTCGCTTTGCACGCGCGCGGAACCGCCAGCGTGGCAGCCGGGCAGCCGCTGGACATCGATCTGAAGGCCACCGACCCGGACGGGGATCCGTTGAAAGTGGAATGGCAGGTGATGGCGGAGACCCATGTGAAGGGCGTTGGCGGCGATGCCGAACCCGTTCCCGCCAGCTTCCCCCAGGCCATCCACAATCCGGGCACCGCCGGGGTTCGCATCCAGGGGCTGCCCGCCGGAAACTACCGGGTGTTCGCCATCGTGCGGGACGGGCGCGGAGCGGCAGCTGTCGGCAACGTGCCCTTCCAGGTGCGCGAGTGAGAGGCCGACACGCCATATAGATGCCGCCCAGCGGCACCGCCTCCGCTTCCCTCCTGGCGCGCCGCGCTCTAAAGTCCGCGCGCCGAAACGCTATCTGGCCAACCGGTTCGACATCCGCCGAACGCCGTCAACAAGGATAGCCGGGGCTGGGGACCACCCACATCGGGACCTCCCGACGAAAGTGGCTCCAACGCAGGAGCGCGCGCGCTCCCTCTCGGTGTCTTGCAAACGCGCAACCATCTTATGGAGGATGCTCCCATGGCGAAGATCAACAAGCTGCTGGTCGGCGAATCCCTCGTCGGCGACGGCAACGAAGTCGCCCATATCGACCTCATCATGGGCCCGCGGGGCTCGGCGGCGGAAACCGCCTTCGTGAACGCACTCACCAACAACAAGGACGGCTTCACCACCCTCCTGGCGGTGGTGGAACCCAACCTGCTGGCCAAGCCCAACACGGTCCTCTTCAACAAGGTGACCATCAAGGATGCCCGCCAGGCGGTGCAGATGTTCGGCCCGGCGCAATATGCGGTGGCCAAGGCCGTGACGGATAGCGTCGAGGACGGCACCATTCCCGCCGACGAGGCCGACGACGTCTTCATCTGCGTCGGCGTGTTCATTCACTGGGAGGCGTCGGACGACGCCAAGATCCAGGAATTCAACTACAAGGCCACCAAGGAAGCCATTGAACGTGCGGTCGCCGGCGAACCCAAGGCCGCCGACGTGGTGCGGAAGGCCAAGACCGCCCACCACCCCTTCGCCGCATCCTGAACAATCGCTGAGTCACATCGACGGCGGCCCCTGCCCGGGGGCCGCCGTTTTCATTTTCAGAACAGCCGACCGCCGTCGGGCACCTTCAAGGAGGGACCGATCAGCACGACGGCACCATCAGCGTCGGGAAATCCGAGGGTCAGGACCTCCGACATGAAAGGCCCGATCTGGCGGGGCGGAAAATTGACCACCGCTGCCACCTGCCGCCCAATGAGCTCCTCGGGCGTGTAGTGGACGGTGATCTGGGCGGACGACTTCTTCACCCCGATGTGCGGGCCGAAATCGATGCGCAGCTTGATGGCCGGCTTGCGCGCCTCCGGAAACGGCTCCGCCCCGACGATCGTGCCGACGCGGATATCCACTTTCATGAAGTCGTCAAAGCTGATGGGGTTGGCAATCTTCGCGGTCATAGCCTCATCCTCGGGCAGCAAGGGGCGAGGCGCGCGAATCGCGCCCCAGCGCGTCTGCCCTTGGATAACAGAGCCGCCCCGCGGGCGAAGCGCAGATGAGGCTCACGCCCCTTCGCTGGCCTCACCGACCGCCACCGAGGCCGAGGCCGAGGCGCGCCTGCTCCGCCATGGGAGGGCGATGTAAGCAAGGTCGTCCAGCATATCGAGGAGCTTGGCGCCGCTGCGCAATTCCCGGTCGAGCGCCGCCATGGTGCGGGAGAGGCCGGGGTCTTCGTCCTTCAGCCAGACGTCCACCACCCGCGCGAACAACAAGGCAAGACCGTGCGCCTTCACGTCGCCCTCAAGGCCGGCCGCGTCGATGCCGGCGGCCGCGAGCATCCAGCGCTGGGACTGCGTATTGCTTTTCAGCAGGACAGCGGCAAGCGCCGGGTTGCGGCGGGCCGAGTTCCTCAGGGAGACAATGGCCGCCCGGTGGGGCTCGAGGGCATCAAGGCGGCGCATGAGCACCTCGAACAGGCGTTCATGGGGACCTTCGCCCGCCATGTCCTCGGCAAGCCCGCCTTCCGCGAGCACCTCGAGGTCAATGCTCTTGCCGAAGGCCGGCAGGAAATCAAAGGGGGACGCGAAACCCACCCGCATCTGGGAGAGCGGCACTCCGGCCCGCACGGCGATCTGTGCGAAGGTCACGCGCTCGAAGCCCTGTTCGGCCACCAGGGCGAGAAAGGCGTTAAGGCACGCCGCGCGCGTGGTTTCGGACACCATGAGGATGCTCCCGTTCCTGCAACCGTCAGCACCATGTGTGAATGGCCACCGCCGCCCTTAAGAGGCGATGGCCGTGGAGCACCCGTTCAGGCGCCCAGTTCCTTGGAGCGCCGGGTGGCGGCCGCGACCGCTTCCGTCAGCAGCGGGCCAAAGCCACGCTCAGGGTCCATAAGGACCGAAAGCGCGGCTGCGGTCGTTCCGGCGGGAGAGGTGACATTCTCCCGCAAGGTGGCCGGGTCGATGCCGGTGTGGGCGATCAGCGCGCCGGCACCGGCGACGGTGGCACGCGCCAGGCGATCGGCCAGATCGGGGGGAAGGCCGGCCGCCGCCCCCGCCTTGGCGAGGGTCTCGGCCAACAGGAAGGCGTAAGCGGGACCTGAACCGGACACAGCAGTGGCCGCGTCCATCAATTCCTCGTCCTCGATCCACTCCACCGGCCCGAGGGCGGCGAGCAAGGCGCCCACCAGCGTGCGATCGCCTGGCGCCACCTGGCCGTTGGCCACCGCCACGGTGATTCCCTGGCCGATGCTGGCGGGTGTGTTGGGGATGGTGCGGACCACGGCCGTGCCGCGCGGCAGCGCCTCCTGGAGGAAGCCGATGGTCCGCCCGGCCATGATGGAGACCACCAGCGTCCCCGGCTTGACGATGGAACGCACCGTGGCAAGCACGGCGGGCGCCACCTGCGGCTTCACGGCAAGCAGGACGATGGCAGGAGCGGGAAGGGAATCGAGGCTCGGATTGGCGAGGGCACCACGCGCCGTCAGGCTCGCGGCCATTTCGTCCGACATATTCGGGTCGAGAGCAACGACTCGCTCCGGGTCGACGCCGCTACGCAGCCACCCCTCAAGGATGGCGCCCCCCATCTTGCCGGCCCCGACCAGCACCACGGGGCCGCTCAACTGCTTCAGAACATTCACCGACATGGGCACACCTTCATGGGCGGCGGGACCGGTCGAGCCGGCCCCGCGCAAATCCGAGTGCGACCAGTCTTAAGCCTCTCCGACGGTATCGAAAAGCGCCGTGTCCATGGCTTCGCGTGCAGACTTGCCCGCCCACACCACAAACTGGAAGGCGGGATAATAGCGTTCCACCGCGTCCATGGCCGCGTCAACAATGGCTTCGCACTGCCGATCGCTGGCGGTGGCGCCGCCGGCGAGCACGAGCGCGTGACGGAACATGATCACCCCTTCCTGCGCCCACAGGTCGAAATGGCCGAGCCACATCTGCTCGTTAATAAGGGCAAGGAGTTTCAGCACCTCGGCACGGCGGCCGTCCGGCACCTTGAAATCGAAAGCGCAGGCCAGATGCAGCGCCTCGATCTCATCCATCCACTGGAACGAGACATGGCAGTCCGTCCAGCGGCTGGAAAGCGACAAGGTAATCTCGTCCTCGTCGGAGCGCTCGAACGCCCAGTCGCGAACGGCAGCGAGCCGCTCGACGAGGTCGACGGGATTGGCCGGAGCTTCAGCTTCGATGTCGATGAGAGACATGCCTCGACCTCGCGGTTTGAGGAACGCGGAGAGGGTCGAACGCGGCACACGACGGCACTCAAAGCCAGCCAGGATTTGCGCGACGCGGCGTACCGGCGGCTCCACCGTCCGGTGCCACGGGCACCGGCCCGATGTGCCATGGCGAGGCTGCACCCCGTCGCGCATGGCGCGACGATCCGGCTTCGAATCGCCACCTATCCACTATATCGCGATGCAATGCGGCATCGCTACGACATATTGAGAGAGGGGAAACTCATTTCCCCTGGAATGTATCTTCGCGGCAACGCCCGGCGCTCAAGCGCCCGTGGGCGGGGTCTGGACGGACAGCCGCGCTTCAAGCTCCGCGATCTTGGCCGCGAGGCGCTCATTCTCCTCGCGCGTCGCGGTCACGAGGTCCTTGAGCACCTCGAACTCCTCGCGCTTCACGAGGTCCATATCTCGCAGGAACCGTTCCATCTGCGCGCGCATGACGGTTTCGGCCTCGCGGCGCACGCCTTGGGCCACACCCGCGGCATCGTTCACGAGGCGGGCCATCTCGTCGAAAATCCGGCCTGAGGTCTGGGTCATGGCTTGCCTCCGTCACATGCGCGCGGCCAGCCGACTTTCAGGAAGCAGGCCGCTCTCGGGCAGACAATGGGCATGCAGGCCCCCCGCCGCAAGAGGCGAACCGTCGCCATCCTCACCCACGTCACCTTGACGGATCGCCTCCCGGCGGGCACATGCCCTCCCTCAGGCCCGCCGGGCCACCAGTTCAAGACGGGGTCGCCATGATCCAGCTCGCGCTGCCATTTCCGGCCCTCGATCCGATTCTCGTTGAGATCGGTCCCTTCGCCATCCGCTGGTACGCCCTTGCCTATATTGCCGGCCTGCTGATCGGCTGGCGCCTCGCCCGCTGGCTGGTCTCGCGGCCCGCGCTGTGGGGCGGCACCTCGCCCATGAAGCCCCTGGACATCGACGATTATTTGTTCTGGGCGACGCTGGGCGTCATTCTGGGCGGTCGCATCGGCTATGTGCTGTTCTACAACCTGCCTTATTTCCTCCAGCACCCGGCCGAGATCTTCATGGTCTGGAAGGGTGGCATGTCCTTCCATGGTGGGCTGGCGGGCACCATTGTCGCGCTCGTCCTTTTCGCCCGCGCGCGCGGCATTCCGGTGCCATCGCTGCTGGATGTTTCCGGCGTGGTGGCGCCCATCGGACTGTTCTTTGGCCGTGTCGCGAACTTCATCAATGGAGAGCTTTGGGGTCGCCCCTCCGACGCCCCCTGGGCGATCATCTTCCCCACCGGCGGCAATGTGCCACGGCACCCCAGCCAGCTCTACGAAGCGGCCCTCGAGGGTGTCCTCCTGTTTGTCATCATGATCATCGCGGTGCGCCTGGGCGCGCTGAAGCGGCCGGGGCTGGCGGGGGGCATTTTCGGCATCGGCTATGGGCTTGGACGCATCACCGGCGAGTTCTTCCGTGAGCCCGATCCGCAATTGGGCTATCTCGCCTTCGGCACCACCATGGGCATGATCCTGTCCGTTCCACTGGTGCTGGCCGGCGTCGGCCTCGTGCTTTACAGCCTGAAATCGGGCGCGTCCCGACCGCGCAAGGAGACCTGAGCGGTGACGCCGCTGGAGGAGGAAATCCGCGCCCTCATCGCGGCGGAAGGTCCCATTCCGGTGAGCCGCTACATGGCGCTGTGCCTGGCCCATCCGGTGCATGGCTATTATCTCACCCGCGATCCCCTGGGGGCGAAGGGGGACTTCACCACCGCCCCTGAGATCAGCCAGATGTTCGGCGAGCTGCTGGGCCTGTGGTCCGCCGCCGTCTGGCAGAGCATGCACGCCCCGCAGACCGTGCGACTGGTGGAGCTCGGTCCGGGCCGGGGCACGCTGATGGCCGATGCGCTGCGCGCCGGGCGCATTGTGCCAGGCTTCACCGACGCGGTTGACGTGCATCTGGTAGAGACGAGCCCGGTTTTGCGTCGCAAGCAAGAGGAGGCCTTGCGCCCCAGCGGCGCCAGGGTCACCTGGCATGCGCGGATTGAGGATGTGCCCGCGGGCCCTTCCATAATTCTCGCGAACGAGTTCTTCGACGCCTTGCCTATCGCGCAGTTCGTCCGGGCCGCCAATGGTTGGCATGAGCGCAAGGTCGGCATCGGCCCAGATGGCGCCCTTGCCTTCGGCGTCGATCCGATTTCCTCTCCTATGGCCTCTGCCTTTGCCCGCCATATCCCGCCGCCCTACAAGCCGGGCGCGGTGCTGGAGCATCTGGAGAGCGGCGCCATGGAGGCCCTCGCCGGCCGGCTCGCTGCCGGTGAAGGGGCGGCTCTCATCATTGATTACGGCCATATGCGCAGCGGGCTCGGCGATACCCTTCAGGCGCTCTCGGCGCATCGCTTCGCAGATCCCCTGGCCCAGCCCGGCGAGGCGGACCTGACCGCCCATGTGGACTTTGCCGCTTTGGCACGGTCCGCGACCCGCGCAGGCGCCCGAGCGTTCGGCCCCCTCACCCAGGGCGACTTCCTGGAGCGCCTCGGCCTGTCCGCCCGCGCCGATCGCCTCAAATTCAATGCAACGGTCGACCAGAAGGAAGCGGTGGATGTCGCCCACCGCCGCCTCGCGGGAACGGCGGACGGAGAGATGGGCACGCTGTTCAAGGTGTTGTGCCTCACCAGCACCGCCTTCGTCTCGCCCCCCGGATTTGATCCGTCCGAAGCCTTTTCGGAGAGCCCATGAAGATCGAAGCCCCTTCCCTTTCCCGCCTGCCAGGTATCCGGCACGCCTTTTTCACCAGGCAGGGTGGCATCTCGACGGGGATCTATGCCAGCCTGAATGGCGGCATGGGATCGCGGGATGAGCTGACGAACGTCCAGGAAAACCGGGCCCGCATGGCAGCCAGCCTCGGGATTGCGCCCGAGGCGCTGGTCGCCTGCTGGCAGGTGCACTCCGCCACCGCCGTACGCCTGGAGAGCCCTTGGACCCGGGAGGACGCCCCCCAGGCCGACGCGGTCGTGACAGCGGTTCCAGGCCTCGGCGCCACCATCACGGTGGCGGACTGCGGCCCCGTTCTCTTTGCCGATCCGGTGGCGCGGGTGGTGGGTGCCGCCCATGCGGGCTGGAAGGGCGCCTTCGGCGGCGTTCTCGCGGCAACGGTCGCGCGCATGGAGGATCTGGGCGCCCGGCGCGACCGCGTGGTGGCGGCGATCGGCCCGCTCATCCGCCAGGACAGCTATGAGGTGGGCGACGACTTCATCGCCCGCTTCATGGAGGAAGACCGGGGGCATTCCCGCTTCTTCCGCGCCGCCGAGCGGCCGGGGCACGCCTTGTTCGATCTGCCGGGCTTCATCGCCCACCGGCTGAAGGAGGCGGGCGTGGTCACTGTGGAGGATCTGGGGCTCGACACCTACGCGGACGAGACCCGCTTCTTCAGCTACCGCCGCTCCACCCATCGAAAGGAGCCAGATTACGGCCGCATGGTCGCGGCCATTACCCTTGCATGACGGCATGGCAAGCCCCCAGCGGGTTGCGTCGGAACGGGGATTTCGCCTGTTAACGACATTTTAACCGTTTTTCTGGACCTCGCGCCCGATTGCGGATAACCCTCCTGTGACACAGACACAGACGGGGACGACCGCATGAACGGGGCGACGGCCAGCACGGGTTGGGCGAAGCGGCTTCGGATCGCGAGCCGCGTCGCAATCCTTCTCTCCGGCCTTGCCTTGGCGGCCTGCCAGACCGATGGAAACGGCGGCAGCCCCATGGCGTCTTCCGGCAGCCGGACGCTCGCCTTCGACTCCATTGACGGCCCCCCCAAGCCCACTTTCGAGAAGCTGGTGACCGAGCTGACCTCGGAAGCCCAGGCCCAGCAGGTGCCAGTGGTGTCGCGCACGGACACATCCACCTATCGGGTCCGCGGCTATCTGGCCGTTCACTCGGACAAGTCGAAGACCGCCGTCAGCTATGCCTGGGAAATCTACGACGCCGACAAGCAGCGCGTCGCCCGCATCACCGGCGAGGAAGTCACCAAGCGCGTGAAGGGCGACGCCTGGGCGGCCTGTGATGACGAAATGCTGAACCGCATCGCCGGCAAGTCCATGGCCAGTCTTGCCGAAACCATCGGCATTCCGGCCCCCTCCGGCCAAGCCCGCGCCACGGCCACACCGACCTCCGCCGCTGCGCCAACCGCCCCTGCGGAGCCCGAGCAGCCGGCCGCCGCGCCGAGCGGACCGCCGGTGGATGGAAACGGCCCGCCCGTCGCCGAGGTCACGTCCTCCACCACGCTGGCTTATGCGGTGCGCTAAGGCTTCTTTACAAAGCTGTCGGTAAGGGCCAATCAGGCCGGCATCACAGATTCCCTTTCCGCGGTTTTGGCGGAGCGTCCATGTCGACCGAGAACGGATCCATGAAGATTGTCGCCGGCAATTCCAACCGCGCCCTGTCAGAAGCCATCGCGGCCTATCTCGCCACCCCGCTGACCAAGGCGGTGGTGCGGCGCTTCGCCGACATGGAGATCTTCGTCGAGATCCAGGAGAATGTGCGCGGGCAGGATGTCTTCGTGGTCCAATCCACGTCCTTCCCCACCAATGACCACCTGATGGAGCTGCTGATCATCATCGACGCGCTGCGCCGGGCCTCGGCGAAGCGCATCACGGCGGTGATCCCCTATTTCGGCTATGCCCGCCAGGACCGCAAACCCGGGCCGCGCACTCCCATCTCGGCCAAGCTGGTGGCCAATCTCATCACCCATGCGGGCGCCGACCGGGTGATGACGCTGGACCTGCATGCGGGCCAGATCCAGGGCTTCTTCGACATCCCCACCGACAACCTCTATTCCGCGCCGGTCATGGTCCGGGACATCAAGGAGCGGTTCGACATCGGCAACCTGATGGTGGTGTCCCCCGATGTGGGTGGCGTGGTGCGTGCCCGGGCGCTCGCCAAGCGCATCGATGCCCAGCTCGCCATCGTCGACAAGCGCCGCGAGCGGCCGGGCGAGAGCGAAGTGATGAACGTGATCGGCAATGTGGAAGGCCGCTCCTGTATCCTCGTGGACGACATCGTGGATTCCGGCGGCACGCTGGTGAATGCGGCCGATGCGCTCCTGGCGCGCGGCGCCAAGGAAGTGCACGCTTATATCACCCACGGCGTGCTCTCCGGCGGGGCGGTGGCGCGCATCACGGCCTCCAAGCTCAAGGAGCTGGTGATCACGGATTCCATCCTGCCCACCGAAGCAGTTCGGGTGGCGCGGAACATCCGCGTCGTATCCATCAGCACCCTCATTGGCGAGGCGATCGCCCGGACGGCGCACGAAGAATCGGTCTCCAGCCTGTTCGACTGATCTGATCGCCCTTTACCCAACACGCCACCATAAAAGGCGCGCTCTCGCTGGCGCGCCTTTTTTGTGCGTGCTCACGCGGCAGGCTTGTCGCCGGGCAGGACGGGCTGCGCCTCCCGCTCCACCTCGCCGCGCTCCTGCAGCCACAGCATGACCAGCCAGGAGAGGCACGCCCAGCCGGCGCCCAGCGCCCAGCCGCCGAGCACATCAGTGGGCCAATGGACGCCCAGATAGACACGGCTGATGCCCACGATGACGGTAACGCTGGCGGCAAGCGTGAGGAGGAACACCTTCACCCTCTGGCGCGGCTGGGAGCGCGCGAGCAACGCGCCCAGGGTCAGATAGACCACGGCCGACATGGTGGAATGTCCGCTCGGAAAACTGGCCGTATAGACCTCCATGCCATGGGGCACGAGGTCCGGCCGCGGCCGGCCAATGCCCCATTTCAGCAGGCTTGACAGGATGGCCCCGCCGGAAATGGAGGCGGTGACCATGAGCGCCGTATGGCGCTTGCCGATCAGAATGAGATACGCAAGCACCGCCAATGTGATGAGCGTGAGGATGGTGGTGCCGCCCAGTGCGGTGAGGTCGCGCATGCTCTCTTCGAACCAGGGCGGGCCGATGGGGTCGGACCGGTCCGTGGTCTCGCGCAGGGCGAGCAGGATGCGCTCGTCTATGGTGTGGGTCTCGCCCTCCAGCACATCCTCGGCGAGCGCCAAGAAGCCATAGAAGGCGACCGCCGCGATGGCGATGATGGCGAGGGTCGCGCGCTCCAGCTCGCTGACGCGCACAAGCATGGATCCCACGACGGGCAGCCTCTGCAGGCGGCGATTGAGGGTGGAGAGCCCGTCCTTCATGCCCGCGGCTCTCCGCTGCGCCCCGCATCCGCATTGAACCCAGTGCCGTCCGATGTCATCACACCATCCATGATTAGACAGCCGCCCCGCCCCGAACCGATCGCCATCTATGTGGATGCAGATGCCTGCCCCGTAAAGGAGGAGACCTACAAGGTCGCCCTCCGACATGGACTGAAGGTGTTCGTGGTGAGCAATTCGCCCATTGCCGTGCCCCGCGAGCCGTGGATCGAGCGGGTGGTGGTGGCGAGCGGGGCGGATGTGGCAGATGATTGGATCGCCAGCCGAGCGGTGCGGGGCGATGTGGTGGTGACGGCGGACATTCCGCTGGCGGACCGGTGCGTGAAGACGGGCGCGTCGGTCATCGCACCGAACGGAAAGGTCTTTACAGAGGCCACCATCGGAGCGGCCCTGGCCACGCGCAACCTGATGGAGGATCTGCGCTCGGCCGGAGAAATGACCCGCGGGCCGCGCCCATTCGCCCCGCGCGACCGCTCGGCCTTTCTCTCCGCGCTCGATCTGGCCATCGTCCGCCTGAAGCGGGCCGGCTATGTCACTTGAGGTCCGCGCCGGAACAGGGCCGGGACGGCGGAACTTGAAAGGGCACCGTGCCCGCCATGAACCGGCGCCCCTTGGCCCTCGTAACAGGCCATAGATTGCCCCCCTGCATCGCCCGACGGATCGGAAAGGCCGCCCATGACCGTGGAACTGCACTATTTGGCCTTCAGCATTCTGCTGGTATTCGTTCAGCTGTTTCTTGCCGCCGCAGGGGCGACCAAGGCACGAGGGCTTAAGTGGAATGCCGGTGCCCGTGACGAGGCAACGCCGCCCTTGCCGCCCGTGGCCGGCCGGCTCGACCGCGCCTTCCGAAATGTACTGGAGACCTTTCCCCTGTTCGCCGCGGCCGTGCTGCTGACCCATGCGGCGGGGGTGCATTCGGCGCTGACCAGCTTCGGGGCCGGGCTCTATTTCTGGGCGCGGGTGGCCTATGTGCCGCTTTATGCCTTCGGCATTCCCTATGTGCGCTCCATGGTATGGAGCGCAGCGAGCGGCGGGATCGTGCTGATCCTCGCCGCCCTTCTGTGAGGCGCGGCCCTGCGAGGGGCCGCGCGCTGATCCATCATCCGTTCTGACGGATATCGTTGGCGGCGCGGGACAGAATCTCCACGATCCGCAACTCGCCGCCGCGATCGGCCTCCAGCGCCTGCTGGCTGGCCTCGCGCAGATTTTCGAAGGCGGCTTCCACCAGGCGCGGCAGGCTGCCTTCCCGGTGCCCGTCCTCTTCCCCGCGTCCCATCCACTTCTTGAAGCGGCTCATGCGCAGGCCGATCTCGGACAAACGGCCCAGCAGGGCGTCGGCGAAGTCGCGATTCTCAGCCAGATGGGCCTCGCCCTCGGGTGTGATGGCATAGCGCTTCTTGGCGCCCTCCGCCTCTGCCACCACGAAGCCGGCCTCTTCCAGATAGGTCAAGGTCGGATAGACCACGCCCGGGCTCGGCGAATACCAGCCGCCGGTCTTCTCCTCGATCAGCTTGATGATCTCATAGCCGTGACGCGGCTGCTCGGCGATGAGCGCGAGGGCCAGCAGCTTGAGATCGCCCTGGGCCAGCATGCGGCCGAGGCGGAACATGTCGCCGCCCCCGCCGCCGCGCCCACGGCCCCCCCGGCCGCCGCCGAACCCGCCGCCTTCGCCAAAGCGGCCGGCGGCGTGGCGCTCAAAATGGGATCTGCATCCAAACATGGGATTTGCTCCGTAAGATATATCGTTAGATACCATGACGCCACTTATATCGTTCGATATATCTTTTTGACAAGCCCCCCTGCCCCGGATTTAGCGATCCTTGAGATTTGACGCGCATGAAGCGGGAGCGGCATCTTGTCGGGCGAACGGAGACCCCATGGCCAGCAGCGACGAGACCAAGGCGCGGCGGACCCAAGGGGCGCTGCTTTCGGTGACCGAGCAGGACGTGGGCGCCGCTGCCGAAGGCTGGCTGGCGCGCCTCGCCCATGAGCGCCACCTGTCCCCCAAGACGCGGGAGGCCTACGCACGCGACCTCACCCGGGTGCTGACCATCCTGACCGAGCACCTGGGCGGGCGCCCGTCCTTGGCCGACCTTGCCACCCTGAAGCCGGCGGATGTGCGCGCCGTATTGGCCGCCCGGCGCAGCGAAGGCAGCGCGCCGCGCACGCTGGTGCGGCTGCTGGCCGCCGCGCGGTCCTTTGCCAGGCACCTGGAACGGGAGGGGCTCGGCAAGGTGGCGCCCTTGTCTTCGGTCCGGGCGCCCAAAGTGCCGCGCGGCTTGCCCAAGCCCGTGACGCCCGATGCGGCGAAGGCGCTGGCAGACCCGGCCACCCGTGCCGGCGAGGCGCGGGAAAACTGGGTGCTGGCGCGGGATGCGGCCGTGATTGCCCTGCTCTATGGGGCGGGGCTTCGCATTTCCGAAGCGCTGAACCTCACCGCCAACCAGGTTCCGACGGCGGGAAAGCTGCCCGCCACCGGAGAAGTCGGCCAGATCACAGTGACCGGCAAGGGCAACAAGACGCGCATGGTGCCCCTCATCGCGCCCGTGGCCCAGGCCATCGCGGACTATGTGGCGCTCTGCCCGTTTCCGCTCTCGCCGGACGGCCCACTCTTCCGGGGGGCACGGGGTGGGCCGCTTTCACCCCGCATCATCCAGCAGGCGGTGGAGCGCATGCGCGGAGCCCTCGGCCTGCCCGATAGCGCGACACCACACGCCCTGCGCCATTCCTTTGCCACCCATTTGCTGGCACGGGGCGGGGAATTGCGCGCCATCCAGGAATTGCTGGGCCACGCCTCGCTATCCACCACGCAGATCTACACCGCCTTGGATGAGACGCGCCTCATGGAGGCCTATCGCGCCTTCCACCCCCGGGCGTGACGGCGCTCAGGCCCGGTTGCGAGAAAAGATCCGCCGCCGCAGCGCCGCGATGCGGCGTCCGAAGCCGCCATGGGCTTGGAACTCCGCGAGGACGCGCGCCCGCAAGTGGCGCAGCGCGGCCTTGACCGGCTCCACCTCCGCCTCTGCCCAGACTTTCACTTTCAGGAACAGGGCGACGAGACGCGCGAACCAGCCGATGGAAAGCAACTGCGGCTCGCAGGCGGCAAACAGGAACGCCATCACACCGACGCCAATCAGCTTCACCGCCAGCAGGCAGAGGCTGCCGAAGATCCAGTGCTTGTGGGCATAGGCCCACACCGCAATGCCTTCCAGCGGCTCCAGCAGGAGCAGGGGTGACAGGAAGAGCGCGAGCGCCGCATAAGGCGGCAAATGGCGGGCCCGCTCCGCCACCCAATGCTTGAAGCGCTCGAAAGGAATGAGATCGGCGATCCACCGCACCACGGGCGCCATGTGGCCCCAGAGCCAGGCTTCCACCAGGAACAGGAAGGCCAGGAGAATGAGGACCGGGCGATACCGGCGACGCGGCGCAGGCCCGTGGGGAGTGTCGTCAGGCATGGAAACTCATGTTGCCTCGGAGGTGGGAGAAAGGTCCAATCCCGAGCGCGGGATAAAAGCCGGGGAATATGGCCATGTTCGATCATATGTCGCTGGGCGTCCGCGACCTCGCCCGTGCCACGTCCTTTTATGACCGGGTTCTGGCGCCGCTGGGCATGGTGCGGGTGATGACGTTCGACGAGCCCACCGGCACCGCCTCCGCTGGCTATGACTATTCCGGTGCCGCCGACGCCACCGACAATGCCGCCTTCTGGCTTGAGGAACGCAAGGGCGCCGACATCGTCTGTCCGCCCGGCTTTCATCTGTGCTTCCGGGCGAAAGACCGGGCCGCCGTGCACGCCTTTCACGCCGCAGGCCTTGCGGCCGGCGGCAGGGACAATGGTGCTCCTGGCCTGCGGCCAGCCTATGGACCCACTTATTACGCCGCTTTCCTGCTGGACCTGGATGGATGGCGGATCGAGGCGGTCACCTATCGTCCCGATTAAACATGAACGGCCCCACCGGAGGCCGGCGGGGCCGTTCAAACACGGGCGATGCCGCGAGACAGACGCCCCGCGGCGTGCTCGTCACATATGGATGGCGCGCTTCTCCACCGCCATGGCGGCTTCCTTGACCGCTTCCGAGCGGGTCGGATGGGCATGGCAGGTGCGGGCGAGATCCTCGGACGAGCCGCCAAACTCCATCAGCACCGCGCATTCGTGGATCATCTCGCCGGCCTCGGGGCCGATGATGTGAGCGCCCAGAACCTTGTCGGTGGCGGCATCCGCCAGGATCTTCACAAAGCCGTCCGTGGTGTTGTTCACCTTGGTGCGGCCATTGGCGGTGAAGGGGAACTTGCCCACATTGTAGGCGACGCCGGCCTCCTTCAGTTCTTCCTCGGTCTTGCCGACGGAAGCGACCTCCGGGAACGTGTAGACGACGCCGGGAATGACGTCGTAATTCACGTGTCCCGCCTTGCCAGCCAGCAGTTCGGCCACCGCGACGCCCTCGTCCTCCGCCTTGTGGGCGAGCATGGGACCAGCGATCACGTCGCCAATGGCATAGATGCCATCGACGGTGGACTTGAAGTGGCCGTCCACCACCACGCGGCCGCGCTTGTCAGTCTCGACCCCGATCTCGGCGAGGCCGAGGCCGGCGGTGTAGGCCACGCGGCCGATGGCCACCAGCACCACGTCGGCGTCCAGCGTTTCGGCGGCGCCGCCAGCGGCGGGCTCCACCGACACCTTCAGCGTCTCGCCGGAGGTATCGATTC
This sequence comes from Aquabacter sp. L1I39, assembly GCF_017742835.1. GTDB lineage: Bacteria > Pseudomonadota > Alphaproteobacteria > Rhizobiales > Xanthobacteraceae > L1I39. The sequence goes on from NZ_CP072392.1 coordinate 2,590,491, forward strand.
CGGTCACCTTGGTGCCCAGCTTGAACTGGAAGCCCTGCTTGCCAAGGATGCGCTGGAACGACTTGGCCACCTCGCCATCCATGCCAGGCAGGATGCGGTCGAGGAACTCAACCACCGTCACTTTTGCGCCCAGGCGACGCCACACGCTGCCAAGCTCAAGGCCAATGACGCCCGCGCCCACCACCACGAGCTTACCGGGCACCTTGTCCAGGGAGAGCGCGCCGGTGGAGGAGACCACCCGCTTCTCATCGATGGTGATGCCGGGCAGCTGCGCCACGTCGGAACCGGTGGCAATCAGGATGTTCTTTGTCTCCAGCACCTGCACGGCGCCGTCGGCATTCGCCGTCACTTCCACCTTGCCGGCGCCAAGGATCTTGCCGGTGCCGAAGAAGGCGTCGATCTTGTTCTTCTTCAGAAGGAACTCGACGCCCTTCACATTGCCGTCCACGCCCTTGTCCTTGAAGCCAAGCATGGTGGGCAGGTCGAGGGTCGGGGCGGGAACGCCGATGCCCATGGAGGCGAAGACGTGGCCGGCTTCCTCGAACTTCTCGGAGGCAAACAGCAGCGCCTTGGAGGGGATGCAGCCCACATTCAGGCAGGTGCCGCCATGGGTGCCGCGCTTTTCCACCACAGCCACCTTCATGCCGAGCTGGGCGGCGCGAATGGCCGCCACATAGCCGCCGGGGCCGGTGCCGATGACGATGAGATCGTAGGTGCTCATGAATTCGATCCGTTCTCTGATGTTTCGAGGCGATCCTTGATGATCGTCAATATCGTCCGCACCCGAGACCAGCCCTCCGCATCGGAGGGCGACGGGATAGGATAACCTGTGTCACTTTCGGGCGGATTGACCGAACGAGTGGCAAATCCCTGAGTGGCCAATTCTTGCACGAGATCTGCTCGGACAGCGGGATTCTCTAGTGCTCTTGAGTGCCCCATCATACCGTAGGCAACGCTGAACCGCCCGTTCTGACGGACGTAGATCGGACGAACTGGACCATGCGTGCCGTCCCTACGGTCACAAGAGACTTCAATGGCTAAGCTCTTTTTGGCTATGGCTGGTCGTCCGCCCGTCTCCGCTGAGACGGCAATGAACATCTCGGCCTTCTGGCGATTTTCGACGTCGAGCGCGCTCAGCCATTCAGAAACGCTTTCGGCTGGAGAGACCTTAACCGTCGCCTTGTTTTGAAGCGCACGTTGGGTCGCGCCGAAAATCCGAGGTGAAAGAATGCGACCAACACCATCTGAGAAGAGCCGCAGTTCAAGAGCCGCCACAGTTGCGGGGTTCATCTGCTCATTCAGAAACTCGACGATACGCTGCAACTCTGGCGCGATCTCATCGGCAACGAAAAGCATCCGAATACGACCACTACGGAGGTTAGCTTCAACCTGGCGCCAGAATCTCTCCTCATCGACACCGCTCGTATCGAGAAGGGCCGCAAGCCTCGCGTTCGCATCTTCATTGCGTTTCAGGGAGGTCTCGATGAACCAGTTTCGAATGTCCTCAATGCTCCACCACGAGACAGAATTGGCGGCATAGTCGAGCATTTGAGCCACAACTTCACGGCGGGCACGGGTGTCAGTCGCGCGCTTGACTTCCAGCAACGTCGGCACGCCGGCCTGATCGAGAAACAGGTGGTCCAGCGACCACCTGCCACCGCCGTCCTCGCGATCGGCGATCCCAGCCTCTCTCTTGACAAGCACCCAACGGCGAGGTGAACCCTCGCCGAAGTCGCTGTCCGTCAAGAGTTCAGGATAACGCTCCAGCAGTCCCTGAAACTCCGCCTCTGAGAGGAAGCCGCTGGGCATCATGACCCTGGGCGCATTGTCCGGACCCAGAAAGAACAGATTTTCCGTCATCTGGCCTGCCCGGCAGCTTCCATCTTCAGAGGTTAGCTACATCACAGGTCGAGCACGAGGCGCGCCGGATCCTCCAGGGTCTCCTTCACGCGCACCAGGAAGGTCACGGCCTCGCGGCCGTCGACGATGCGGTGGTCGTAGGAGAGCGCCAGGTACATCATCGGGCGGATCACCACCTGGCCCTTGATGGCCACCGGGCGCTCCTCGATGCGGTGCATGCCGAGGATGCCCGACTGCGGCGCGTTGAGGATGGGGGTGGACATCAGCGAGCCGTAGATGCCGCCATTGGTGATGGTGAAGGTGCCGCCCTGCATGTCCTCGATGCCGAGCTTGCCGTCGCGCGCCTTGCGGCCATAACCGGCAATGGTCTTCTCGATGTCGGCCACGGTCAGCTGGTCGGCGTCACGCACCACCGGCACCACGAGGCCCTTCTCGGTGCCCACCGCGATGCCGATATTGTAGTAGTTCTTGTAGACGATGTCGGTGCCGTCAATCTCGGCATTCACCGCCGGCAGGTCCTTCAGGGCGGCGATCACCGCCTTGGTGAAGAAGCCCATGAAGCCGAGCTTGGTGCCATGCTTCTTCTCGAAGGCATCCTTGAACTGGGCGCGCAGGCTCATGACCGCGGTCATGTCCACGTCGTTGAACGTGGTGAGCATGGCGGCGGTGTTCTGGGCGTCCTTCAGGCGGCGCGCAATGGTCTGGCGCAGCTTGGTCATCTTGACCCGCTCCTCGCGGGCCGCATCCGCAGGCGCGGAGGCGACGCGGGGCACGGAGACCGGCGCGGGCGCGGGGGCCGCAGCGCCGGAGGCGATGGCCGCCAGCATGTCGCCCTTGGTCACACGGCCATCCTTGCCGGAGCCGGCAACGCCAGCCGGAGACACACCGCTCTCGGCGGCGAGGCGCGACACGGCCGGGCCGTTCTCGGCGCCAGGGGCCGCCTTGGCGGGCGCAGCGGGCGCCGCCGGAGCGGGAGCGGGAGCCGCCTTCGGAGCCTCTGCTTTGGGAGCGGCGGGAGCGGCAGCCGCTCCGCCTTCCGCAATGGCGCCCAGCAGCGCACCGACGCCGACGGTCTCGCCATCCTTGGCGATGATCTCGGAGAGGACGCCGGCGGCGGGTGCGGGCACTTCCACCGTGACCTTGTCGGTCTCAAGCTCCACCAGGGGCTCGTCCGCCTTCACGGCGTCGCCAGGCTTCTTGAACCACTTGCCGATGGTGGCCTCGGTAACGGACTCGCCCAGGGTGGGCACGCGGATTTCGGTCGCCATCTGTCTCGTCCCCGCAGGGACCTCCCTCGATTTCCCGTCACACGCCGGATCAGGACCGACGCAAGATCAGCGACGGCATGGACATCACCTCGTAGGCGAAGCCCACATCCGCCGCCACCGCCGGATCCGCAAGCCCCAGGGCCCGCGCGCCGGCCTCGTCCTCAACTTCCACCACCGCCAGCCCGAAGGGCCCGGCGGGGTCCATGACCGGCCCCACCACGATGGCGATGCCGGCCTGTGCCTTGTCGTGCCAATAGGCGCCGTGCAACTGCATCAGCGCCATTTCCTCAGGGGTGGCATCGAACGGAAAGGTCACGCGCGGAGCGCGCAGCCGCATCGCGAAAAAAGCCACCCCTGCCCCCTCAACCCAGAGCCTCCTCCAAGAAGGCCTTCAGCTGCGCCAGATGCTTGGACATCAGGCCCGTGGCCGTCGCGGCGGACGCCGCGCGGCCGGCATAACGGGGACGCTTGGAAGCGCCGCCCACATTGTCCAGCACCCATTCCAGATAAGGCTGGATAAAGAACCAGGAGCCCTGGTTCTTGGGCTCTTCCTGGCACCACACCACCTCGGCGCCCTTGAAGCGCGAGAGCAGCTGCACCATCGTCTTCAGCGGGAACGGATAAAGCTGCTCGACGCGCAACAGGTAGATGTCGTTGATGCCGCGCTTCTCGCGCTCCTCATAGAGGTCGTAATAGACCTTGCCGGTGCACAGCACCACGCGCCGGATCTTGTCGTCCGGCACCAGGGTGATGGCCTCGCCAGAACGGGTCTGGGCGTCGTCCAGCAGCACGCGGTGGAACGAGGTGCCCGCCGCCATCTCGTCGAGCCGCGAGACGGCCCGCTTGTGGCGCAGCAGGGACTTGGGCGTCATCAGGATGAGCGGCTTGCGGAATTCCCGCTTCATCTGCCGGCGCAGGATGTGGAAGTAGTTGGCCGGCGTGGTGCAGTTGGCCACCTGCATGTTGTCTTCGGCGCACATCTGGAGATAGCGCTCCAGACGGGCGGAGGAGTGCTCCGGCCCCTGGCCTTCATAGCCGTGCGGCAGCAGGCAGACGAGGCCGGACATGCGCAGCCACTTGCGCTCGGCCGAGGAGATGAACTGGTCGAACACCACCTGCGCACCGTTGGCGAAGTCGCCGAACTGGGCTTCCCAGAGCACCAACGTGTTGGGCTCGGAGAGGGTGTAGCCATATTCAAAACCCAGCACCGCCTCTTCCGAGAGCATCGAATTGATGACCTCGTACTTGGCCTGGCCCTCGCCCAGATGGTTGAAGGGCTTGTAGCGGGCCTCGGTCACCTGGTCGGTGAGCACGGAATGGCGCTGCGAGAAGGTGCCGCGTTCGCAATCCTGGCCGGAGAGGCGCACGGGGCGGCCTTCTTCCAGCAGGGTGCAGAAGGCCAGGGCCTCGCCGGTCGCCCAGTCGATGCCGGCACCGTCCTCGATCGCCTTGCGGCGATTGTCCAGGAAGCGCTGGATGGTGCGGTGGACATTGAAGCCCTCGGGCACCTTGGTGATCTTCTCGCCAATGGCCTTCAGCTTCTCCATGTCCACGCCGGTGTCGCCCCGGCGCGGATCATCATCCTCGTGGGCGGGGCGGAAGCCGGCCCAGCGGCCGTCCAGCCAGTCGGCCTTGTTGGGCTTGTAGGCCTGGCCGGCCTCATACTCGCCTTCCAGATGGTCGCGCCAGGCGGCGCGCATCTTGTCCAGCTCGCCCGCATCGATCACGCCTTCGGTCTCGAGCTTCTTGGAATAGAGCTCGAGCACGGAGGGATGCTCGCGGATGACCTTGTACATGTGCGGCTGCGTGAACGCCGGCTCATCGCCCTCATTGTGGCCGAAGCGGCGGTAGCAGAACATGTCGATGACGACAGGCTTATGGAAGCGCTGCCGGAACTCGATCGCCACCTTGGCGCAGAAGGTGACCGCCTCCGGATCGTCGCCATTCACATGGAAGATCGGCGCCTCGATCATCTTCGCCACGTCGGAGGGATAGGGCGAGGAGCGCGAATAGCGCGGATTGGTGGTGAAGCCGATCTGGTTATTGATGATGAAGTGCAGTGAGCCGCCGGTGCGGTGACCCTTCAGCCCGGACAGGCCCAGGCATTCGGCCACCACGCCCTGGCCGGCGAAGGCCGCGTCGCCGTGGATGAGCAGCGGCAGAACCTGCACGCGCTCGGTGTCCTTGAGCTGGTCCTGCTTGGCGCGAGCCTTGCCGAGCACCACCGGATCGACGATTTCCAGATGGGAGGGGTTGGCGGTGAGAGACAGATGCACCTTGTTGCCGTCGAACTCGCGGTCCGACGAAGCGCCCAGGTGGTACTTCACGTCGCCGGAGCCTTCCACGTCGTCGGGGGCCCAGGAGCCGCCCTTGAACTCGTGGAACAGGGCCCGGTGGGGCTTGCCCATCACCTGGGTGAGGGAGTTCAGGCGGCCGCGATGGGCCATGCCGAACACGATTTCCTTCACGCCCAGATTGCCGCCACGCTTGATGATCTGTTCCAGCGCCGGGATCAGGCTCTCGCCGCCGTCAAGGCCGAAGCGCTTGGTTCCGGTATACTTGACGTCGAGGAACTTCTCGAAGCCCTCGGCCTCCACCAGCTTGTTGAGGATGGCGCGCTTGCCCTCGCGGGTGAAGGACACTTCCTTGTCCACGCCCTCGATGCGCTCCTGGATCCACGCCTTCTCCTCGGGGGAGGAGATGTGCATGAACTCGACGCCGATGGAGCGGCAATAGGTGCGGCGCAGGATGGCCAGCATCTCGCGCACGGTGGCGAATTCAAGCCCCAGCACGTGGTCGATGAAGATCTTGCGGTCGAGATCGGCCTCGTAGAAGCCATAGGACGCCGGGTCGAGCTCGGGCGCCTCGCGGGGCGGGGTCAGGTGCAGGGGATCAAGATCGGCATGCAGATGGCCGCGCATGCGATAGGCGCGGATCATCATCAGCGCCTTGACGCTGTCACGGGTGGCCTGCTGGACCTCGGAGGCCGAGAATTCGACGCCCGCCTTCTGGGCCTTCTCCTTGACCTTATCGGAGACCTTCTTCTCGACTTCGATCCAGTTGCCGTCCATGGCGGAGACGAGCTCGCCATTGGCATGGATCGGCCAGCCGGACTTCTTCCAGGAGGCACCTTCCGCATTCTTGCGGACCTCGTTCGGATCATCCTTCAGCGCGGAGAAGAAGCTCTGCCACTGGGCATCGACCGACGACGGATCGGCCTCGTACCGGGCATAGAGATCCTCGATCCACGCCGCATTGGCGCCATAGAGGAAGGAGGTGGCAAGAAACTGATCATTCTGATCGGCGCGCGACATGGGCTTCCATCCCAGGAGGATCGGGAACGGCCTCGTCTATGGCGCACAATTGCGGCCCGACGAAGCCCCACGATCGTCCACTGGCACAAATTGCATTCGGGGGAGATCTTCCCCCATCCGCCGGACCTTCCGGGCTGAACCCGGGCAGCGGGCCGGCACGTTGTACATAACCCTGACGCAAGGAGGACGAAAGCACCCAGCGGCGGAGTTTCCCGCTTTTTGCTGCATTCCCGCCCTGTCCTGCAGGCAGACCGAACGCTGACGGGCCGAAGCGATGCTCCGGCCCGTCAGGTTCATCAGCCCTTCAGCACCTCGACGAGGGTCTTCCCGAGGCGCGCCGGGGAGGGAGAGACGCGGATGCCCGCTTCTTCCATCGCCGCGATCTTGT